>NZ_JAWOAN010000275.1:0-9199 GCF_046498525.1 Yoonia sp.
ATTTGCGACGAGGTCACGTCGGCGCTGGATCAACTGGTTGCAGAGGGTATTCTGCGACTGTTGGCGCGCTTGCAGGATAAACTGTCCCTTACGTATATGTTTATCACACACGATCTGGCGACAGTCCGCGCGATTGCAGATGAGGTGGTGGTGATGAAAGACGGGCGTGTGGTGGAACAAGGACCGAAGACCGAGATGTTCAAGCCGCCACATCATGCCTATACCGATCTTTTGCTGTCGTCTGTTCCCGAAATGGACCCTGACTGGCTGACTAATCTTCTTGCGGAACGCGGAGTTGATAACCTCGGTGATGCAGCAGTTGATAAGATGTAACACGAATCGGTCACTTCAGTGACAAATCAATCGGGTGTGCAGCGCCTGAAGTAACAACTAGGGAGAACGAAAATATGCATGGAATTAGTAGACGCGGCCTATTGAAAACAGGTGTTGCCGCAGGCGTGCTAAGCCTGTCAGGTATGCCTTTGCGGGCACAGACGCGTGGTGGAAAGCTGACGGCAGGCATGTCGGGTGCCAACACATCCGATAGCTGGGACGGCCGCACACATTCCGACCTGTTCATGATCGCATCGGCACAGGGCGCAGTATTCGACAGCCTGACCGAAATTGGGCCAGACGGGTCATTGAAGGGCGAATTGGCTGAAAGCTGGGATGCGACCCCAGATGCAAAGACCTGGACATTCAACCTGCGTCGGGGCGTGACCTTCCACAACGGCAAGGCGTTTGGCGCGGACGATGTGATTGAATCCTTGCAGATGCACGTTGCCGAAGGCGCGAAATCTGCCGCAGAACCGATTGTCTCTGCCATTGTCGAAATGAAAAAAATCACGGACCATCAGGTGCAGTTGACGCTGGCGGCCGGAAACGCCGATCTGCCATATCTGTTGTCCGATTATCACCTGCTGATGTATCCTGCAGGCCAGATTGAAGAAGCGATTGCGCAGGGCATCGGTACAGGTCTGTATCAGGTGCAATCCTTTGATCCGGGCGTGCGTATGGTCGCGACCCGCTATGCTGATCACTACAAAGGTGACAGTGCAGGCTTCTTTGACGAGATCGAATATATCGCGATCAACGACAATACCGCGCGGACCAATGCCATTCTGACCGGACAGGTTGATGCGATCAACCGGATCGACTTCAAAACCGAAGCCCTGCTGCGCGCCAACCCGGCTTTGCGTATTCAGGAACTGACCGGTAACCAGCACTATATCTTCCCGATGCTGACACAGGTCGCCCCCTTCGACGACGTTAACATACGGCGCGCACTGAAACACGGCATCAACCGTCAGGAAATGGTAGACAAGATCCTTCTCGGTCATGGTCAGGTGGGCAATGATTCACCTATCGGTCCTGCAAACCAGTACTACAACGGCGATATGGAACAACTGGCTTACGATCCTGACAAGTCCAAGTTCTACCTCAAGGAAGCCGGTCTCGACAGCATCGACCTTGATCTGTCGGCATCCAGTGCGGCGTTCGAAGGCGCTGTTGACGCAGCACTTCTTTACAAGAACTCTGCGGCTGAGGGCGGGATCAACATCAATGTGGTTCAGGAACCTGCCGATGGGTATTGGTCCAACGTCTGGTTGAAAAAGCCTTGGTGTGCCAGCTACTGGTCAGGCCGCGCGACAGAAGACTGGATGTTCTCGACCGCTTATGAGGCCGGTGCGCCTTGGAACGATAGCCAATGGAACGACCCGCGCTTTCAGGAATTGCTTTTGTCGGCCCGTGCCGAACTGGACAGCGACAAGCGCCGCGAGCAATATCACGAAATGCAGCAGATCCTGCGTGATGATGGCGGCGTGATCCTGCCAATGTTTGCCAACTATGTGCAGGCCTTGAACAACCGCATCGCAACGCCTGATACGGTGGGGAACCTCTGGCAGATGGACAACGCACGCATGGCCGAGCGGTGGTCAGTGGCGTAAGCCTTGTCATATTGAAGCTGAAACGCCCTGCCGAAAGGTGGGGCGTTTTTGTAAACCGTGGTAAGTTCCTGCCACAGAGAGTGAAATTCTCGCAATAACCTGCCGTATTAATTGAATATGAATAGAGCGTTTTGCCGCTGTTCACCTTCGATTGTGTAGGGATAAGTGGTCAGCAAGTTGCGTCAGTTACAGATTAAACACAGGACACAGCTCATGATAAGGATGGAGCAACAATGGTTCACTCAGTTGGACGGAACTTCTTGAAACTGGGCGCGGTCGCGCTTGCCTTGACGACGATTTCCAGTGCCGCTGTGATCGTTTCGACAGATGCAGCCTATGCTGAAAGAGGTGGCAAAGGTAACGGTGGTGGTGGTAACCGCGACCGTGGCAGAGACCGTTCCGATCGTGCGGAGCGCGGCAATAACGGAAACGGGAATGGACGCGGTGCGATTGCCAGCGAATTACGTGGTTTGAACGCGGCACACGCGAACCCGCGTGCGATGGAAAACGCATCACCCGACAGCATGCCCGGTAAGCTGTACATCTATCAGCAGGCACAGCAGGAATATGCCGGACTTGCCGACGCCGAAGCAGATGCGCTTGCAGAGTATGAGCGCCTGATAAGCCTGACAGAAGAAGAGATTGCAGTCGCGTTCCCCGAAGGCGGTTATGAAGATGCCATCACCGATGCAGAGATCGCATATTATGATGCACAGGCGGACGCAGTTGATGCCGAGGCCGACATCGAAACCAGCCTTGTGACACTGACAGATGGCCAGGATCTTTCGGATGACGCTTTGGCTGAACTGAACCGGCTTTTGGGTCTGTAAAGGCCTGACAATCAAAGGGGCAGGTGGTTCGTCCCGCTTGCCCCTTGCAGTTTGTGAAAACTCTGCGTATATGACCATCAACAGCGGCGCCTTGGCTTCCAAACCCAAGGCCCACCGGGAAACATCAACGGGCCGCGCGCCCGTTTTTTTATGCGTGAGTGACATGAACGACCTGATCGCGAAAGCGGCGATTGATCGCCGGATAGCCGAGATTATCACTCCAGTCGTCGAGGACATGGGGTTTGAGGTCGTGCGCGTCCGCTTGATGAGCGGCAAGGAAAGCATCTTGCAGATTATGGTACAGCGTCCTGATGGTCAGATTGAAGTCGACGAATGTGGTCAGATTTCCACTGCGATTAGCGCTGTACTGGATGTCGAAGACCCGATTCTGGATGTTTATACCCTTGAGGTTTCCAGCCCCGGGATCGACCGCCCTCTGACGCGGATGAAGGACTTCGATCAATGGGAAGGCTTTGAAGCCAAGATCGAAACCGACGAACTGATTGATGGCCGCCGCCGCTTTAAAGGGCAGTTGGCTGGCACCGAGGGCAATGAGGTGCTGATCACCATCCCCGAAGGTACGATCGGTTTGAAATTCGAATGGCTGTCAGATGCCAAGCTGGTGCTGACGGATGAGTTGATCCGCGACGTGCTGCGTGGACGCAAGGATGCGGGTCAGATCGACGAGACCCAGTTTGATGAAATCGAAACCATCATAGATGGCGAGGAGAACACTTAAGATGGCATATACATCCGCCAACCAGTTGGAGCTTTTGCAGACCGCAGAAGCTGTGGCCCGCGAAAAAAATATCGAACCCGGGCTTGTTGTCGAGGCGATGGAAGAATCGCTCGCCCGTGCGGCCAAGTCGCGTTACGGCGCTGAAATGGACATTCGTGTGGCCATCGACCGCAAGACTGGCAGGGCGACCTTCACCCGCGTCCGTACCGTGGTCGAGGATGAAGACCTTGAAAATTACCAGGCCGAGTTCACCGTAGAGCAAGCCAAAGAGTACATGGAAAACCCCGAGGTCGGGCAGCAGTTCATCGAAGAAGTGCCGCCTGTTGAATTGGGCCGTATCGCGGCACAGTCTGCCAAGCAGGTTATTCTGCAAAAGGTCCGCGAAGCCGAGCGTGACAAGCAGTACGAAGAATTCAAGGACCGTGCCGGCACGATCATCAATGCGCTAGTCAAGCGCGAAGAGTACGGCAATGTCATCGTTGATGTGGGCGCTGGCGAAGCTGTCTTGCGTCGCAACGAAAAGATCGGTCGCGAGGCTTACCGCCCGAATGATCGTATCCGTTGCTACATCAAGGAAGTGCGCCGCGAACAACGTGGCCCGCAGATTTTCCTGAGCCGCACCGCGCCTGAATTCATGGCGGAATTGTTCAAGATGGAAGTGCCCGAAATCTACGAAGGTATCATTGAGATCAAGGCCGTGGCCCGTGATCCGGGTTCGCGCGCGAAGATCGCCGTGATTTCTTACGATAGTTCCATCGACCCTGTCGGTGCCTGCGTTGGTATGCGTGGTTCGCGCGTGCAGGCCGTTGTCAACGAATTGCAGGGCGAAAAAATCGACATCATTCCATGGAATGAAGACATGCCGACCTTCCTTGTAAACGCGCTGCAGCCCGCCGAAGTGTCCAAGGTGGTTCTGGATGAAGAAGCCGGCAAGATCGAAGTCGTCGTTCCAGAAGAACAGCTTTCTCTGGCCATTGGCCGTCGCGGTCAGAACGTGCGTCTGGCGTCGCAACTGACAGGTCTGGATATCGACATCATGACCGAGGAAGAAGAGAGCAAGCGTCGTCAGGCTGAATTTGAACTGCGCACCAAATTGTTCATGGACACTCTTGATTTGGACGAGTTCTTTGCCCAACTACTGGTATCAGAAGGGTTCACGAACCTTGAAGAAGTCGCCTATGTTGAACTTGACGAACTGATCGTGATTGAAGGTGTCGACGACGATACGGCTGCGGAATTGCAGGCACGTGCGCGCGACTATCTGGAAGCCGAATCCAAGAAAGCAATGGAAGCGGCCCGCGCGCTGGGTGTTGAAGACAGCCTTGTGAATTTCGAAGGACTGACCCCGCAAATGCTTGAGGCGCTGGGCAATGACGGTGTGAAAACACTTGAAGACTTTGCCACCTGTGCTGACTGGGAACTTGCCGGTGGCTGGACCACAGTGGATGGTGAGCGTGTGAAGGATGATGGCGTACTGGAACCGTTCGATGTGTCGCTGGAAGAAGCGCAAGATATGGTCATGACAGCCCGCGTGATGCTGGGCTGGGTAGATCCCGATGAGCTTGCTGCAGAAACAGGGACTGAAGAAGATTTGACCGTGGAGGAGGAGGCCTGATTTCAGGCCTCTGACTGGATCGCAGATGGCGCGTGGTGGCCATAACAAAGAACGCGACGATGCCGAACGCAAGTGCATCGTCACGGGCGAAGTGCAGCCAAAGGCAGGGCTGATCCGCTTTGTTGTGGGGCCGGATAATCAGGTTGTGCCTGATATTCTGGGCAAACTGCCGGGTCGCGGTATTTATGTGACCGCTGACCGTAAAGCGCTGGAAGAAGCGAAGAAAGGCCAGTTTTCACGATCGGCCAAGCAGGCCGTGACAGTGCCGGACGGTTTGGTGGACGAAGTTGAACGACAACTAGCCCGCCGCACCGTTGATCTGATCGCCTTGACCCGCAAAGCGGGGCGGGCTGTCTGCGGATTTGAAAAGGTGAAGGGCTGGCTTGCCGGTGGTGAGCGGGTCCGCGTTCTGGTTCAGGCCTCTGACGGGTCGGAACGGGGCAAAACAAAACTATGGACGCCCGAGGGGGCCAGATACTTTGGTTGCCTCACGTCAACCGAATTGGGTTTGGCATTTGGGCGGCAAAGTGTGATACATGGCGCGCTTGCGACTGGAAGACTCAGCGATCGTGTTGTAGAGGAAGCCACAAAGCTACGCGGTTTGCGCGAAGGGAACGGGGGCGATACGGCCTCCGGGAAGGATAAAGAAGCTAAATGAGCGATAACGACGGTAAAAAGACACTTGGCCTTGGTGGTTCACGTCCCAGCAACGTGAAGCAGAGTTTTAGCCATGGGCGGACCAAGAACGTCGTGGTGGAAACCAAACGCAAGCGTGTTGTGGTCCCTAAGCCCGGTGCAGCCAAGCCTGCAACTAGTGGTAAATCCGGCCCTGTAGGCGGTGATCCGTCCAAGCGGCCGGCTGGTATTTCTGATGTGGAGTTGGCGCGCCGGATGAAGGCCCTTGCGATGGCGAAAGCCCGCGAGGCCGAGGAGGCCGCCAAGCGCGAAGCCGAAGAAAAAGAGCGCGCCGTCGAGCGCGAGGAGCGCCGCGCCGAGATGGAGGCCAAAGAAGCCGAAGATCGCGCCCGCGAAGAACGCGCCAAGGCGAAAGCCGAAGAAGAAGAGCGCAAGAAAGCCGAAGACGAAAAGGCGAAGGCGGTTGCCGACGCGCCGCCCGCTGCGGCCGCTGCTCCCGGCGAGACCGAGATTTCGCGCCCGTCTGCGGCACCTCGCAAGACAGAGCGTCCAACTGAAAACCGCGAGAAAGCGACCAAGGCAAAGCCGGGCCGTGGCGGTGACGGACGCCGGTCAGGCAAACTGACCGTGAATGATGCGATGGCTGGCCGCGAAGGTGGCCGCCAACGTTCAATGGCTGCAATGAAACGCAAGCAGGACCGCGCCCGCGCCAAGGCGATGGGTGTATCTGCCGAACGTGAAAAGGTGTTCCGCGAAGTGTCGCTGCCCGAAGCGATTACTGTTTCCGAGCTTGCCAACCGCATGTCCGAACGTGTTGCTGACGTCGTGAAGGCATTGATGAACAATGGCATCATGGCGACACAGAACCAGACGATTGACGCAGATACGGCTGAACTCATCATTGAAGACTTTGGCCACAAGGTTGTCCGGGTGTCTGACGCTGATGTCGAAGACGTTCTGACTTCAATCGAGGACAAGCCCCAAGATCTCAAGCCGCGCCCGCCGATCATCACGATTATGGGACACGTCGACCACGGTAAGACATCTTTGCTGGATGCAATCCGTAACGCGAAGGTTGTCGCCGGCGAAGCAGGCGGTATTACCCAACACATCGGTGCCTATCAGGTGATAACCGAAAGCGGCGCTGTGCTGTCTTTCCTTGATACTCCGGGGCACGCTGCGTTTACGTCAATGCGTTCACGCGGTGCGCAGGTCACTGATATCGTGGTTCTTGTTGTGGCTGCCGACGATGCAGTCATGCCGCAAACGATCGAGGCCATCAACCACGCGAAAGCCGCGAAAGTGCCGATGATTGTGGCGATCAACAAGGTCGACAAGCCCTCAGCGAATCCTGATAAGGTGCGCACCGACCTGCTCCAGCACGAGGTCATCGTTGAAAAGATGTCCGGCGATGTGCAGGATGTTGAGGTCTCTGCGATCACCGGTCAGGGTTTGGAGGAACTGCTTGAAGCGATCGCGTTGCAGGCTGAAATCCTTGAACTGAAAGCAAACCCCGATCGCGCCGCCGAAGGTGCCGTGATCGAGGCGCAGCTTGACGTCGGCCGTGGTCCTGTTGCTACCGTTCTGATTCAGAATGGAACATTGCATCAGGGTGACATATTTGTTGTGGGTGAGCAGTACGGTAAGGTCCGTGCGCTGATCAACGATAAGGGCGAACGTGTTCAGGAAGCTGGACCCTCGGTACCTGTCGAGGTCCTTGGCCTGAACGGTACGCCTGAAGCAGGCGACGTTCTGAATGTCGTTGAAACCGACGCGCAGGCTCGTGAAATCGCTGAATATCGCGAAAAAGCCGCGAAAGAGAAACGTGCTGCAGCAGGTGCGGCCACGACGCTTGAACAGTTGATGGCGAATGCCAAGGCTGACGAAAGCGTCAGTGAATTGCCGATCGTGGTGAAGGCAGACGTGCAGGGTTCTGCCGAAGCAATCGTGCAGGCGATGGAAAAGATCGGCAACGAAGAAGTACGCGTGCGCGTGTTGCACTCCGGTGTTGGCGCGATCACGGAATCGGATATTGGTCTGGCCGAAGCATCCGGTGCCCCTGTCTTTGGTTTCAACGTCCGCGCGAATGCGCCTGCACGGAACAGTGCCAACCAGAAGGGTATCGAGATTCGCTACTACTCGGTCATCTACGACCTTGTGGATGATGTGAAGGCGGCGGCCTCTGGCCTGCTTTCTGCCGAGATACGTGAAAAGTTCATCGGCTATGCCAAAATCCAGGAGGTCTTTAAGGTCTCAAACGTGGGTAAGGTTGCTGGTTGCCTCGTCACTGAAGGTGTAGCCCGTCGCTCTGCAGGCGTTCGTCTGCTGCGCGACAACGTGGTTATCCACGAAGGTACGCTCAAGACGCTCAAGCGGTTCAAGGACGAAGTGCCCGAGGTCCAATCCGGTCAGGAATGCGGTATGGCGTTTGAAAACTATGAAGATGTCCGCCCTAACGACGTGATCGAGATTTTCGAGCGCGAAGAAGTCGAACGGAACCTTTAAGGCGCGAGCTTCACTCACCCTACAACATCGAAATGGGGCGGTCCTGTCGGGCCGCCCCATTTTCATTGGATATTTTTTTTGGTGTTCAATCGCGTTTCCACCGTTATAACCAGTCCCTTAAAATCGGTATCAGCGGCACATCGGCCGCTGGCATGGGATAGTTCCTCAATTCACTCACCCGCACCCATTTGAGTGCCTGCCCCTCACGCGATTGAGGAGAGCCGTGCCATTTGCGGCAGGCAAAGAGCGGCATCAGCAGGTGGAAGTCGTCGTAGGTGTGGCTTGCAAAGGTGAGGGGCGCCAGACAGGATGCCCACGTATCGATTCCCAGTTCTTCTTCCAGCTCACGGATCAGGGCGACCTCCGGCGTTTCGTCGGGTTCGACCTTTCCGCCGGGAAATTCCCACAGGCCTGCCATGGATTTACCTTCAGGCCGCTGTGCAAGAAGGATTCGGCCGTCGGGATCGATCAATGCTACCGCCGAAACCAGAACAGTCTTCATGATCGATAATCAGCGTTGATCGAAATATACCCGTGGGTCAAATCGCAAGTCCACACCGTGCTTTCGCCAGCGCCGATGCCCAGATCGACACCCAGCACCAACGCGGCTTTTTTCATATATGCACTCGCTGCATCTTCGGAATAATCCGGCGCGCGCACTCCGTTTTTGGCCACTGTGATATCGCCAAAGCGAATGCTGAGCCGGTCACGGTCAGCCGCCGCCCCTGATTTGCCGACTGCCATGACAACACGCCCCCAATTGGCATCCTCGCCTGCAATGGCCGTTTTGACCAGTGGAGAGTTCGCAATGGCCATGGCAACCTTATGCGCATCGGCATCATCCTGTGCGCCGGTAACGCGCACCTCGACGAATTTCGTCGCGCCTTCGCCGTCGCGCACGACTTGATGTGCAAGGTCGCGCATC
>NZ_JAWOAN010000223.1:0-10708 GCF_046498525.1 Yoonia sp.
CCGAAGCCCGCGTCAACCGTCTGGCCAAGCTGGGTGTCGAAAAGCTCTACGAGGTCCCCTTTAACGCAGCCCTCGCCAGCCTGACCCCGCGCGAGTTCGCACAGACCATCATTGCCGATCAGCTCGGGCTCAGGCACGTGGTCGTCGGTGCCGATTTCTGCTTTGGCAAGGACCGCGCCGGAACGGTCGAAGACCTTAAAGCTTTTGGCGCTGAAATGGGGTTCGGCGTCACCATCGCACCCATTATCGCGATTGACACTGTCAATGTGTCTTCCACCGCCATCCGCCAAGCACTGACCGACGGAAAGCCGCGGGATGCCGCAGCAATGCTGGGCCATTGGCACAGGATCGAAGGAAAAGTGATCCGTGGCGATCAACGCGGGCGCGACCTTGGCTATCCAACTGCAAACATGTCTATCACCGGCCTGCACCCGCCCAAATTCGGTGTTTATGCGGTCAAGGTCGATGTGCTTGATGGCCCCTACAAGGGCACCTATAACGGCGCTGCATCCATCGGTGTGCGCCCGATGTTTGGCGAAAACGTTGCCAACTGCGAAACCTTCATCTTCGATTTCAAAGGCGACCTTTATGGGTCCACCCTGTCTGTCGCCTTGGTCGATTTCCTGCGCCCCGAGTTGAAATTCGACAGCCTCGACGCGCTGATTACACAGATGGACGCAGATTGCGCCACTGCACGAAAGATTCTCGCCGATGTCCACTGAGATCCCACGCAACGGGCTGACACCACGGTTTTGGGAAACCAAGCCGATGTCCAAGCTGAACCAGCAGGAATGGGAAGCGCTTTGCGATGGCTGCGGCAAATGCTGCTTGAACAAGCTGGAAGACGACGATGGGACAGTCGCTCTGACACGCATCGCCTGCCGCTTACTGGACAATGAAAGCTGTCTTTGCGGTAATTACGAAAACCGCCATAAATTCGTGCCTGAATGTATCGTGCTGACGCCCAAGACCATCGTTGACAACCTTTATTGGCTACCCATGACCTGCGGCTATCGTCTGGTTCATGAGGGGCGCCCGCTCTATAACTGGCATCCGCTGATCTCGGGTGATCCCGCTTCGGTCCACGAGGCAGGCGTATCTGTCCGTGGCATGACCATTCCTGAATTCGACGTCGATGAAGACGACTGGGACGACCACATTATCGAGGAACCACTTTAAATGTTTTTTGCTTCAGACAACGCAGGCCCCGCCCATCCAAAGGTGATGGAGGCGCTGGTCGCTGCCAACAACGGCTACGCCATGGGCTATGGCGCTGACCCGATCATGGACGAAGTCCGCGCACAAGTGCGCGACATATTTGAGGCACCAGAGGCCGCCGTTTATCTGATCATCAACGGGACTGCAGCTAACTCTGTCTTGCTGGCCTCGATGACGAAGCCGTGGGAAACCATCTTTTGTACCCAATGTGCGCATATTCACGAGGACGAGTGCAATGCACCCGAGTTCTATACACAGGCCAAGCTGACGCTTGTGCCCACGACCGATGGCAAGATGACATCGGACGACCTGCGCCAAACGATCCTTGGCGAGGAAAACCGCGGCGTCCACGGCCCCCAGCGCGGCCCGCTGTCGATCACTCAGGTGACAGAGAAGGGAACGGTCTACACGCTGGATGAAATCCGTGCACTGGCATCCACTGCGCAGGACTTCGGGATGCAAACCCACCTTGACGGCGCGCGCTTTGCCAATGCGCTTGTGGCACTTGACTGTTCGCCCGCGGAAATGACGTGGAAAGCCGGCATCGACACGGTGAGCTTTGGCGGCACCAAGAACGGCGCGCTAGGGGTAGAGGCCTGCGTGATATTCAACCCCGAGATTGCGTGGGAGTTCGAGCTGCGGCGCAAGCGGGGTGGGCATCTTTTGTCCAAGCATCGTTATCTATCCGCGCAAATGCAGGCCTATCTTGCCGATGGGCTCTGGCTCGATATGGCCCGTTCAGCCAATGCACGTTGCGCCCAACTGGCCGAGGGGCTGCGAAAGCACGATGCGGTCAACATGCTGTTTGAACCGCAAGCCAACATGATCTTTTTCGAGATGCCCCGGCGCGCGCACAAACGGATGCTCGACGCTGGTGCAGTCTATTACGTCATGAACGGCGATCCGGAAACCGGCGACCCCGACACCCCCCTAGTCGGACGGCTGGTCTGCGACTGGTCCATGACCGAAGAGGGCGTCAGCCGGTTTGTTGATTTGCTGAACGGATAATCGCAGCAGCACTTTCTGCCGCCTAAAGCTTGCCCGAGAGATAAGCATCCAGATCATCAATGCGGTCCTCGCCCCAGAACCGCTGATCGGTGTCGGTGATGAAAAACGGCGCGCCAAAAGCCCCCGCATGAACCGCATCTTCCAGGTTTTTGCCAAAGGTGTCCGCGCTGGTCAGCATGTCCCTGTCTGCCAAGGCCGGGTCAAACCCACATTTCTCAAGACAATCACGCACCACATCGTCCTGACTGATATCCCGCTCCTCGGCCCAACAAGCTGCGCCAAAGGCAGTAACCAGTTCCGCGACATCGGCCCCGGTGTTTTGTGCGCCAATGATGGCATAGGCCGAAGGTGCGCCATTGGTTGGCCAGAACATCGGTTTGGGGTTAAGCGGCATGCCCAAAAGCTTCGCCCGACGTGCCATATCCTGCAGTCGGTATTCCTGCCGGTTCGGATGGCGATCCTTGGGCGGCACACCGCCGGTACGGGCAAACAGCGCCATGATATCAAGCGGCTTGTAGGTGATCGTGGCCCCATGTTTTTTGGCGACTTCTGCCGGACGTGTGCCACTCAAATAGGTAAACGGAGACAGCGTGGCGAAGTAATAGTCGATATGGGGCATTTTGCGGCTCCTTAAGCTGCGGAATTCTTTGCGAGACGGTAAGCTTGTGCTAACCGGTGTCAACGCCACGAATCTGTTACATGTGCGTCGCAACCCTTTCTGCCAAAGGACCATCCCCATGCCCACCATGATCGAGCCCAAGCTGATTTCCGGCAATGCCAATCAGCCACTCGCTACCGCAATCGCACGTCGTATGTCGATGCACCGTGGAATGGAGGTAGGTCTGTGTGATGCACGGGTCGAACGTTTCAACGATGGCGAGATTTTTGTCGAAGTATTCGAGAATGTGCGTGGCGAGGATATGTTCATCGTCCAGCCCACATCGAACCCTGCCAACGACAACCTAATGGAACTGCTGATCATCGCCGATGCGCTGCGCCGGTCTTCTGCGGCACGCATCACCGCCGTGATCCCTTATTTCGGTTACGCCCGACAGGATCGCCGATCCAAGGCGCGTACCCCGATCACGGCCAAGCTGGTGTCGAATATGATCGTAGAAGCCGGCATCGAACGCGTTTTGACCCTGGATTTGCATGCAACGCAAATTCAGGGTTTTTTCGATATTCCGGTCGATAACCTTTATGCTTCACCGATCTACGCCCTCGATGCGATGCATCACTTCCGTGGCAAGATCGACGAGGTCATGGTCGTATCCCCTGACGTCGGCGGCGTGGCCCGCGCACGTGATCTGGCGCAACGGATTGGCGCGCCCCTGTCCATCGTGGACAAACGGCGCGGCAAGCCGGGCGAAGTCGCCGAGATGACGGTGATCGGTGACGTGAAAGACAAGGTCTGTGTGATCGTGGACGATATCGTCGACACTGCCGGTACGCTTTGCAAGGCCGCCGAGGTGTTGATGGAAAATGGTGCGAAAGAAGTACACTCCTACATCACGCATGGTGTACTTTCTGGCCCCGCAGTTGATCGGGTGTCGAAATCCGTGATGAAGAGCCTTGTGATCACCGACACGATAGCAGCGACAGAGGCGGTCAAGGCCTGCAAGAACATCCGCATCGTACCGACAGCGCCAATGTTCGCACAGGCGATCCTGAACACGTGGAATGGCACGTCCGTCTCGTCACTCTTCGATCACAAGACACTGGGCCCGATCTACGAGGGGCTTTACGCCGCGGAATAAGCGCTAGTAAAGCTCCCATTCGTCATCATGGGATAGTGCGCCAAAGGATGTCCAAGTCACGCGCACACGTGCGACTTGGGTGTCAGACCATGTACGGAACACGATCGTAAATCCTGTTTCGCTGATATCTTCGGCCTGCACATCCGCGCGGCTGTTGGCATTGTTGGAAATGTCCCACATCGACATCGAGACCTGCACATGGGGCGGCTTTGTATAGGGCTGTGAAAAACGCACATCTGCCCGCGACTGGCGTGGCCCGTCACCGCGCCACATTTGTCCGCCATCCTCAAAATCAGAAAAGAGAACCACATCACCGTGGTCAATTCCCAATGTCCCGCTCGCAAACCGCTTCATCACCGTCCTAACGCTTCCTTAAACTGCAATAACTTTTGGTTAATGAATTACTGATAACTCAACCTTAACGGATTTGAAATGTTGCGTGAGGTACGGTCGTGAAACACCATTTGTTCCAGTTTTTCTGTGTGAGCCTAATGATTGTCGTGCTGTCCGCGTGCGGGGGCAGCACAATGAACCCGCCTGATGACGGTGGGGGAGGCAGCGACGAGGGAGTCAGTGGCGAAGACGGCGACGGAGCAGGAGATGGTAGCGGTACAGACCAACCTGCCGTCAGCCCGTTCACAGCCCCGACCGAGGCGCAGGCGCTTTATTTCGTGGTTGAAATGCCCGATGAATTTGCGGCCGTTCGGGCAAATTACAATACGGGCGGATTTACATTGCTGGCCGATCTGCCCGGTTCCGGCTTTGTCTCTTACGACGGTTTCATGGAGATCAATATCGCAAGCACACCGGTCGCCGCCGTGCGCAGCACAGCGTCGCTGACCGTGGATATGCAGTCCGGCACGATGAGCGGAGGCGCGAATGCGTTTATGGGCTGGGTTTATAATGCCGAGACTGACAGCACTGAACTGGCACTCTATGAAGGGGATATCGCCTTTTCCGGTGGCAGCCTCACGTCAGGTACCTTGGGCGACACTCGTTTATCTGTGCAGGTTGATGGTGCGCTGGACAACGGCTTGCAGGGCATCACTTTGACCGGGACACTGGATGGCCGGATATATGGCGCGGATGGCGACGGGATTTATGCAGGTGGCAGCTATTACGGTATCGGGCGTGATATCACGCTCACGGCAGATGAAGTTGATGTATATGGCGATGCAAACATTTGGGCCCTGAAGCGGTAAGCTTCCAAAAGAAAAGGCCAAGCAAACGCGGGGCCTTTTCTTTGTTTGTTTTCTAAACCTTAGTTTTTGGCGGTCAGGCCGATATGACCACCGATCGCGACCATGTCCGACAACAGCTTGGCTGCGTCATCAACAGGACCGGGTTCGTTCTTGAAAGTTTCCTGCGCACGACCGTAAGCCGCTTTTGCGTCCTCGACCATCTGGTCATAGACCTCTTGCGTGACCTCTGCCTGCGGCAATGCCTGCTCGGCCAGAACGGACACACCAGCCGCTGTGATCTCGGCAAAGCCGCCGAACACAACATAGGCATCAGACCCACCACTGTGCACCACAGTCAGCACACCAGGGCGCAGCGTTGTGATGGTCGGCGCATGGCCAGCCATCGCTGTCATGTCGCCTTCTGCGCTCGGGATCTGGACTTCGGTCGCCTCGACCGACGCCAACCGGCGTTCGGGCGAGACCAGATCGAAATGTAGGTTTGCCATCTTGGCTCCTTACGCCGCGTCTGCGGCCATTTTTTCGGCTTTGGCTTTCACGTCTTCGATGCCGCCAACCATGTAGAAGGCACCCTCTGGGAAGTGATCGTATTCGCCTGCGACAACAGCCTTGAACGACGCGATCGTGTCTTCCAGTGGGACCTGAACACCAGGCGAACCGGTGAACACCTGTGCCACGTCAAACGGCTGCGACAGGAAGCGTTCGATCTTGCGGGCACGGGCAACGGTCACTTTGTCTTCTTCCGACAGTTCGTCCATCCCCAGAATGGCGATGATGTCCTGCAAGGATTTGTAACGCTGCAACATCTGCTGCACGTCAGCGGCAACTGCATAGTGCTCTTCACCCACAATGGCGGGATCAAGCAGGCGCGATGTGGAATCGAGCGGGTCAACCGCAGGATAGATCCCTTTTTCAGAAATCGCACGGTTCAGAACGGTTGTCGCATCAAGGTGCGCAAACGATGTCGCCGGTGCAGGGTCGGTCAGGTCATCCGCAGGCACGTAGATTGCCTGAACGGAGGTGATCGAACCGCTCTTTGTGGATGTGATACGTTCCTGCATCTGGCCCATGTCGGTGGCCAGCGTTGGCTGATAACCCACAGCGGACGGGATACGACCCAAGAGAGCGGACACCTCGGAACCGGCTTGCGTAAAGCGGAAGATGTTGTCGACAAAGAACAGCACGTCGGTACCGGACTGGTCGCGGAACGATTCCGCCATTGTCAGACCGGACAGGGCCACGCGCATACGCGCACCCGGAGGCTCGTTCATCTGACCATACACCAAGGCCACTTTGGACTTGGTAAGATCTTCGGCATTGATAACACCGGACTCGATGAATTCGTAGTAAAGGTCGTTTCCTTCACGTGTACGCTCGCCCACGCCTGCGAAAACAGAGTAGCCCGAGTGCACTTTGGCGATGTTGTTGATCAACTCTTGGATAAGAACCGTCTTGCCAACACCGGCACCACCGAAGAGGCCGATCTTACCACCCTTCGCATAAGGGGCCAGAAGGTCGATCACCTTGATGCCTGTCACCAGAACTTCGGAGGCAGTGGACTGTGCTTCAAATGGCGGTGCATCTGCGTGGATCGAGCGCCGCTCTTTCTCGCCAATCGGACCTTTTTCGTCAACGGGGTCGCCGACGACGTTCATAATGCGGCCCAATGTGGCATCGCCCACGGGAACCGTGATGGTGTTGTCCTGGTCAACCACTTCCTGACCGCGAACAAGACCCTCGGTGGAGTCCATCGCGATGGCGCGGACAGTATTTTCACCAAGGTGCTGCGCCACTTCCAAAACCAGCGGCTTGCCGTTGTTGTCTGTGATCAGCGCATTCAGAATCTCGGGCAGGTGGTCACCGAACTGCACGTCGACGACAGCGCCGATGATCTGCGTGATCTTGCCTTTTGCATTTGCCATTTTCGTCTTCTCCGGGTCTAGAGCGCTTCCGCGCCCGAAATAATTTCAATCAGCTCGTTGGTGATCACAGCCTGACGCGAGCGGTTGTATTGGATTGTCAGCTTGTCGATCATTTCGCCAGCGTTGCGTGTCGCGTTGTCCATAGCAGACATACGTGCACCCTGCTCGGACGCTGCGTTTTCCAGCAAGGCGCTGAAGATTGCAGTGGCCACTCCACGCGGCAGCAGGTCAGCAAGGATTTCTTCCTCGCTGGGCTCGTAGTCATAAAGCGTGACGTCCGCATTTTCTGCCTGCTCGAACTTGGCAGGAATGATCTGCTGTGCCGTCGGATGCTGCGTTACGACGTTCTCGAAGCGTGCGAAGAAAATCGTGGCAACGTCGAACTCTTCTGCATCAAAGCGGCCAAGGACATCCTTGGCGATGCCTCGCGCGTCGGCGTAGCTCACCCGCTTTACGTCTGTCATGTCAACGTGACCGACAAAATGATCGCTCAGTTCGCGCTTCATCGCATCGCGGCCCTTCTTGCCAACCGTGAGAATCTTAACGGTCTTGCCTTCGGCAAGCAGCCTTCGTGCGTGCGTCTTGGCCAGCTTGGCGATGTTGCCGTTAAAGCCACCGCACAGCCCGCGTTCCGCGGTCATGACGATCAACAACTGCACCTGATCGCTGCCCGTACCGGACAGCAGCTTTGGTGCCGAATCTGATCCGCCAACCGATGCAGCAAGCCCGGCCATCACGGCGTTGAACCGTTCGGTATAGGGGCGCGATGCCTCGGCTGCATCTTGGGCGCGGCGCAGTTTTGCGGCCGCGACCATCTGCATGGCCTTCGTGATCTTGCGTGTCGATTTGACCGACGCGATCCGATTTTTCAGGTCCTTAAGGTTAGCCAAAGCAAAACCTCCTTTGTCTCAAAGATTAAGCGAAGTCTTTTGCGAAAGCGTCAATCGCCGCTTTGATTTTCTCTTCGGCTTCACCTTTGATTTTCGGGTCTTCCTTGGTGATCATATCGAGCACGTCGGATGCGTTTGTGCGGAGGTGCTTGAGCAGACCCGCTTCGAAACGACCAACTTGCTTGACGTCGATCTTGTCGAGGTAACCCTTGGTGCCTGCATAGATAACGCAGACGATCTCGGCATTGGTCAGCGGCGAATACTGTGGCTGCTTCATCAACTCGGTCAAACGCGCACCACGGTTCAAAAGCTGCTGTGTCGCGGCGTCCAGATCAGAACCGAACTGCGCAAAAGCCGCCATCTCGCGGTATTGTGCAAGCTCGAGCTTCACCGGACCGGCCACCGATTTCATCGCGTTGGTCTGCGCGGATGAACCCACACGAGACACCGAAAGACCGGTGTTCACGGCTGGACGGATACCTTGGTAGAAGAGTTCGGTTTCAAGGAAGATCTGACCGTCGGTGATCGAAATCACGTTGGTTGGAATAAACGCGGATACGTCACCACCTTGGGTTTCAATGATCGGCAGCGCGGTCAAGGAACCGGCGCCGTTGTCTTCGTTCAGTTTGGCCGAACGCTCCAGCAGGCGGGAGTGAAGGTAGAAAACGTCACCTGGATAAGCCTCACGCCCTGGTGGGCGGCGCAGGAGAAGTGACATCTGGCGATAAGACACAGCCTGCTTGGACAGGTCATCATAGATGATCAGCGCGTGGCGGCCGTTGTCGCGGAAGTGCTCTGCCATCGCGGTTGCAGCGTAAGGTGCAAGGAACTGCATTGGCGCAGGGTCGGATGCGGTTGCAGCCACGACGATGGAATATTCAATCGCGCCGCTTTCTTCCAGCTTCTTCACCAACTGCGCAACGGTCGAACGCTTCTGACCGATCGCAACGTACACGCAGTACAGCTTGTCGTACTCTTTTTCAGCGGCGTCGTTGTAGGATTTCTGGTTCAGGATCGTGTCGAGCGCCACGGCCGTCTTACCCGTCTGGCGGTCGCCGATGATCAATTCGCGCTGGCCACGGCCAATCGGGATCATCGCGTCAACGGATTTCAGACCAGTCGCCATCGGCTCGTGAACCGACTTGCGCGGGATGATGCCCGGTGCCTTGGAGTCGGCAACTGCGCGCTTTTTTGCGTTGATCGGGCCTTTGCCGTCCAGCGGATTACCCAGACCATCAACAACGCGGCCCAACAGTTCGTCACCCACAGGCACATCCACGATGGATTTGGTGCGCTTGACGATGTCGCCTTCCTTGATGTCACGGTCGGAACCGAAGATAACAACGCCCACGTTGTCGGATTCAAGGTTCAGGGCCATTCCGCGGATACCACCGGGGAATTCAACCATTTCACCGGCTTGTACGTTATCGAGCCCGTAAACACGGGCGATACCGTCGCCCACGCTCAACACGCGGCCAATCTCGGCCACTTCGGCTTCTTGACCGAAGTTCTTGATCTGGTCCTTCAGGATCGCAGAAATTTCAGACGCTTGGATCGCCATTTATCCGACCTCTTTCATAGTGTTCTGGAGTGCGTTGAGCTTGGAAGCGATCGATGTATCGATCATCTTCGAGCCAACTTTGACAATAAGACCGCCAATGATGCTTTCATCGACGGTTTCTTTGATGGTGATGGATTTGCCCACTTCGGCCTTGAGTGTATTCGCCAGCTTGTCAGCCTGCGCCTTGGTCAGCTTCTTGGCGGTCGTGACTTCCGCAGTCACTTCGCCGCGGGCATCCGCAAGCATGTCCTGTAGAACGGCCAAAAGCTGAGGCAACACAAACAAACGGCGCTTGCTTGCCAGCAGCGCCAATACATTGCTTGTGGTGTCCGAGAGTTCCATTTTCTTGGCGACCGCAGTGATCGCGCCAGACTGCTCTTCACGGCTATAAAGCGGAGAGGTCAGCAAAGTACGCAGATCGGCGCTATCGGCCATCGCTGCTTCCAAAGCAGCAACATCTGATTCGAGTGCTTTGATCGCCTTGCCGTCTTTGGCGAGGTCGAACACAGCTGTTGCATAGCGCTTGGCGATGCCTGTCGAAATTCCAGCAGTTTCGGACACGAGGAACCTTCCGATATCTTGGGCCCGGACCCGCAACACCTGTATAATGGGGCGCGAGTGGGCAACTTCTTTGGCCCTCACGAAAACGAGAGAGCGGCAAAATCCTGCGCGATGTAGCAGAGGACCTATGGCGTCGCAAGCACCATGCGACAAGTATCCGCCGTGCTACGGTGCATATGTGTGCTGATAGCGCCCAAACAGCGGGTTAACGCTCGGGATTGATCATTTTTCATGCTCACAGCCAAAACAGGCAAAAGTGCGAAGCCGCTATGGCCCGCACTTTCATCAGCCTGTCGTGTTGCTCGGAACAGAGCGTTATAAGGGAATCGTTTGTGACCGATCAGACACCTGTGCCGGCCAGCGTCGTCCAATTGTCGCCTGTCAGGACCTGCAGCTCTGCATCATTCTTGACCCAAGCCATCCACCCCTCACGCGGCGCGACAAATAGCCACCCGCCGCCACGCCAAGTCGCAATAGTGCCGCCCTGACCAGACCAGTCACCGGTGGGCGCAGCACCAAGCGCCCACGCCTGCCCTTCGCTTGGCAGTGCTGGCGGGGCTGTCGCATCACTGCTTTCAAGCGTGAGCTGGAC
>NZ_JAWOAN010000297.1:0-4636 GCF_046498525.1 Yoonia sp.
TTTGAAAAACAGCAGCACCCAGCCCAAGGCGATGGTGATCGTTGGAAACAGAATGTGAAAAGAGATATTCGCCGCAAATTGAATGCGCGAGAGCAACAGTGTTTCGAGTTCCATTTTTCCCCAGTTTCTGAGCGGTTCCTTGCTCAAAACTGATATAGCTACAGTGCGGCATATATCATGGGGGTGCGACAGCAGGGCGCGCTCTTTTGACGTGCATAGCAGCCGTTGCGACATGAATGGCCGTGCCGGTCATGTCGCTATGGGATTTGTGGAAAGGCGCAGCTGACGCGCGGGGTTTAGCCCTGTTGTCAGCGGGCAAAGCGCCAACGTGTCTTTTGATGATAGTGCTGATCGGCACTGACCGTAATCGAGCCAAAGCCACGATGGTTCGGCGCATCGGGCCAGCCTTGGGGTTCGATCACCATCCCTTCGTAGCAGGGTTTGCCAGGCCGGTGCGATGTGGCGGCGTCGTGTATCTGGAGACCGGCTTCTGTGGTGGCCAGCGTCATCGTGGTTCCCGTACGCCCGGTCATCCAAAGCACATCGCGCAATGGTTGTTTGCCGTCAGACAGGCAGAAGTTGTGATCCAGTGAAGGCACACCCGTCTGCGGGCTGCGCGCGTCGCGGAAATCCATCTGCGTCCCGGTCACATCGGCAATTTCACCCGTTGGGCAGGTTTTTTCGTTGACCGGTAGGTAGTGGTCCGCGGCGATCTGGAGTTGATGCCCCTCCCATGTCTCGGTGCCATCAAGATTCCAATAGATATGGCTGGCAAAGTTCATGCAAGTTGTCGCATCGGTCGTGCCTTCGATGGTCATGGTCAATGTCGCAGGCGCGCTAAGCTGATATGTCACGCGGATGTCGCGTGCACCCGGCAATCCCGCATCGCCATCCGCGAGGGTCAGCGCAAGCGTGACGCTATCGCGACTTTGCGCCGCAACCTGCCAGACACGGGCGTGCACGCCTTCCGATCCGGAATGGAGATGGATTTCGCCGTTTTCGTTGCGCTCCAACTCGTACATCATACCCTCCAGCCGCACGCGCCCCGTGCTGATCCGGTTGGCGATCGGGCCGACGATTGCCCCGAAGTATTTCATGTCAGCTTCGTAGTCACTCAGTTCATCGGACCCAAGAGCGAGGCTATGCGTAACACCCGCCAATCTCAAATCCTGAACAATCGCGCCCAAGGTCAGGATGCTGATCGTCAGGTCACCGGCGCAAAGCACAATCTTATCAATGTCTTCACCGGTCTGTGTCGTGCCGAAATGCGTCATCATAGTTCCTCCCAATGCACGCCTGCTGCGGCAATAGACTTTCCGTGCCAGTCTTGCGGATGATTGGCGTAGTTGAAGATAAAGCGATGCGTGGCGGTGTCGCGGATGCGCAATCCGTCGGGGAGAGCGGTTGTTTTTACACCCAACGCATCGCAGGCGTTGTTGATGATCCGGTCGAATGTCGGGTCATCCGGCCAGCCGGCAAGGTAGCGCAGGTTTTCATTGCCCATGATCGCTGGTTGACCGTCGGCGGTTTGGGCAAACACCTTGGCGCCGCCTTCCAAATGTTCGAACCAGTGAACGAACTGGCCGCTATTCTGCAGCGCGATGGCATCGTGGGGTGGCATGCTTTCGGTCAGGCTGATGCTGATATCGATACCGGGCAGGTTGGGGCCAAGCGGTGTGGGGATGCCCAACTCTTCTGTCTTGGTATCGGTGCGCGGGCCGAGCAAGGCGATGCCTTTGAACGAAGCGAGCGCCTGCCGGAGCGGATCAGAGAGTTTCATGATCCCCGGTGCCATGACCAGTTTGTAGGCGGAAAGATCGTCGGCATCGGGTGGCAGGATGTCGATGTTCAACCCCGCACGACGCAAGGCACGATAGGCCGCGAACGCAAGGCAGAACATCTCGAAATCGGCACCTTGCGGCTGTGCATCCCAAGCCCATGCGCTTTCATAGTCGAAGACCAAGGCGACCTGTGCATGTGCCGTGCCAACGTCCGCGAGGCCCTCGATTTCATCGGCGACTTGCCTTGCTTCGGCCAAGGCTGGCGCGGGGGCGCTGTCGGGTCGCAGCAACCCCGCGTGCATCTGTTCTTGCGCAAAAGGAGCTTGACGCCAGCGGAAATAGCAGACGGTTTCTGCACCATGGGCAAAAGCCTCCCACGCCCAAAGGCGGGCCATGCCGGGCAGGGGGGCCGGGTTGTAGGGGGCCCAGTTCACCGGGCCGGGCTGCTGTTCCATGACCCACATGCGGCCTTTGCCAACTGCGCGGTACAGATCGTGGTGAAAGGCCTGATTGTCGGGGTGACCCTGACGCAGGAAAGCCTGCTTGAAATCGGCGCTGCCTTCGAGCCGGTCCGACAGGAAGCCAATCGGGTAACTGTCCCACGACGCGATATCGAGGTCCGCACCGACCTTCCAATGGTCAAACGTCGTGATCCGGCCCATGTAGTTGTGGATCAGCGGCATCGCGGTGTGTTTGCGCAACTCGTCCGCCTGCACTTTGTTGAAGGCCACCACCTGATCCGAGCTATAGCGCCGGAACGCTAGCTGATGTGGATGGTTGGGCTCTGTCACGGTCAGATTGGGCAGGTCGATCTGGTCAAAACTGTCATAGTCCATCGACCAGAACACGTTTCCCCAAGCGCGGTTCAGCGCATCGGTTGACTGGTACTTCTGCGCCAGCCAGTCCTGAAACCCCTGCCGCGCGGCATCCGAATAACTAAGCGCAGTGTCGTGACAGTCGTATTCGTTGTCGATCTGCCATGCCGCGATATGTGGGTTGCGACCATAGCGTTCGCCCATCAGTCGCGCGATTCGCCTGCATTCGTCGCGATAGCCCAGATGACTGAAATCATAATGGCGTCGCGATCCGAACTTGCGGGGGCGCCCTTCGGCGTCGACGGCCAGCATGTCAGGGTGCTTGTCGATCATCCACCGTGGGGGTGTGGCCGTCGGTGTGCCAAGGACAATCTTCAGGCCTGCACTGCCCAGCACCTCGATCGCGCGATCTAGCCAGTCCCATGTCAATGTACCCGGTGCAGGTTCCATCCGGCTCCAGCCAAATTCACCGATCCGCACCCACGTCAGGCCGGTCGCAACCATGTGTTCCGCATCTTTGTGCCATTGGTCTTCTGGCCAATGTTCCGGATAATAGCAGACACCGAGTGTGCGTTTCATAGGGTACCTTTTTGAGTTTTTTGACCAAGATGAAGGACATGGAGCGTCAAAGAATAACGCGATGTTCTGTTTGGCCAATGTAGCGTGTTTTGGCTGCAAATGTCTTGCCCTGTGCGGGGCCGGACAGACCGACCGCTGCACTGGTGCAGAAAAGCGTTTTCAGTTCATCGCCGCCGAATGCCGGACAGGAAGTTTGCTTGGCAGCAAAGCTGAAGCTTTCGATGAAACGCCCTGCCGGATCATAACCGGCGACGCGCCCGACACCCCACTGCGCGTTCCACAGATTGCCCGCCGAATCGACAACGGCACCATCAGGGCGGAAATCCGTGCCCAGTAGATCGATGTGCAGCACCGGTTCACTTATCGGCCAACCCTCTGGGTCCAGTGCGACGCGCATGATCTGTTGTGTGGGCGTGTCGGTGAAATAGGCCGTCTTTCCATCGGGGCTGAAGCAGATCGCATTCGATATCGTGATCGGTGCAAAAAGGCGGCGCAGCGCGCCCTTATAGTAGCGATAGATCGCGCCTGCGCCATTTTCCGCATTAATCCCCATTGTGCCAATCCAGAACCCGCCCTGTGGATCAGCGCGGCCATCGTTTGAACGGGTCACGCTGTTGTCTGCCTCTAGCGGGGTGATCACATGGTGGTCGCCGGTCGTGATATCGAAATGTCGCAGCGCGTTGCTGGTCGCGATCAGCAGGGTTTTTTCAGACGTCCAACCTGCTGCGCTCACATAGTCCTCGAATTGCCAGTGATGGCCTTTGGTATGAAGACGCTTTCCCAAGATATCGAACCAGAACAATTGCTTGCGCGAAGGGTGCCATAGCGGCCCTTCCCCCAGCTTGCATTGTGTTTCGTCGAAAATCATGATGACGCCGCGTCGTAGGCCGCCACGATATCGTGCGCGCGTGCTGCGACATCGGCCACGGAAAGCCCGGGCTTGTAAAGCGCGGACCCGATGCCGAAACCATCAGCGGATGCGGCCATCCATTCTGCAAAGTTGTCGGCACCTGCACCACCCACGGCATAGACTTGTGTTCCGGGTGGCAGGACCGCCCGGATCGCCTTGATACCGTCGGGTCCAAGCAGGTTGGCAGGAAAGATCTTGAGCCCGTCCGCGCCCGCTTTGAGGGCGGCAAAGCACTCTGTCGGGGTCATCACGCCAGGCCAGCTTTGCATCCCGGCGGTTTTGGTGGCGACAATCACCCGCTGGTCGCAGTTGGGCGAAACGATCAGCTTGCCACCGGCCTGCGCCACACGACTGACGTCGTCGGTCGACAGGACGGTGCCAGCGCCGATCAGCGCATCCGCGCCATGAGCGTCGGCCATCGCCTTGATGCTGTCGAACGGGTCTGGCAAGTTCAGCGGGACTTCGATTTTGGTGATCCCTGCATCGATTAATGCGGTGGCCATCGGGGCGGCCTCGGCAGGTGTCACACCGCGCAGAATGGCAATCAGGGG
>NZ_JAWOAN010000198.1:0-4062 GCF_046498525.1 Yoonia sp.
GCTGTGAAATGTGCGATCAGCCCGCGCTGTGTCGGCTTGTTGTAATAAGGCGTCACCACAAGGGCGGCATCCGCACCGGCCTTCTTGGCGGCAAGTACCAGACGCACGGTCTCGGCTGTGTTGTTCGACCCTGCACCCGCGATCACGGGGATGCGTCCGGCGGGTTCGTTCACGACGATTTCAACCACCAGATCATGCTCGGCATGGGTCAGCGTCGGGCTTTCACCTGTCGTGCCCACAGGCACCAGACCGTGCGAGCCCTGATCAACATGCCAGTTCACGAGTTTTTTCAGCGCATCCACATCGACCTGGCCGTTCAAAAACGGCGTGACGAGGGCGGGGATTGATCCCTTAAACATGGCACGCTTCCTATCTGTTGGTGGCTTGATCCAGCCGCTGTAAAATCGCGCGGACACTAGGCGCAGTTGACAAATCCTACAAGCCCTCTGTTTCGCGCTTTCTGGTGCGGTGATCCCCGCCCGCTTGCCGCTGATTGCCGTGTTTGTGAGTTGTCTTTGTGCGCGCGCAGGTTACGGTACGCGGTATAAAAGAGGTGTGCAGTGAACCTGAAGAAATGTTTTATTCTGTCGCTGGCATTTACCACGGCATTTCCCGCAGTGGCCCAGTCGGTTGATACCAAAAGTGTAGCGGCCATTGATGCCGCCCAAAGCGATTGGCAAGTCGCCGACGAGATCGCGCAGGGTGCCGGTCAGGTTACAGTGGATGCGTTGATGTGGTTGCGCCTGCGCAGTGGCGGGGCCGATTTCGGCGACTATCAGAGCTTTCTGTCCCGCCGCGCGGATTGGCCGGGTTTGGACCGCTTGCGCGCAGAGGCAGAGCTGTCGATTGACGAGAGCGTGACACCAGAGGTTCTGATCTCATGGTTCGCAGAAGAGCCCCCGCAAACCGGCGAAGGCGCTGTACTGCTGGCGCAGGCGCAGTATGCCCTGGGGCAGTCGGACGCAGCCCTTGAAACTTTGCGCGCAACGTGGATTGAACGGCAACTGACGGAAGAAGGGCAAGACGCAATTCTCGCGTCTTTCGGCGAGGCTCTGAAACCCTTTCATGATGCCCGTGTTGAGGCGCTGCTTTGGCGGTCCCGTGCGGCGGATGCAGAGCGGATGTTGCCTTTGTTGTCGCCGGAACAAAGTGCCCTTGCCGCCGCGCGTATCGGGTATATCACCCGCGCCGATAACTTGCCTGCGCTGGTAGACCCGTTGCCGGCCGCACTGCGCGAGGACGCAGGATTTGCCTACAGTCGCTATGCATGGCTTGCGGGGCGTGGCGAACGTACCGATGCCGTCAAGATGTTGCTTGATCGCTCAACCAGTTCTGCGGCATTGGGCGATCCTTTCCGCTGGTCAGGCTGGCGCCGCGTGCTTGCCCGCTGGGAAATGCGTGAAGGCCGCGCAGAACAGGCTTATACGCTGGCCTCGCGCCATCACTTGACCGAGGGTGCGTCCTATGCCGATCTGGAATGGCTCTCGGGGTATATTTCGCTGCTCTATCTTGGTGATCCGGCGCAAGCGCTGGCCCATTTTCAGAATGCTCTGCGGGTGTCCAGCAGTCCGATCTCACTTGGACGGATGCATTACTGGATTGGCCGCGTCCATGAGGTGAAGGGCAATGCCGATCTCGCGGCTGAAGCCTACGGCAACGGTGCAGCGCATCAGACCAGTTTCTATGGCTTGCTGGCCTCAGAAAAGGTAGGTCGCGCTCTGGACCCGTCTTTGAGCGGAACTGTGACGGCGTGGCAGGATGCCCCTGTATTTAACAACGAGCTCGTGCAGGCCGCCCTGATCTTGCTGGCCGGAGGCGAGCGTGGGGCGGCATTTACCTTCTTTGCCCATTTGGGGCAGATACTGAATGCGCAAGAGCTTGCGCAGCTTGGAGCCTATCTGACCGAGATTGACGAGCAGTATTACGCGCTTTTGCTGGGTAAGACCGCTGCGGCGCGTGGTATCCTTATTCCAGACATTTATTACCCCATTCACGATCTGGCTGAGCTGGATCTCCCGGTCGATCCCACGTTGTCCCTTTCGATCGCGCGACGCGAGAGCGAGTTCAACGAAACCATCGGCAGCCCTGTCGGTGCGCTGGGGCTGATGCAGGTCATGCCAGCGACCGCGCAAGAGGTCGCGGGAAACCTTGGGCTTCCTTATGCCAAGGGGCGGTTGACGAATGATTGGCAATATAACGCGACCCTTGGGGCGGCCTATCTTGCCTATCTGGAGGAAGAATTCGGGCGCAGCCCGGTGATGATTGCCGCGGGGTACAATGCCGGACCCAGCAGGCCGAAAAGCTGGATGGATGAACGTGGCGACCCAAGGTTGCTCGAGATGGATATCGTGGACTGGATCGAGCATATCCCGTTCCGCGAGACCCGCAATTACGTGATGCGTGTCACCGAAAGCATCCCGATATATGAAGCGCGTATGACGGGCCGAACCGGTCCGGTGCGCTTTACGGAGTTGCTGATCGGCGAAAAGCCATTGCTTAGACCACGTGCGCGGCCGTCCCCCGTTTTGGCCAATACTGCACCCGATATCAGGCCTGTCCCGCGGCCCTGATATCAGGCCCTCGGTCTTGACCGCCACAGCGTGAACAGACCCGCTGCGACAACAATCGCTGCACCGATCGCAACATTCGGGCGCAGTGTTTCACCAAGAAGCAAAAGCCCGATGGCGCTGGCGAAGACAAGTTGCAGATAGGCAAAGGGCTGCACCTCGCTGGCCTCTGCCACCTCGTAGGTCTTGATCAGTAGCCAATGCCCGCCCGCACCGGTGATGCAGAGTGCTGCCATCCATTGCCAGTCCGCTGCCGTCATGGGCTCCCAGAACCAGATACCGATGATGGTCATGACCACCCCTCCGGAAGTGCCGGTCCAGAAAAAGGATGTGGCGGTGTTGTCTTTACGCGCCGCATAACGGGTTAGCAGACCGTAGAGCGCAAACATAAAGGCAGAGGCCAGAGGTACAACTGCGGCAGGCGCGAAGACGGCGTATCCGGGTTGCAGGATCACCAAGACCCCGATGAAGCCGATACCAATTGCCCCCCAGCGCCGCCAGCCGACTTTTTCGCCCAGGACAGGGCCGGACAAGGCTGCGATCAGGAGGGGATAACACGCGAAGATTGCATGGCTTTCGACTAAACCTAGCAGGACGAAGGCGCTGACCATGACACAGATTTCCAGCGCAAGCAGTGTGCCGCGCGTGATTTGCAGGATCGGTTGCTTGGTCGCTGCCGCGGCGCGGACCGACCCGGATTGCCGCGTGGCGATTGTGATGACAAAGGCCGCAAAGAACCAATAGCGGATCATCACGATCATGATGACGTTGTAGTTTTCCGCCAGATGCCGCGAGATGCCATCCTGAACGGCAAAGATAAAGGTCGTCGCGATCATCAACAGGATGCCGAGGCGTGGGTTATTCTGCATCAGGCATCCTTGCGCGGGTCATGTGGCGTTTGCGGCCAAAGCCGACGGTGCGCGTGACGTCGAAACCTGCGCTGGCGAGCGACTGCCGGACATGACCAGCGGCGGAATAGGTGGCGGCGGTGCCGCCGGGTTTGGTGTGGGTCGCGACGGCCTGCAAAAGGTCAGGCTCCCACAGTTCGGGGTTCTTTGCGGGCGAAAACCCGTCAAGGAACCACGCGTCTGCTTTGCCCTCCCACGCAGGCACGGTCTTGCGGGCGTCGCCCCTGATCACATGGAGCGTGGGGCCATTGCTAAGCGTGATTTGCTCTTTCTGCGGGGTCCACTCGGACAGGAGAATTTCAGCGAGAGCCCCGACCTGGGGAAAGTGTCTGAGCGCTTCGCGCATATCGTCCAGTTGCATCGGGAAGGCCTCAAACGACGTAAATCGCAGATGTCCGGGGCATCCGGCCTTGTCCCACGCTGCCCACGTGACCAACAGGTTCAATCCGGTGCCGAACCCCAACTCTGCAATCTGGAAATCACCACCAAAGCGCGCGGGCAGATCGTTACCCACCAGAAAAACATGCGCGGTCTCGGCCAACCCGTCATCCAGCGAATAATAGGGATCATCGAATGCCGTCGCGATC
>NZ_JAWOAN010000271.1:0-3142 GCF_046498525.1 Yoonia sp.
GACCGTGGCGGGCGTCCCGAGACGGGAGAGCGATACAGCAAATGATACTCAAAAAAAGCCTGGGCGTATCCGTTGCTAAACCCTTCTGCTTGGGGAAAATCAAGTTCCCCCTGGCTTAATTTGCCAACGGTATTATGAGCCCATGGCCCCATCATAAGCTTGTGCTGTTCAGCTACACCTGCCGGGGATTGTGTACAGATGCCATCGAAATAACGGAGCACCCATTTAGTGGCATGGTCGTACCAGCCGCCAATCATGAGCATGGGAATATGAATGTCACCCGGTGCATAAGTGGAGTCTTCGAC
This sequence comes from Yoonia sp., assembly GCF_046498525.1. Classification (GTDB taxonomy): domain Bacteria; phylum Pseudomonadota; class Alphaproteobacteria; order Rhodobacterales; family Rhodobacteraceae; genus Yoonia. The sequence goes on from NZ_JAWOAN010000271.1 coordinate 306, forward strand.
ATACGTCCACGACCAATCATGATAAGGGTGAGCTTCTATCCATGTAGAAATGCCAAATCCCAAAGCATCCAGTTGTTCCACGTATTCTTCACGGTAAACACCATTGGGATAATACACCTGGTAATTGTATTCCGGGCTGGCAACAATGGGAACAGCACAGATATGGTTTGGATGCTGTTCTGCTGCTGTCATAAACTGAACCTTACCCAGTGCAGATGCACCCCATGTGCCAATATTTCCGTCCGACCAGCTTTGGTCTTTTATCCAATCAATGGCATCGTAACCATCTTGCCCGCGTGTGGCATCAGGGTTGGCCGCATCAGCAGAAGCATAAAAACCCCGCCAGTCCATAATCACAACATTATAAGCAGAGGCGTTCGCACTCACTGCGGAATTGACGGAACTGCCTGATACGTCTGGCGAGGAAATCGCTCAATTTACCGCGACACTCAGCCCTGAAGGCGAAGTGCAACTACGTGGCCGCGTACCCGATGACATGACCAACACAGTAGTCAAAAACTTTGCCGGCGCCCGTTTCTCGCAGCGGGACATCACAATGGGGACACGGATCGACAATGACCTTCCGTCCGGATGGTCGGTGCGCGTTCTCGCCGGGATCGAGGCCCTTTCAGAATTGTCCAATGGTGCGGTCATCGTCGGGGCCAATACACTACAAATTCGTGGCAACACGGGAAATCAGGGCGCCAGTGGCGTCATCTCGCGCCTGTTGATCGAAAAGTTGGGACAAACTGCCGACTTTGAAATCGACGTCACCTATGTCAAAGAACTTGATCCGATCGCAGGCATTCCTACCCCAGACGAATGTATCGGCCGGATCATCGCTGCGACCGAGGGGCGCAAAATCACCTTCGATCCCGGCTCTGCCGACCTGACGGCCGACACCCAGCCCGTGGTCGATGATATCGCTGATATACTGAAGAAATGCGGTGACCTGGCAATCCGCGTGTCGGGCTTTACGGACAGTCAGGGCCGCGAAGTGATGAACCAGCAATTGTCACAAGACCGTGCCGATGCGGTTCTGACGGCACTCCGTGCCCGGCGTGTTCCGGTATCGACATTCGAATCGATTGGATTTGGCGAAGAAACGCCCATCGCCGACAACGACACCGAAGACGGGCGCGAAGCCAACCGCAGGATCGAATTCAGCCTGATCGTACCGGAATCGACGGTTGAGGAAACCTCGATCCTAGATGAACTGGCAGCGGAGCCCGATAGCGCGGAAACCCCAGCAGGTGCAGATGACACCGTGACAGAAAGTGAATAGACCAGCCCCATGAACAGAACCGAATTCATCATCGCGACGGCTGTGATCCTTTTTGTGGCTTTCATGCTGGGCTGGTTTGCAAGCTGGCTGGTCAACCGTTTCACCCGCGTGACCAAGGCCGAAATCGGAGAACTGGACAAGATGGCGCAGGCGCTGCACGAGGCCGAAGAAACCCGCGATCAGGCGATCACCTACCTGCAACAGCGCGAGGCCGAGATCACAAACCAGCTGACACAGACCGAGGCGGAACTGCGGGCCGCAATGGACGGCCTGCGCGAAGCGCGGCAGGAAGCGGAAGAGTTGCGCGGTTATATCGAACAGCAAAACGCCGGATAAGTACTAGCGCGGTGCGGCCGCGCGTTTCAAACGATCATTGATTGCACGACCCAAGCCGTGGTCTGGAATGGGCGATACGGCAATCTGTTCCGCACCCATCGCATCCAGTTCATGTAAACAGGCGAAAAGGCGCGCTGCCGCTTCCGTCAGATCACCCGCAACCGAGAGGTTGAGGTCGGCCTCCACCGGACCAAAGCCAAGCAGCACCTCGCCTTTTCCGGCACCAGATGCGTTTAGCCGCACCTTCCCTTGGGGTGCATAGTGCGAGGCAAGCTGCCCCGGTGCTATCGGCGTGGACGGGTCATGCAGGGTCTTCAAAGGCGCACCGAGGCAAGCCTCCAAAGCCTCGACAGGAATGCCGCCCGCCCGCAGCAATGCAGGTTCGCCTATACAGCTGACGATCGTCGATTCGACGCCGACTGCGCAATCGCCACCGTCAACGACAGCATCGATCCGACCGCCCAATCCGGCCACAACATGCGCGGCAGCGGTCGGGCTGACCCGACCTGACGGATTGGCAGAGGGGGCCGCAACCGGACCGCCAAAAGCCCGCAGCAGCCCCGCAGCGACAGGATGATCCGGCACACGGACAGCCAGTGTATCCAGTCCCGCCGTCACAAGTTTCGATATCCCTGCATCCGCCCTTAGCGGCAAGACAAGCGTCAAAGCGCCGGGCCAGAACCCCTGTGCAAGGTGTTGTGCCGCAGCGTTGAACACGCAATAGGACTCGGCTGCCGAAACATCCGGCACATGTACGATCAGCGGGTTGAAACTGGGGCGCCCCTTGGCCTCGTAAATACCTGCTACCGCCGCATTATTGCGGGCGTCCGCACCCAGCCCATACACCGTTTCAGTTGGAAAAGAGACCAGACCACCGCGTTGCAAAATCGCAGCAGCCTTTTCCAGACCGGCGACATCCGGTGGTAGGCTCAGCAGTTGTTCATGGTTCATGACGTGGCGTTTTGGTTGATGGGGGGCCGCGCTGCGATAGGTTGGCCATCAAAGGGATGCATAGCCCTCGGACCATGCTTTGCCAAGCGGCTGCACATTTTGGAGACAGAACAATGCCTTATCGCGCGCCTGTCAGCGATTTTCAGTTCTTGATGGATCATGTCGTCGGTTTTGATCAGATCGCAGCGACCGACCATTTTGCCGATGCCACACCGGATATGACACAGGCGATCCTCAGCGAAGGTGCCAGGATGTGCGAAGAAAT
>NZ_JAWOAN010000284.1:0-3563 GCF_046498525.1 Yoonia sp.
TATATGCTGAACCGCCGCGCGGCCCTGACCATCCGGGGAAGCGGAGAGCGGCTTCATTCTCTCGAGAGTTTCCACGGGCTTTATTCCGCTCTTACGGTTCTGGTTCCCGTACTTGTGCTGCTGCTGTTGTGGCTCATGCTACAAGGGCAGGTGATCGACCGTCTGACCATGGCCAGCCTGCCTGAAGGCACGCTTGACGGTCTGGGCACCGGGCAGGTGCAGCTGATCCTCGCCGAGATCAAATCGATCAGTCGCGGGGTCATCTTCGGTACGCCCGAAGAGTATAAGGTTCAGGCCGCTGAACGATATAATGGCTACCAGAATACTGCGACCACGCTGATGTTCGCCGTTGTCGTGGGCTTGGTCGCGGTCCTTATGCTCGCGGCCCGCCGTCGCGTGTCTGCCGATTTCCGGGCCCGCCAACAGGTTGAGAGTATCACCTCAGGCCTGATGATCTTTTGCGCTACTGTTGCCATTTTCACGACGATCGGAATCATTTTCGCACTGGTCTTCGAGACCTACAAATTCTTTACCATGGTATCCTTCACCGAATTCCTGTTCGGGACAAGCTGGGAACCGCAAATTCCGATCCGCGAAGACCAGATCGCAGCCGAGGGTGCCTTTGGTGCTGTTCCCGTGTTTCTTGGTACGATCGTGATTGCGACCGTCGCCTTGGTGGTCGCCGTACCTGTGGGCCTGCTGACAGCGATTTATCTGAATGAATTCGCCTCACACAGGGTACGGCAGGTCATCAAGCCGATCATGGAAATCCTTGCCGGTGTGCCGACAGTGGTTTACGGCTTTTTCGCCATCCTCGTGATCGCACCCGCAATTCGGTCCTTCGGTCAGAGCATCGGGCTTGACGTGGCGCCCAATACCGCGCTGGCCGCTGGCAGCGTGATGGGTGTCATGCTGATCCCGTTTATTTCGTCTTTCGCGGATGATGCCTTGTCCGCTGTCCCGCAAAGCTTGCGTGACGGGGCCTTGGCCTTGGGTGCGACGCGTGCGGAAACCATGCTGAACGTGCTTTTCCCGGCCGCCATTCCCGGTATCGTGGGTGGTGTTCTGCTGGCCGTGAGCCGGGCCATCGGCGAAACAATGATCGTGGTGATGGCCGCCGGTCTGATAGCAAAGATGACGATCAACCCACTGGACAGCGTAACCGCCGTGACCGTGCAGATCGTTACGCTGCTGATCGGGGACACTGCTTTCGACAACCCGAAGACACTGGCGGCCTTCGCACTTGGCATGATGCTTTTCATCATCACGCTGATGATCAACATTCTGGCACTGCGGATCGTCCGCAAGTACCGCGAAATCTACGATTGAGGCTTGCTCAGAAATGACCGATTTTACATCAAATCAACCCGGTTCCCGTATGGGCAATTCCACGACCGAAGCTGTGCGCAAAAGCCTTGGCCGTCGCAATCGCAAGCAGATATGGCTGCAAGGGTTCGGCATCGCGGCAATTACGTTTGCAATCACGATGCTGTTTATCCTGATCGCTTCAATTGTCGGCTCTGGTTATCATGCCTTCACACAGACCCATGTCGAGATCGAGGTCTTTGTCGATCCCGAGGAAGTGCCCGTTGAAAACCTGCCGCGTGGCGGTTTCCGCGATGTGCTGAGCGCGTCCATGGGGCAATATTTCCCTGACGTGGACATGTCCGACCGCGCCGCCGCCCGCGAAGTATCTACGATCCTGTCGAACGGCGCGCAATTCGAGTTGCGTGATATGGTCGTGGCCGATCCGTCGCTCATTGGCCAGACCATTACGCTCAAGGTGCCGACATCAGATCCTTATGACCAGTTGGCCAAGGGATTGGTCAAGCGTGATACGATTGAAGCTAACCGGCGTCTGGACGATGCTGCGATCGAACGATTTGACCGTTTGCAGGACCTTGGTTTGATCAGCAAACCGCTGAATACGGGTCTGCTGACCAATGCGGATTCGCGTTTTCCGGAACTCGCAGGTTTGAAGGGTGCTTTGGTCGGGTCATTCTGGGCGCTTCTGACATGCTTTGTCATATCGTTCCCTCTGGGGATTGGCGCTGCGATCTATCTTGAGGAATTTGCCCCCAAGAACCGGATGAGTGATTTCATCGAGGTAAATATCAACAATCTTGCGGCAGTGCCGTCAGTCGTGTTCGGCCTGTTGGCATTGGCGGTTTTCATCGGCTGGTTCGGTATGCCGCGATCTGCACCGTTTGTAGGGGGTTTGACGCTTGCGCTGATGACCCTGCCAACGATCATTATCGCGACCCGTGCCGCGCTCAAGGCTGTGCCGCCGTCGATCCGCGAAGCCGCGTTAGGTGTGGGTGCATCCAAACATCAGGTCGTGTTCCACCATGTTCTTCCACTGGCTATGCCCGGCATTCTGACCGGCACGATCATCGGTCTGGCGCAGGCTCTGGGCGAAACAGCGCCGCTGCTTCTTATCGGCATGAATGCCTTTATCACATCGGCGGCGTCTTCGCCTTTCGACAGTGCAACTGCTTTGCCAACGCAGATCTTTATCTGGGCCGACAGCCCCGAGCGCGGCTTTGTATCGCGCACCTCGGCGGCGATCCTTGTGCTGCTTGGTTTCCTGATCACGATGAATGCAATTGCGATCTACCTGCGGCAGAAGTTCGAACGCAAATGGTAAGCGCCCCGACATGAAGGACACTGAAATGAATGACATGACTAAGATTGAACGGGACGTAAAGATGACCGATACGAAGATCACCGCACGGGACGTCAACGTCTTTTACGGTGACACGCATGCGATCAAGGATGTGAATGTCGATATCGCGGACAAGACCGTGACGGCCTTTATCGGTCCCTCCGGATGCGGCAAGTCGACATTTTTGCGTTGTCTGAACCGCATGAACGACACGATCGATGTCTGCCGTGTGACCGGGCATATCAAGATGGATGATCAGGATATCAACGACAAATCGATCGATCCGGTGCAACTGCGCGCTCAGGTCGGCATGGTTTTTCAAAAACCCAATCCCTTCCCGAAATCCATTTACGACAATGTCGCCTATGGTCCCCGCATTCACGGCCTCGCCCAGTCCAAGGTCGAACTGGACGAGATTGTCGAAAAATCCCTGCGTCGCGGAGCGATCTGGGATGAGGTCAAGGATCGCCTTGACCAGCCTGGCACCGGGCTTTCCGGCGGGCAACAGCAGCGTCTGTGCATTGCACGCGCCGTAGCGACCCAGCCTGAAGTCCTGTTGATGGACGAGCCATGTTCTGCGCTTGACCCGATCGCAACCGCCCAAATTGAAGAACTGATCGATGAGTTGCGGCGGGATTACTCTGTGGTGATTGTTACCCACTCGATGCAGCAAGCTGCGCGGGTAAGTCAGAAAACCGCGTTCTTCCACTTGGGCAACCTTGTCGAATTCAACGATACCGATGCGATATTCACAAACCCCACCGATAGCCGCACCGAAAGCTACATCACCGGCCGGATCGGATAAGGAAAAGAAGATGAACGACAAACATATCGTGTCCTCATTCGACAGGGACTTGGAAAGCATCCAGGCAACGGTGATGAAAATGGGCGGTCTCGT
>NZ_JAWOAN010000285.1:0-10863 GCF_046498525.1 Yoonia sp.
AGTTGCATCATGATCACGACGCCAATCAGCAGCGCCAACGGCAGATATTTCGTCATTTCCGCCTTCAGTTCCGCGAAATCCACGTCAAGCATCATCACAACGAAAAGAAACAGCACCGCAACCGCGCCCACATAGACGATAATCAGCAACATCGCTACGAATTCGGCCCCCAAGGTCACGAAAAGACCGGCGGAGGAGAGGAAGGCAAGGATCAGCCAAAGGACCGAGTGTACCGGATTGCGGCTGACGACCGTCATCAGGCCACCCGTCACGGTCGTCACGGCGAAAAGGTAAAAAGTGAACGCGAAGACGGTCATGCGCTTTCGTCCTTATCTAAAACTTCGGTGGCCAGTTCCATCGCCTTGGACATGGCCGGAACGCCTGCGAACATGCCCATTTGGGCGATCACTTCGGCGATTTCCTGTTTGCTGGCCCCTGCTTCAACCAAATGGCGGACAGTCAGACGGATTTGCGATTCAGCCTGCGCGCCCAGTACCGTCAAACCGGCGAGCGTCAGCATCAGGCGGGTTTTCGCGTCCAGCCCCTCTGGATTGCTGCCCTTGCCAAAGAACATCTCCATCGCCTCGGCAGACATGGTGGGCCAGAGGTTTTCAAAGCCTTTGGGCGCAATGGCATCCATGTCGACATTCATCGACGTGGCCCACTCCCGGCTCATCTTCATCATGGCTTCAAAGGGGTTTTGACCGCTCATCGGTACGGCGCATCCAGTTCGAGGTTGCGCGCGATCTCGGCTTCCCAGCGATCCCCGTTTTCGAGCAGTTTTTCCTTGTCGTAATACAGCTCTTCGCGGGTTTCGGTGCTGAACTCGAAATTCGGACCTTCGACGATGGCATCGACGGGGCAGGCTTCTTGGCAGAAACCGCAGTAGATGCATTTCGTCATGTCGATGTCATAGCGTGTCGTGCGGCGGCTGCCGTCATCGCGCGGTTCGGCATCGATGGTAATGGCTTGGGCGGGGCAGACGGCCTCGCAGAGTTTACAGGCGATGCAGCGTTCTTCGCCGTTGGGATACCGGCGCAAGGCGTGCTCACCACGAAAACGAGCACTCAGCGGCCCCTTTTCATGCGGGTAGTTCAGCGTGGCCTTGGGCGCAAGAAAGTATTTCATGCCAAGGCTAAAGCCTTTCCAGAAGTCCTGCAGCAGAAAGTACTTGGCCGCGCGGGTGTAATCCATTTGGGTCATTGATTAGCCTCCCATTGTCCAGCGGGCCCAAAAGCCCCCCAGAACTTCATATTTTGCCAGAAACGATACCAGTACCACCCAAGCAAGCGACATTGGCAGGAACACTTTCCAGCCGATCCGCATCAACTGGTCATAGCGGTAACGCGGGGTGATCGCCTTGACCATGGAGAACATGAAAAAGACGAGCGCCATCTTCAGCACCATCCACACAATGCCGTCCGGCAGACCCGGGATCGGTGACAGCCAGCCGCCGAAGAACAGCAAAGAGATCAGCGCGCACATCAGCACGACCGTCAAAAGTTCGCCGATCATGAACAGCAGGAACGGGGTCGAGGAGTATTCTACCTGATAGCCCGCCACCAGTTCCGATTCCGCTTCGGGCAAATCAAAAGGCGGGCGGTTTGTTTCAGCCAAGGCGCTGATAAAGAACAGGAACAGCATCGGGAAATGCGCAACCCAGAACCAGTTAAACAAGCCTGCATTGCCGTCTTGCGCCGCGACGATGTCGCCAAAGTTCAGAGAACCCGTCGAAATGATCACACCGACAATGATCAGGCCGATAGAGACCTCGTAAGAGATCATCTGCGCGGCAGACCGCAGCGAGCCAAGGAAGGGATATTTGGAATTGGACGCCCAGCCTCCCATGATCACGCCATACACCTCGAGCGAGCCGATCGCGAAAATATAGAGGACTGCAACGTTGATATCGGCCAGCACCCAACCATCGTTGAATGGAATGACCGCCCATGAAATCACTGCCAGAACAAAGGCAAGCAACGGGGCAAGGAAGAAAACGACCTTATCCGCCCCCGCAGGCACGACGATTTCCTTGACGATGTATTTCAGGAAATCCGCAAAGGATTGCAGCAGGCCGAACGGCCCCACAATATTCGGCCCCCTGCGCATTTGCACAGCGGCCCAGACCTTGCGGTCGGCGTACATCAGAAAGGCAAGTGCGACCAGCAAAGGCACCAACAGCAGCAAACACTGGAACAGGATCACCAGAACGATGCCAAGGTTGGTGTTGGTGAAGAAATCAACCATTATCGTCGTCCTTATTCCGCAGCCAGTGGCGCGGATTTACGTGCCTTCGCATTCGCGCTGAGTTCGGCCATCAGGCTTGAGGCGCGTGCAATCGGGTTCGTGAGGTAGAAATCGGTGACGGCATTGCGGAAATCCGCTTTGCCAAGTTTTTTGGGCGGGATCGGCTGCCAGTCATTCTCGGCCACCTCGTCGATATCGCCAAGATGCGGGTGTGCCGCAACCAGCGCCTGACGCAGTTGCGCCATGCTGTCGTATGGCAATGTCGCGTCCAACTCTGCCGACAGCGCCCGCAGGATCGCCCAGTTTTCCTTGGCTTCACCCGGAGGGAAGCTGGCGCGAAGGGCCAGTTGCGGACGGCCTTCGGTGTTTACAAAGACGCCGTTTTCTTCGGTGTAGGCCGCGGACGGCAGGATGATATCAGCGCGATGCGCACCCCGATCGCCGTGTGATCCCTGATAGATCACAAAGGCGCCGGGCTGTACTTCAACTTCGTCTGCACCAAGGTTGTAGATCACCTCTGCCCCGTCGATCGCGGCGGCAAGCCCGCCTTCGGTGGCAGCACCCACATCCATCGCACCTGCACGGCTGGCGGCGGTGTGCAGGATCAGCAGCTTGCCACCGGTTTTTTTCACAACGTCCATGGCCGCGGCGAGAACCGCTTCGCCATCCGCCTCTTGCAATGCGCCTTGCCCGACAATCACAAGCGAAGGCACGTCCTTGACCGCATCGAACGTGTGGTTGGTCAGATCTTCAAGCGCCTTCCGGTCTTTGCCCATATGTTCGTAGTCATAGGTCAGATCCACATTTTCGCCGATCAGTGCAACATTGGCACCACGCGACCACGCCTTGCGGATGCGTGCATTCAGCACCGGCGCTTCCTCGCGCGGATTGGTGCCGATCATCATGATGTACTGTGCATCGTCGATATCTTCGATGGTCGCCGTGCCGACATAGGCCGAACGGTTCCCCATCGGCAACTTCGCGCCGTCTGTGCGACACTCCACGCTGCCACCCTGCCCTTCGATCAACTGCTTGAGCGCGAATGCGGCCTCGACCGGAGCAAGATCGCCGACAAGACCGGCGACTTTCCTGCCCTTCATCGCGGCTGCAGCAGCAGAGAGCGCCTCGGGCCAATTGGCTTTGCGCAGCTTGCCGTTTTCACGGATATAGGGCGTGTCCAGACGCTGCTTGCGCAAACCGTCCCAGACAAAGCGGGTCTTATCGGAAATCCATTCCTCGTTCACGCCATCATGGTTGCGCGGCAGAAAGCGCATGACTTCGCGGCCCTTGGTATCCACGCGGATGTTAGAACCGAGTGCGTCCATCACATCAATGGATTCGGTCTTGGTCAGCTCCCAAGGGCGGGCGGTAAAGGCGTAAGGCTTGGACACCAGCGCACCGACGGGGCAAAGATCAATGATATTACCCTGCAGGTTCGAATCGAGCGTTTCGCCAAGATAGCTGGTGATTTCTGCATCTTCGCCACGACCTGTCTGGCCCATCTGATCGATGCCTGCGACCTCTGTCGTGAAACGCACGCAACGGGTGCAGGAAATGCAGCGCGTCATATGGGTTTCGACCAGCGGGCCAAGATCAAGATCTTCAGTCGCGCGCTTGGGTTCGCGGTAGCGGCTGAAATCAACGCCATATGCCATCGCCTGATCCTGCAGATCACATTCGCCACCCTGATCGCAGATCGGGCAATCCAGCGGGTGGTTGATCAGCAGAAACTCCATCACGCCTTCACGGGCTTTTTTCACCATGGGCGAGTTGGTTTTCACGACAGGCGGTTGGCCCTCTGGTCCGGGGCGCAAATCCTTGACCTGCATCGCGCAGGATGCCGCAGGTTTGGGCGGGCCACCGACAACTTCAACCAGACACATACGGCAGTTGCCCGCAATCGAAAGCCGTTCGTGATAGCAGAAACGGGGGATTTCGATCCCGGCTTCTTCACAGGCCTGAATCAGGGTCATCGCCCCGTCGACTTCAACCTCGTTTCCATCAATGACAACTTTGCGCAGATCAGACATGGCGTGTCCTATGTGTTCCCTATCGCGTACCAGACCGCTTCGGGTCACCCGCGTTGCCTCGCGTTCTAACGTGACAGGCCCCATGATGCCAGTCAGATCGACAAAAAACGGTCAATTTTCCGCCATGCGCCAGCCCGTTACCGCAAGAGCCAGCCAACGCGTGTATTTGCAGCAATTTGGGCGCGGCCAACGGTGCAATAGCTCTCTTCCTGCTCAGGCACGACGCCAAGGCGGACCAATTGCGCGCGTGCGATGGCCTCCAGCCGGTCTTTTTCGGCTTCATCATTGATATAGGCGTCAATCTCGGCCTCCGAATAGCCCAGTGCGCGCGCGCGGCTGCGCAGGGAGTGCAGATAGGTCAGACCGCGGAAAAGGCGGGCGCTGATGCTATCGCATTTGTCCGAAATCTCATAGGCCATGCCAACATAGATGATCCCGTCACGTATTTCGGCGACATTCTTCAACGCCGTCTGCGCCACAAGATGTCCGGCGGGAAAAACGGTGGCCAAGGCCATCGCCGCCAGCAGTGCCAGTCTTTTCATGCGAGATCTCCTGTAGGGCTGCTCGTGCGCCGCTTGTGCTGATTGCCAGATCATGCTTTGGCCTGCGTTATGCAATATCAGGGCACTGATTTGGCGGCGCGGCCTATCCGCCAGTGACGCAAACGACAAAAGCCGCGCCAAATGCCGCGGCCTTGTCCTCAACTTGCCCGAGACGCTGGTTTTGCTTCAGACCGGTATCAAGAGCGCACTCAGCGCAGAGCCTTCCAGTATCTCGGCATCGCCTGCGGCACAAAGGTCGTCAGTTGTCACGTCAACGCCGTGCTTCACTTCAAAGCTGCGCCGGCTCACGTCTGTTTCCAGCTCGATCCCTGCACGCTGACTGTTTGCCGAAAGCGACCCGCGCCCGACTTCGTTGCGCGCCTCGTTCAAAGAGGAATCAAGTGCGGCGTCATAGGTATAGCGTGCACAATTCTGCGCGATCCGGTTGGCGAGCGTGAGACTTGCGTAATACTCCGGCGTTGACAGGTTATACAGCTTTTGCACCACAGGGTCATTGAAAGACCGCGCGCCGGTTCCTGCACAAGCGGCCAATGTCAAAGCCGCGCCAAGCATCAATCCACGTGTCATCATTCTGCTGCCATCCCTGCCATGCGTTTGTTTTTGATCCGGTCCTCGATCTCGTCCCGGAAGTTCTTGATCAGGCCTTGGATCGGCCATGCGGCCGCATCACCCAGCGCACAAATGGTATGTCCTTCGACCTGTTTTGTCACATCAAGCAGCATGTCGATTTCCTCGACGCTGGCATTGCCTTCGACCAGACGCGCCATCACGCGCATCATCCAGCCCGTCCCTTCGCGGCACGGTGTACACTGGCCGCAGCTTTCGTGTTTGTAGAACTTCGACAAACGCCAGATCGCCTTGATCATATCGGTGGAGTTATCCATTACGATGACCGCAGCAGTGCCCAGGGACGAGCCCTTTTCCTTCAGTGCGTCGAAATCCATCACCGCATCGCGCATGTTTTCACCGCGCACACAGGGCACGGACGATCCGCCGGGGATCACCGCCTTGAGGTTTTCCCAGCCGCCGCGAATTCCGCCGCAGTGCTTTTCGATCAGCTCTTCAAAGGGAATCGACATTTCCTCTTCGACGACACAAGGGTTGTTTACATGACCGGAGATCGCGAACAGCTTGGTGCCTGCATTGTTCGGGCGGCCCATGCCGGCAAACCAGCCGCCACCACGGCGCAGGATCGTCGGCACAACGGCAATTGATTCCACGTTGTTCACTGTGGTCGGGCAACCGTAAAGACCCGCGCCCGCAGGAAATGGCGGCTTCATCCGCGGCATACCCTTTTTACCTTCAAGGCTTTCAAGCAGCGCGGTTTCCTCGCCGCAGATATAGGCCCCTGCCCCGTGGGTCAGGTAAATATCGAACGGCCAGCCGGATTTGGCGGCGTTCGGGCCAACAAGCCCCGCTTCGTAACATTCGTCGATCGCGGCCTGCAGAGCTTCTTTTTCGCGGATGTATTCGCCGCGAATGTAGATGTAGCAGGCGTTCGCATTCATCGCGAAGCTCGCGATCAGGCAGCCTTCGATCAGCGTATGCGGATCGTGGCGCATGATTTCGCGGTCCTTGCATGTGCCAGGCTCGGATTCGTCGGCATTCACCACCAGATAGGCGGGGCGCCCGTCGCTTTCCTTGGGCATGAACGACCACTTCAGGCCTGTCGGGAAACCCGCACCACCACGGCCACGCAGGCCGGAGGTTTTCATTTCATTGATGATCCAGTCACGGCCCTTCTTGATGATGTCGGCGGTGCCATCCCAGTGGCCCCGCGCCTGCGCGCCTTTCAGCGTGCGGTCATGCATCCCGTAAAGGTTCGTGAAAATCCGGTTCTCATCTTTGAGCATGATAAATACCTAACTCCAAATGTCTTATGACTGGCTTTCGATCGGCCACTGTTTGAATGCAAGAACGTACAGCATGATCAGGTTGACCAAAGGCACGAGCATCAGCAAAGCCAGCCAGCCATTGTGTCCGGTACGTTTCCACAATTGATAGAAAGGAACAACGACGACCACCGCATATACGATCAGCATCAAAAGTCCCGGCAAACCCATGTTATTCATCATCAGTCATCACCCCTGTCGTTTTGGCGCGCGCGCCAGAGTTGGTAGGTCTGCCACAGGGCAAACCCGAAACCGGCGAGCGCTGCAAGGTCAAAAAGTGCGCGTATGCGGTTGGGCCAGCCATATTCCGCCCCAGCGAGATTTGCAAAGACCCACAAAACACCTGTCGCCGCCACGATCAACGCGACGCGTTGTCCTGCCCTGGCCTGATTGCTGTCTCCATGTTGGGTCATCAGTTTTGCAAGGCCTTAGTAAACATCGCCCTTGTCGACCTTCTTGGAAAATTCGGTTTCACCGCCAGCCGCGAGCGTCTTGGCCTGTCCCAACCAGTTATCGCGGGTCACACGGCCTTTGAAGCCTTCAAGATTGTCGTCCATCCAAGCCTGTTCTTTCGGGCCCCATCCGGCGATCTGGTCAAAGTGGAAGATACCCATATCGTGCAGCGTTTTTTCCAGTTTGGGTCCGACACCCTTGATCTGCTTGAGATCATCGGGGCCGCCTTCGCGCGCGGCACTCAGGAATTCAGGGCGACCATCGTCCGCAGGCGCCTGTGCCCCCGCAGCAGATGCCGGTTTTGGCGCGGCCTTAGCGACCGGTGCTTCACTCTTGTTCGGACCGGGTGCAGGGTCGCGCCAGCCAAGCGCCAGCACGATTGCCGAAAGAACGCCAACAACACCGCCGGTGCTGGCAGATGCGAACAGGGAAAGATCGTAAATAACGAATGCAACTCCGGTTGCGACGACGGCAAATAATGCGGCAACGGCAATGATCCCCTCGCTGATCGTTGCAGGTCCAGTATTCTTGAACATGTATTTTCTCCCTCGGTTGACCGCTATTGCAGTCATGAAGACATCGCGTCACTCACTTGCGTCACATCGACACAAGCAGACGTAGTGTCCCACATCTACCCGAAACCTTGCCTTGGGGTAAAGAAATACTGCGTTCAAGACCGACAGCCCCCACGACCTTAGGCAAAGCGCACAATCAAGCGGCGCTTATCTGTCTTTGGCAAGATCAGCCGCTTGGGCCATCCAGTTGTCACGCGCGATGCGGCCCTTGAATTTCAGGCGGCTATCCACCCATGCAATCTCTTCCGCGGTCCACTTGGCGATCTGGTCGTAGTGCCAAAATCCCAACTCGTTCAAAACGCCTTCGAGCTTTGGCCCGACACCGCTGATCTTTTTCAGATCATCGGCCCCACCCTCGCGGGGTCCGGCAAGCGTTTCAGGCTGGCTTTCGATGACTGGATCAGGGTTGGATTTGCCTTTCGGCTTGGCTTTTGACTTGGCGACAGCCTCTTGCTTGGTCACGCCCGTGAGGTCAACCGGCTTGTCGGCGGCCGGCTTTGGCTCTGCCTTCTTTTTGCCGTTCGGTTCGGCCTGCTGGCCATCCTTGATCCAAGGTGTCAGCAAAGGCACTTCGGTCCCGTCGATCCGCTTGATCGTATCGCCGATATCCGTCGCCAGTTGCACACTGGCGTTATGTTTCATCTTGCCGCTGTCATATTCTTTCAGGCTGGTCAGGCCCTCCAAAGGTTCGGCGGCAAAACGACCGTTCTGCGGTCCCGGCGTTGGCACGCGACCTGCGGCCAGTTCATCGATGATCTCGGCCAGACGTTCGACGGTCAGGTCTTCGTAGTAATCCTTGCCGATCTGGGCCAACGCTCCGATGGCGCAAGAGCCCAGACACTCGACCTCTTCCCACGAAAACTTGCCATCCGCAGACAGCGCATGAGCCTGATCGGCGATCTTGTCCTTGCAAACGCCGATCAGGTCTTCTGCGCCGCAAATCATGCACGACAACGTACCGCAGACCTGAATATGCGCAACAGAGCCAACCGGTTGCAGTTGAAACATGAAATAGAACGATGCCACTTCCAGCGCACGGATAAAGGCCAGATCCAACATCGCCGCGACATGTTCGATTGCGGGGCGCGACAGCCAGCCTTCCTGTTCCTGTGCCCGCCACAGAATCGGAATGATCGCAGAGGCCTGCCGCCCTTCGGGAAACTTCTTCATCTGCGCCTCGGCCCATTTGAGGTTATCGGGCGTGAAGGCGAATGTTTCGGGCTGGTCGTGGTAAAGGCGGCGTAACATCAGATCTTTCCGGTCACTTCGTTGCGGTGAAACGGGTTTCACCTAAATTTCGGTTTATCCCCTAACACACCGGCAACGCCGGGCAAGGGATTTGTGATCAGGCACAGGTGCCGCTTGTCACGCGAAAGGCCTGCCCTTCGATCTCGCCACGCCCTTCGGCGCGCAGCTCCGTCATCACACGCGCCAGATCTTCGCGTGACAGCACGGCGTCGGCCATCACAAGGTCGGTGTTGGCGCTGGTCAGCGCGCAGCCATTGGCGGCGACACTTGTGACAAAGCGTTCCTTGGCGGATTGCGGTGCCTGGATCGGTTCGGGATCAGGCGTCGGCGCAGGCAATGGCACGATGATCGGCACCGCACAGGCGGACAAAGCCAGACATGACGCAAGGGTAAGGTAGCGGATCATTTCAAAGCTCCTGTATCAATTTTCGGCTGCGGGCGGCGCAACGGCAAAAACATCGGTCAAACCATAGACAAGGATAAACACGGACACCGCCAGACCAGTGACGCCACCGATAAAGATGCCCGCCGCACGGCCCCGAAACATCCGAGATACAATCGCAGAGACGAAGAACCCAAGGGCCACCAACAGCCCGAGGAGAAGATCACCCAATGTCATCTGTCGATTTCGCCGAAGACGACATCCATCGTCCCGATAATCGCGCTGACATCGGCCAGTTGGTGGCCCCTGCAAATATAGTCCATCGCCTGCAAGTGAAGATATCCCGGCGCACGCAGTTTGACGCGATACGGCTGGTTGGTGCCGTCGGCCACCAGATAGACGCCGAATTCACCCTTGGGCGCTTCGACCGCGGCGTAAACCTCGCCTGCGGGGACGTGGAACCCTTCTGTGTAAAGCTTGAAGTGGTGGATCAGCGCCTCCATCGAGGTCTTCATCTCACCGCGGGTCGGCGGGGTCATCTTGCCGCGGGCCATCACATCACCCTTTTCATGGCGCAGCTTTTCGCAGGCCTGCCGGATGATGTGGGTAGACTGGCGCATTTCTTCCATGCGGCAGAGGTAGCGGTCATAGCAGTCGCCGTTCTTGCCGACGGGCACCTGGAATTCAAACTCGTCATAGCATTCATAAGGCTGCGCACGGCGCAGATCCCATGCCAGGCCCGAACCCCGGACCATGACACCTGAAAAGCCCCACTCCTGAATGTCTTCCTCGGTCACGACGCCGATATCGGCGTTACGTTGCTTGAAAATCCGGTTTTCGGTCAGCAACCCGTCGATGTCGTCCAGCACTTTGGGGAATTCCACGGCCCACGCGTCGATGTCCTCGACCAGTTGATCCGGCAGGTCCTGATGCACACCACCGGGGCGAAAGTAGGCCGCGTGCAGGCGCGCACCGCAGGCGCGTTCGTAGAAGATCATCAGCTTTTCACGCTCTTCAAAGCCCCAAAGCGGCGGGGTCAGCGCGCCCACATCCATCGCCTGCGTGGTGACATTCAGCAGATGCGACAGGATGCGGCCAATCTCGGAATAAAGGACACGGATAAGCGACGCGCGACGCGGCACTTCGGTCCCTGTCAGCCGTTCAATCGCCAGACACCACGCATGTTCCTGATTCATCGGAGCCACATAATCAAGACGGTCCAGATAAGGCAGGTTTTGCAGGTACGTACGGCTTTCCATCAGCTTTTCGGTGCCACGGTGCAGCAGGCCGATGTGCGGGTCGCACCGCTCTACGATCTCGCCGTCAAGCTCCAGCACCAGACGCAGGACGCCGTGGGCCGCTGGGTGTTGCGGACCGAAGTTGATGTTGAAGTTCCTGATCTGCTGCTCGTCGGTCGCAGCGTCAGATGATCCATCATCATAGATATTTGTACGGATATCGCCGTCCATCATG
>NZ_JAWOAN010000289.1:0-16932 GCF_046498525.1 Yoonia sp.
TTAATGCAGGCTTAAGATCAGAGGCAGCTTTATGGCCAAGTTGCGATTGGCTGGTTTTTCCCTAAAGGCGCGCTTTCGGCTTGTTGTCTTGTTTGCAGCAATCTGCGAGGCCAGCTTACGTCGACGATCGCGCCACCGGTGGCCTGACCTGTCCAGCTTGCATGGCCATGCCTGCGGCTATTTGAAAAATCCAGCCTTGCGCCCGACCGCTCGAGCAGCGTCTTTGCAATAAAAAGCCCAAGACCCATCCCTTCGTATCCGGGGCGCTTGGCACCATCTTCGGAAAGGCGCCTGCGTTTTACGTAAGGGTCACCAATCCGGCCAATCACGGAGGGCGGAAACCCGCGACCATCGTCTGCAATCTGCACGGTAACCCTGTCATCCGACCACGTAATTTCGATCATGACGCGCGAGCGCGAAAAATCGACAGCGTTCTGAACAAGATTACGGACACCATGAATAATTTCCGGGCGCCGTTCGATGCTGGGCTGCGTCAGGCTGGCACCGTCTTGCGGCAGGATCGTGAATTCAACATCTTTTCCGCGGTCCAGATGCGGTTCTGCGGCTTCACGGATGACCGTTTCGATGGGCGCGAAGCGCAGGTGCAGATCATCTTTGCCAGAGCGCCCCATGGACTGCAGGATATCGCGACAGCGGTCGGCCTGTGACCGGATAAGCTCTGCATCTTCAAGAAGATCGGGCCTGTCCTGCAATTCTTCCATGAGCTCACTACTGACCAGCTTGATCGTGGCCAGTGGCGTGCCGAGTTCATGCGCTGTCGCGGCAACGACGCCGCCAAGGTCGGTGAGTTTCTGTTCGCGTGACAGTGCCAGTTGCGTTGCCAAAAGGGCCGCGTTCATATCGTTCATTTCAGATGTCACCTGCCGCGCATAAAGCGCAAGGAACACCAGACTGATCAGCAAAGCGACCCAAAATCCGAATTGAAAGAGCACAGGTAGAACCAGCTCTGCGCCGTCGGCATTGATCAATGGCAGGTTGTACCGGCTGATAATGGTGATGAGCGAGATCGCCGTAAGGCCCAGAAAAATCGTGCTTCTGATGTGCAGGACGGTCGCTGAAATGGTCACAGGTGCCAAAACCAGCATCGCAAATGGATTGTTCAGGCCGCCGGTCAAAAACAGCAGTACAGTCAGTTGAACGATATCGAAGACAAGCCAAAGGGTGGCCTCGACTTCGGACAGACGTTTGTTTGTGGGATAGGCATAGTAGGAGCTGATGTTGGCGATCACCGCGATAGTGATCACGAGCGCAGCCGCAGTCACCGCGATATCAATGCCATAGAAGCGAACAGCGACAAAGATAGTTATCGATTGCCCGGCAATTGCAAACCAACGCAAGGTAATCAGAGTGCGCAACCGGATCCAGTTGCTGCGCTTTTGCTGTTTCAGCAGCTCAAAGTCTGTGGTCGCCATTTCGTGATATCCGATCCCGTGAATGCGCTTAAGGATAAGCTGAATAGTGCAATGATCAATGCGACTTGATTGACTGCGCATGTCCGGTCAATGGCGGCGCGCCCGGTACGCCCAACCAAGTATCACGGCGCCCAAGTTGACGGGGCGCTTTCCAAGCCTAAGTCTCAGCAGGAAACAACGATAGGTCGAAAAATGAATAGCGAGCCGTTGGATCTGGGTGAAGATAGAAGCCTTCTCCTTGTTGACGATGACGAAGCGTTTTTGCGTCGGCTTGCAAAAGCGATGGAAAAGCGTGGCTTCGAAGTTGAAATGGCGGGGTCCGTTGCCGCTGGCAAGGCTATTTCAACGGCCCGCCCGCCCGCTTACGCGGTTATTGACCTGCGCCTTGAGGACGGAAACGGCCTTGATGTGGTTGAAATCTTGCGCGCCCGCCGTCCTGATGCCAGGATCGTCGTCCTGACGGGTTATGGGGCGATCGCTACGGCTGTCGCGGCTGTCAAGATCGGGGCGACGGATTACCTGGCCAAGCCTGCGGATGCGACAGATGTGACAAATGCCTTGCTCGCTTTGACTGACGGGTTGCCACCACCACCCGAAAACCCGATGAGCGCGGATCGCGTGCGTTGGGAACATATCCAGCGGGTGTATGAGCTGTGCGATCGCAATGTGTCTGAAACCGCACGGCGCTTATCTATGCACCGGCGGACCTTGCAGCGCATCCTGGCCAAGCGCAGCCCGCGTTAGCGGCGCAGTCAGGGCCTTGGCGTTACTTTTTGTCGTCAGCGTCACGGCTAAGCAAATCAAACTTGCGTAGTTTCACATAAAGCGACTGGCGCGACAGGCCCAGCATCTCGGCTGCGGCGACACGATTGTTCATCGTCAATTTAACTGCGGTTTCGATACACATCTTTTCCACGACATTCGTGGTTTCAGCGACAATATCCT
This sequence comes from Yoonia sp., assembly GCF_046498525.1. Classification (GTDB taxonomy): domain Bacteria; phylum Pseudomonadota; class Alphaproteobacteria; order Rhodobacterales; family Rhodobacteraceae; genus Yoonia. The sequence continues at coordinate 2,379 of NZ_JAWOAN010000289.1, forward strand.
TTAACGTCGCGCTGCCGACCAGCTCAACGACAGAGCGCATGTTCTCGTCGCTGGTGGGGTGCTTGTTGCGTGATGGTTTCATCTCCGTGCGGCTGGCATCACGCAAGACGAATGCAAAGACGGTATCCTGACCTGCCATAATTCTGGTCACCGAAATTTCCACAGCGCGCGGGCTGCCGTACTCACCGGCCAGTTTTGTCGCATAGTTCCGCATACGCCCGGCACGTCCGGCATTTTCTGCCATGACTTTGAAATCGACGCTGCCGCGCTGCAGATAATCGGCAAGACTGCGGTCACGCACGTTGATGTCATGGGCGACATCAATCATGTTGAGGAAAGCGTCATTGGCAGACAGGATATCACCAGTATCCGACGTGAAGACCATTGGGTCGGGGCCAGCAGCAAATAGCGCCTGAAGATTCTTGCTCAGATCATCGGTGCGCGTGTCATTCTGGCCTTCCGGCACAAGACGGCAAAGCAGAATCCGCTCTCCGGCGGCGCGGAAGAGTTTCGGGAAAATTTCAATTTTGTCGCCATTGCCGCGCAAGCTGACGGTTATTTTCTTGTTGCCGTCCGAAATGGCTTGTGACGCAAGCGCATCAACCACGTTGCCACGTTTGCTGCCCTCAAAACACTCAGAAAGCTGACCGCCGATCAGGCTTTCCAAAGGACGACCGACAAGTGCGACGGCAGCGGAATTCGCCTCCGTGATTTCACCGGTCAAAACCGATACAAAAAGGACCGCTTCGGTCGTGTTTTCCATGAGAACGCGGAACCGCGTGTCGTATTCGCGCTGCGTCTCGTAATCACGCTCTAATGAAAGCTGTGCTTTGACCAACTGCTGCTGCATCTCTGCAATCGGCCGCAGATCGCGCCCCAGCAAAAGAATGGCCCCATCGGGTCCGATGCGGTGGAAGCTGTAGCGGACGGGGATCTCCCAATGATTATCGTTGTCGGTGTGGTTCAGCTCAACCGGGCGGACCTTTGCTTTTTTGGAAAGGAACTCGGCAAGGCGGCTTTCAAACTTTGAAACGCTCTCGATCGTGAGTGTTGTGCGGATGTCCTTGTTTTCCCAGCGTTCCAGTTGGCGAAAAGCGTCATTTGCAGGGTTCACAAGCACTGACAGAATTGCCCCGGCTTCCGAAATGACAACGCCTACATCTGCGACTTCCGCAATGATGTCGCCAAGAATTTCAGGGGCGATCAGCGGGATCGCACCACTATTCCAATATTTAGTCCCGCGAGAGCTCATAGCAATTGCCTGTGTTTGAGAAACGCCTTCATGGTTCAGGTCCCGCCATTGGCGCGTACCGCTTCCAGCGTCATGTCTTGTAGGCCGCAAAGTCTCAGGGCCTCGCTCGGTATTCTTGTCGCATAGTCAGCCCCTGTGAGCGCCGTTATGTCTTCTTCAGTCTCGACTTCCAGAATGGAGCCACCGACCACCACAGGAGGCGGATTGTTCATCGAGGTTTTCATAGCATCAATGACCCGGCGTAACGATTCGAGCGTTTCGCCACGCGAGGATGATATAAAAACGCAATTATACGTAGTGCGCAAAATGCGTTGTGCAATAACCTCGGCACTACTACCGAGAAGAAGTTTCACAGAATACCCCTTTCGCCGCAATTGGCTGGTCAGCACAATGGCGCCCAGTGTATGGTAAACATCCTGTAATACGATCAACAGAATTGACGGTGCCGCAGGGTTGGAGGCGTTATCGCTTGCCCAGTTCGGACCCAGCTCGCGCATCATCGCCTGCAGGCGTGATACGCCAATCGTGACGTTGGCAAAGCCAAGCTGATCTTCGCACCAAAGATCACCTAGATCACGGGCAATCGCAGGAATATAGAAATCAGCGAGGTCTTCCGGCCGCGTGCCTTGTGTCACTGATGATCTGACGGCTTTTCTGCAAACCTGTGGATCAGGGTTGAGCACCGCCGCCTTCAATATCGCGAAAAGCTCGTCTTCAACATTGCACCGGATATCATCAACAACAGTCGCCGCAACCCGGCGCCTTGTTGAATCTGGCCGTGCCTCTTGCACAGCACTTTTCTTCCTGGCGTCAAAGTTCTGGCGATTGGCCATCCATGGGTCCTCTGACTGAATCAATGCCTAAAGGCGTCTTTTACAGCAGTTGTCGCATTGTCGTTTGTGGGTGGTCGAATGTCAAAGAAAATTGACATAGCCAGAGCACACAATAGTTGAATATACATGAATTCCTATAAAATAAAGGGCAATAGATAGTTTTGGTCAACTTGTTCCCTGCGGCAATTAGTGTATCCAAAAGTGTAAGTTAAAGTTGACACATGTATCGTTTGCCACCTAAACTTGTTTTAAGAAACTGTCGGGGACTACTCACATGGCCACCACCATCACGAACACATCCAGTGTGCAAGCGCTTGGCCGGCGCCTTTATTCTGACTCCGAAAGGGCCCGTCGTGATGCAACGAAGTGGACCCTTGTCCAGGGTCTTCTGGCGCCCTTTCAATTTCTTGTTTTCCTGATTTCGCTGGGTCTTGTGCTGCGGTACCTGATGACCGGTTCCGGATACGATGCCGCAACCCTTTCGATCGTGATCAAAACCGGTGTTTTGCTGTTAATCATGGTGACAGGTGCAATCTGGGAAAAAGTGGTCTTTGGACAATACCTCTTTGCCCCTGCATTCTTTTGGGAGGATGTGTTCAGCTTCGCTGTTATCGCATTGCATCTATTATATGTTTTTGCGCTCTACACGGCTTCGCTGGCCCCTGTCGGCCTGATGTATCTGGCGCTGGCCGCTTATGCCGCCTACGTCATCAACGCCGCCCAATTCGTCTGGAAGCTGCGTCTTGCGAGACTGGATGCGGAGGCACGCGTATGAATATTCCATTGCCCCCCACAAATGGTGGTTGCCGCACAGCGCCTGTTCTCAAGGAGCGCGGCCAACGCGAGGTATTTTGCGGACTGACCGGTATCATCTGGTTGCACCGCAAAATGCAGGACGCCTTTTTCCTTGTCGTGGGGTCCCGGACCTGTGCGCATCTGCTGCAATCTGCTGCTGGCGTCATGATCTTTGCCGAGCCCCGATTCGGCACGGCGATTCTTGAGGAGCAGGACTTGGCTGGTATGGCCGACGCGCATCAGGAACTGGATCGCGAAGTTGAAAAGCTGCTTTCGCGTCGTCCTGACATCCGCCAGCTGTTCCTGGTCGGGTCATGCCCGTCCGAGGTGATCAAGATTGATCTGGCCCGCGCCGCAGAACGCTTGAGCCAGGTCCATGCGCCGCATGTCCGCGTGCTGAATTATTCAGGTTCGGGGATCGAAACGACCTTCACCGAAGGTGAGGATGCCTGCCTTGCTTCCATGGTTCCTGTGCTCAAAGATACGACGGCGCGGGAACTTCTTGTCGTTGGTGCGCTGCCTGATGTGGTCGAGGATCAGATGGTTGCGCTGCTGAGTGATATGGGTATCGGCCCGATCCGGCTGCTGCCCGCACGTCGTATCGATGATACCACCGCAGTTGGACAAAACACCGTCTTTGCGCTGACCCAGCCATTCTTGGGTGATACCCATGCCGCGCTTGAACGACGCGGCGCCCGTCATTTGGCAGCACCATTCCCGTTTGGTGACGAAGGTACGACCGCTTGGTTGCGCGTTATCGCCCATGAATTCGGTGTCAGCGAAGAAACCTTTGAAGCGGTCACCGCCGCCCCCCGCGCCCGTGCGCGCAAGGCGATTGCACAAGCGGCTGAAGCCTTGCGCGGTAAGTCTGTGTTCTTCTTTCCTGACAGCCAACTTGAAATTCCGCTGGCCCGTTTCCTGACCCGTGAATGTGGTATGACCGCTGTCGAGGTCGGAAGCCCTTACATCCACGATGCCCTGCATGGCCCCGATCTGGATTTGCTTCCTGCTGGTCCGCAAATCTCCGAAGGTCAGGATGTAGACAAGCAGCTTGATCGTGTCCGCGCCGCCCGCCCCGATCTGACAGTCTGTGGCCTTGGCCTTGCCAACCCGTTGGAGGCGGAAGGCCTTTCAACCAAATGGGCTATCGAACTGGTCTTTACGCCGGTGCATTTCTACGAACAGGCTGGTGATCTTGCCGGTCTCTTCTCGCGTCCACTGCGCCGCAAGGCTATCCTTCAAATGGAGGCAGCCGAGTGAAACTGACTGTCTGGACATACGAAGGCCCGCCCCATGTTGGTGCAATGCGCGTCGCGACTGCGATGAAGGGTCTGCACTATGTGCTGCATGCCCCGCAGGGTGACACATACGCTGACCTGCTCTTCACCATGATCGAGCGGCGTAATCATCGCCCGCCAGTCAGCTATACGACCTTTCAGGCGCGGGACTTGGGTGCGGATACCGCGACCTTGTTCAAGAAGTCCTGTCATGATGCGGTGGACCGGTTTGACCCCGAAGCGATCATCGTCGGCGCATCCTGCACCGCTGAACTGATTCAGGATGATCCTGCAGGCTTGGCGGAAACCATGGGGCTTTCCATTCCGGTCATTCCGCTGGAGCTGCCCAGCTATAGCCGCAAGGAAAACTTCGGCGCGGACGAGACATTTTATCAGATCGTCAAGCATCTTGCCAAACCGCAAGAGCGGACCGCGCGTGTCACCTGCAACATCCTCGGGCCAACCGCGCTGGGCTTTCGTGCCCGCGACGATGTGGAAGAACTGACCGGACTTTTGTCCGAGATGGGTATCGACGTAAATGTCGTCGCCCCGCTGAATGCAACACCGACTGATATTGCGCGCCTCCCAGCGGCGCACTTCAACGTGTTGTTGTCACCTGAAACGGGTGAGGCTGCGGCGCGGTTCCTCGAAAAGAGCCACGGTCAGCCGTTCACCAAAGTCGTCCCGATCGGCGTTGGCGCGACGCGTGATTTCATCAAGGAGGTTGCCGCAATCTCTGGTGTCTCCGGCGATATCGACGAAAGCCGCCTGCGTCTGCCGTGGTGGTCGCGGTCCGTCGACAGCACCTATCTGACAGGCAAGCGGGTCTTTATCTTCGGTGACGGCACCCATGTCGCCGCCCATGCGCGAATTGCCCGCGACGAGATGGGTTTCGAGGTTGTCGGCGTCGGTTGCTATAATCGTGAAATGGCGCGGCCCATTCGGGCGCTGGCCAAGGAATACGGTGTCGAGGCGCTGATCACGGATGATTATCTGGAGGTCGAATCCGCGATTGAAAAGCTCAGCCCCGAAATGATCCTCGGCACCCAGATGGAGCGCCATATCGGCAAGCGCCTGGGTATTCCCTGCGCTGTGATCTCTGCACCGGTACATGTGCAGGACTTTCCTGCGCGCTATTCCCCACAAGTGGGATTCGAGGGTGCGAATGTCATCTTCGATACGCTGATCCATCCGCTTGTCATGGGCCTTGAGGAACATCTGCTGACTATGTTCCGTGATGATTTTGAATTCCATGATGACGCAGGCCCCAGCCACCATGGTGCCAAGGCGAAAGCCAAGGCAGATGATGCGCCGGCCGCAGATCCGTTGCCGCAGGATGCCAATGTCATCTGGCTGTCGGACGCGGAGCGGGAATTGAAGAAAATTCCATTCTTCGTGCGCGGCAAGGCCCGCCGGAATACCGAAACATTCGCGATGGAAAAAGGGCTGCAAGAGATCAGTCTGGATACCCTGTATGAAGCAAAGGCCCATTATGCGCGATGAGGTGATCCATAAACCCTACCGTGTGGTGATCGTCACGCTGGATGCACATGCGGCCGGTCCAGCATTGCGCGTATCGGCCCGTTTGGCCCCAGATTTTCCCGGTCTTGAGGTGCAGGTTCTTGCGGCTGCTGAATGGTCCGAGAACCCGCAAGCACTGGCGCGCGCAAAAGAGGCCGTGGCGCAGGGCGATGTGATTATCGCAAACCTCTTGTTTCTCGAGGAACACGTCAAGGCGATACTACCCGCGATGCAGGCACGCCGCGACCACTGCGATGCGGTGCTGGGTGTGATCGCGGATGCCGAAATCGTCAAGCTGACCCGCATGGGTGACTTGGATATGTCCAAGCCTGCCAGCGGCGCGATGGCCCTGCTGAAAAAGCTGCGTGGATCATCCAAGGCGTCTGCCGACAGCGGTGCCAAGCAGATGAAGACGCTCCGCCGTCTGCCCAAGATCCTGAAGCTGATCCCCGGCAAGGCGCAAGATCTGCGTGCCTGGTTCTTGTGCATGCAATACTGGCTGGGCGGGTCTGACGACAACGTCGAACAGATGATCCGTTTTTTGATCGGTCGCTATGCCACGCGTCCCGATTGGCAGGGGGCCGAGGCCGATCTGCCGATCGAATACCCCGATGTCGGGCTTTATCATCCAGACCTGCCGGATCACCATATTGTCACCGACCTGAATGATCTTCCGGCTCCTGCCGCACCTGTCGCGACAGTGGGCTTGTTGATGCTGCGGTCCTATATCCTTGCGTCCGACTGTGCCCACTATGATGCGGTGATCCGCGCGTTCGAGGCAAAGGGCATGCGTGTGATACCTGCCTTTGCAGGTGGGCTTGACGGGCGTCCGGCGGTGGAAAACTATTTTCAGGGACGCGTCGATGCCATGGTCTCGCTCACCGGTTTCTCGCTGATCGGCGGGCCTGCATACAATGACAGCGAAGCCGCTGTCGGTTTGCTGGAAAAGCTGGATGTTCCCTACATTGCCGCCCAGCCGCTTGAATTCCAGACTTTGGGTCAGTGGGCGCAAAGCGGTCAGGGCCTTGGCCCGATCGAGACAACGATGTTGGTCGCCTTGCCAGAGATTGACGGTGCGACGAACCCGACTGTTTTCGCCGGTCGCCATGGTGCCGACGGGTGCAACGGTTGTTCGGCAGCTTGCGATGCAAAGTCGGATTGCAAGGCGATGGCGCCATGCTACGAGCGCATCACAAGCCTGACCGAAAAGACACTGCGTCTTGCGAAACTACGCCGCAAGCAGAATGCGGAAAAGAAAGTTGGCGTTGTCCTGTTCGGGTTCCCGCCAAATGCGGGTGCCGTCGGAACCGCTGCATACCTGAGTGTATTCGAAAGCCTGTTCAACACGCTGACCCGCATGAAAGCTGATGGGTATACCGTCGACGTGCCGGAAACGGTTGATCATCTGCGCGCAATGATCCTGAAAGGCAATGCCGCGCAATATGGGCAAGAGGCCAATGTCGCGGCCCATGTCGATGCTGATGTCATCGTGCGCAACAGCCCGCATCTGGCCGAGGTCGAGGCCGCATGGGGCCCCGCCCCGGGCAAGATCCAGTCTGACGGACGGGGCGTGTATGTCTTGGGCCAGCAGTTTGGCAATGTCTTCGTCGGGGTGCAGCCCGCGTTCGGGTACGAGGGCGATCCGATGCGGTTGCTCTTTGAAAAAGGCTTTGCCCCCACCCATGCTTTCGTGACTTTCTATCTGTGGCTGCGCAATACGTTCTCTGCCGATGTCGTGCTGCATTTCGGGATGCACGGCGCGTTGGAGTTCATGCCGGGCAAGCAGGCCGGACTGGGCGCACGCGACTGGCCGGACAGGCTGATCGGCGAAATGCCGAACGTCTATCTTTATGCGGCCAATAACCCGTCTGAAGCAACGCTGGCTAAGCGCCGCTCCAATGCTGTGACGATTACCCATCTGACCCCGCCATTGACGACAGCCGGACTTTACAAGGGTCTGGCCGAGTTGAAAGACAGCCTGACACGCTGGCGCGAGATGCCAGCGGACGATAATCATCGCGCGGACCTCGAACAGCTTATCCGCGATCAGGCGAATGCGGTCGATATGAACGCCCGCGACATCGGCAAACTGTGGCTGAAACTGCTGGAAACCGAAGGGTCCCTGATCACCGAAGGTCTGCACGTCGTCGGCAAGCCGCTGTCGGGCGCGGCCCGAGCCGATATGATCCGGTTGATGCCGCAGGGTGAAGCTGCGGACCGCGCAGCAGAGTTGCTAAAGGAAGACCACGAGCTGCCTGCGCTGATGCGGGCCTTGTCAGCGCATTTCATTCCACCTGTCCCGGGAGGTGATTTGATCCGTTCGCCGCAGATCGTGCCGACGGGCCGCAATATCCACGCATTTGATCCGTTCCGCATGCCGACCGCCTTTGCGATGTCCGAAGGGACCAAGCAAGCAGACCTGTTGCTGGAAACGCACCCGACCCTGCCGCGCACTGTGGCGCTGGTGCTTTGGGGGTCGGACAACATCAAGTCTGACGGTGGCCCGATCGGGCAGGCGCTGTCCTTGATGGGTGCCAAGCCACGTTTTGACAGTTTTGGTCGTTTGGCCGGTGCCGATTTGATCCCGCTGGAGAAGCTCGGTCGCCCCCGCATTGATGTGGTGATGACACTTTCCGGCATTTTCCGCGACTTGCTGCCGTTACAGACCAAGATGCTCGCCGAGGCGGCGTTGAAATGCGCGATGGCCGATGAGCCGCTGGAGCAGAACTTTGTCCGGACACATGCGCTTGCCTACGCCCAAGAGATGGGCTGTGACCTTGAAACGGCGGCACTGCGGGTCTTCAGCAATGCAGAGGGCGCCTACGGGTCCAACGTGAACCAACTGGTCGATAGTTCGGCCTTTGGGGATGAAGATGAACTGGCAGACGCTTACGAGGCGCGCAAATCATTTGCCTATGGTGTGAACGGCAAGGCCTCTCAAAACCCCGTGCTTTTGCAAAAAGCGCTGAAAGACGTGGATCTGGCCTATCAAAACCTTGAATCGGTTGAATTGGGCGTGACCACCGTTGACCATTACTTTGACACGCTCGGCGGCATTTCACGCGCCGTTAAGCGCGCCAAAGGCGGCCAAAGCGCGCCGGTTTACATCGGTGACCAGACGCGGGGTGCCGCCAAGGTGCGCACGTTGCAGGATCAGGTTGCTTTGGAAACGCGTAGCCGCAGCCTGAACCCGAAGTTCTACGAGGCCCTGCTGAACCACGGCCACGAAGGTGTCCGCCAGATCGAGGCACAAGTCACCAATACAATGGGCTGGTCTGCAACGACGGGCGAGGTAGAGCCGTGGGTTTATCAGCGTCTGTCCGAGACATTCGTGCTGGATGAAGAGATGCGCAACCGGCTTGCGGCGCTCAATCCACAGGCTTCGATGCGGATGGCGAACCGCCTGCTCGAGGCATCGGATCGTGCCTATTGGGCACCGGACGAAGACACTTTGGCGGCGTTGCAGGATGCAGCGGATGCCTTGGAAGATCGCATGGAAGGGGTCGCGGCAGAATGACTCTTTCCGAAATGAACATAATGGAAAGGAGGCTCCCATGAGCCCCAGAGATGATATTCCGAACCTCAAGGGTCTTGATGGCGAAGGGTCCGTTCAGGTCCATCAGCCGGAAGACGCAAAGATCGAGGGCGCAAAGGTTTTTGCTGTCTACGGAAAGGGCGGGATTGGCAAATCAACCACGTCATCAAATCTGTCCGCCGCGTTTTCGATGCATGGCAAGCGGGTATTGCAGATCGGTTGCGACCCCAAGCATGACAGTACGTTCACGCTGACAGGCACCCTTGTACCGACGGTGATCGATATTCTGAAGGATGTTGATTTCCATTCCGAGGAACTGCGTCCAGAAGACTTTATATTTGACGGCTTCAATGGCGTGAAGTGTGTCGAGGCCGGAGGCCCGCCAGCGGGGACCGGCTGCGGTGGCTATGTTGTCGGGCAGACCGTGAAACTGCTCAAGCAGCACCACCTGCTGGAAGATACCGACGTCGTGATCTTCGATGTTCTGGGTGACGTTGTTTGCGGCGGATTTGCGGCCCCGCTGCAGCATGCGGATCGTGCGCTGATCGTCACCGCCAACGACTTTGACAGCATCTATGCGATGAACCGGATTATTGCTGCGGTGCAGGCGAAATCATCGAACTATAAGGTCCGCCTTGCGGGTTGTGTTGCCAATCGCAGCAAGGACACCGATGAGGTCGACCGCTACTGTGAAACGGTGGGCTTCAACCGCATCGCACATATGCCCGATCTGGATGCCATCCGCCGTAGCCGTCTGAAGAAAAAGACGCTGTTCGAGATGCCCGACGATGAAGAAGTCGTACAGGTCCGCAAGGAATACATGCGCCTGGCCGAAACGCTTTGGAACGGAACAGAGCCTTTGGCCCCCGAGTCTTTGCCTGATCGTGAAATCTTTGAATTGCTCGGGTTTGATTGATGACCAGCTACGCCGCCACACGTGACCGGGTCGAACACTATTTCGACCGCAGCGCGACCAAGGTCTGGGAGCGTCTGACCTCTGACGCGCCAGTGTCTGGCGTGCGGGCCACGGTGCGTGCGGGGCGTGACAAGATGCGTGCGCTGATGTTGGCGCAATTGCCTGCAGATTTGCGCGGTGCGCGCGTTCTGGATGCCGGCTGTGGTACGGGTGCGATGGCTGTGGAATTGGCCCGGCGCGGGGCTGATGTGGTCGCTGTTGATATCTCTCCGGCCCTTGTCGGGATTGCCGAACAGCGGATGCCTGCAAATTTGGCTGGACATATCACATGGGTTGCCGGTGATATGCTGGAGGCCACAAGCGGTGTTTTCGATCATGCGCTCGCGATGGATTCCATGATCTATTACAGTGCGCCCGATATTGCCGCGCTGCTTGGCAAGGCCAGCCCGCGGATCAATGGCAAGTTTGTGTTTACCCTCCCCCCGCGCACACCGGCCCTGATGGCGATGTGGCGTGTGGGCAAGCTTTTTCCACGCGCAGACCGTAGCCCGACGATGATACCGCAGACCACTGCGGGTATCGCACATGCCTTGCGCAATGCGGATGTAAAAGGGCGCTTGGTCGATGTGGAGCGCGTGAAGTCGGGTTTCTATATCTCGAATGCGTTGGTCTTTGAGGGGGGCAAATCGTGATCTTCAAGGCATCATCCCTCAAAAAGATATCGGTAGACCTGCTGCCGTTCAGCGATGCGGTCAGTGATGATCTGCCGCTGGGACAGTTGCTACGCCTGTCGCTGTTTCAGGTATCGGTGGGTATGGCCGCTGTCATGCTGCTCGGCACGTTGAACCGTGTGATGATTGTTGAGCTGAATATCGGCGCGATGCTGGTGGCTACGATGATTGCCTTGCCGGTTCTGGTCGCACCTTTGCGCGCATTGGTCGGTTATAAGTCTGATAACTACAAGTCTGCGATCGGCTGGAAACGTATTCCTTACCTTTGGCTGGGTACGATGTGGCAGTTCGGCGGATTGGCGATCATGCCGATGGCGCTGCTCGTGCTTTCGGGTGACCGGACTCTCGATTTCCCGATAGCAGGCTATGTTGGTGCCGCACTGGCGTTTCTGATGACCGGTTTTGGCATGCACATGACGCAGACCGCTGGTCTGGCGCTGGCCGCTGATCGTGCAACCGAGGATACACGGCCCAAGGTCGTCGCCCTGCTTTATGTGATGAACCTTGTGGGTATGGCTTTTGCGGCCATCATTATCGGCGCTTTACTGCGTGACTATTCCGCACTGCGTCTGGTGCAGGTCGTGCAGGGCACGGCGGTTGTCACGCTCTTGCTGAACCTGATTGCCCTGTGGAAGCAGGAAAAGGTCAAGCCGATGACCAAGGCCCAACGCGCCGAAGCATCGCCGACGTTCCGTGACGCTTGGAAAGATCTGGCGGCGGGTGGTGATGCAGGGCGTTTGCTGGCGGTCGTGTTTATTGGAACGATGGCCTTCAACATGCAGGATGTGCTGTTGGAGCCTTATGGCGGTGAAATTCTAGGCTTGTCCGTTTCTGCAACGACATTGCTGACGGCTATGTGGGCCGGTGGTGCGCTGATTGCATTCGGTTTCGCGGCACGCTGGTTGGCCAATGGCATGGATCCTTACCGCATGTGTGCACGCGGCATCCTTGCCGGCATCCTCGCATTCTGCGCGGTGATCTTTTCGGCTCCGGTCGGATCGCCTGTCCTGTTTTACATCGGTGCGGGCCTTATCGGTTTCGGAGGCGGCCTTTTCGGTGTTTCGACCCTGACCGCTGCCATGACAATGCCCACCACCGGCTATGCCGGTCGTGGTTTGGCCCTTGGTGCGTGGGGGGCTGCGCAAGCCACCGGTGCCGGGCTGTCCATCTTTATCGGGGGCACTGTGCGTGATCTCGTGAACCATGCCGCTGGGAACGGCACCCTGGGAGAGGCGCTCGCCACGCCTGCCACTGGCTATTCGGTCGTTTATCACACCGAAATTGGCCTTCTATTTCTCACACTGATTGTGCTGGGGCCGCTTGTGCGGCTACGGCCCATTAACACGCGGGGGTCTGCCAAGCTGGGATTGGCAGATTTCCCGACCTAACCACCGAAAGGAAAATAAAATGGTTGGTGTAACCTTTTTTGGAGACTTTGATCTGGCGAGCGCAGCAATTTGGCTCTTCTGGATCTTCTTTGCGGGGCTTGTCTATTACCTGCAAACCGAAAACATGCGTGAAGGCTATCCTTTGCGTGACGATGACGATGGCGTTCCTGCGAACGAAAGCCTGTTTCCATTGCCAAAGGAAAAGACCTTCAAACTGCGTGATGGTCGTGGTGAGCTGACAGTGCCTTCGCGTGAATACGAAGACAGCAAGATGCGTGATGGCTTGGCACTGGCGCAGTCTTCCGTCTCAACCGGTTCTCCTTGGATTCCGACAGGTGATCCGATGGTTGACGGCGTCGGCCCTGCATCCTGGGCACCGCGCCGGGATGAGCCCGAGCTTGATGCGCATGGCCACGTCAAGATCAAGCCGATGTCCGGTTTGGAAGATTTTAAGGTATCTGCCGGTCGTGATCCGCGCGGCAAGCCTGTGGTTGGACGCGACGGAGAAGTCGTGGGTCGCATCACTGACATGTGGGTCGACGTGCCAGAGCAACTGGTCCGCTTCCTGACCGTTGATCTGAACCCCGAAGGCACAGGTAAAACACGCCTGATCCCCATGACCATGGCGGTGATCAAGCAAAACCGCGTTGTCGTGCGGTCCTTGATGGAAAATAACTGGGAAAACGTGCCGACAATCAAAAGCCCTGATCAGGTCACCCTGCTCGAGGAAGAGAAGATCATGGCGTATTACGCTGGCGGTACGTTGTACGCCTCCTGATCTGGTTAGATGAAGAAAATCAGCGTTCCCGGTTCGCCACCGGGACCGCAACGGCAAAAAGAGGGAATACGCCATGAGCCATGACGACTTTAACTTTGAACCTGTCAGGGGGCTGCCAGAGCAACTGCCGGAAGGAGAGTATATCTTGTGGCAGGGCGCCCCTGATCCGTGGCGTCTGGCACGCGAGGCCTTGGGTGTGCGTTGGGTGGCGGCGTATTTTGCGTTGCTGGTCTTCTGGCGTGTCGGTGTTTCATCCGCAGATTTGCCCTTCGGCATCGCGCTGATGCATGGTGTGCCGTTCTTCCTGTCAGGCATTCTGGCCTGTGCGATCCTTTACGGGATCGCCTATGTGCAGGCCCGTTCCACCGTTTACACCCTGACAAACAAGCGTGTGGCGATGCGGATCGGCGCGGCGCTGACGATGACGCTGAACCTGCCCTATACATGGATCGGAACCGCGAAACTGGATCTTAAGCCATCTGGTCATGGCACTTTGGCGTTTGAACTGATCGGCGAAACACGTATTTCGTACCTCATGTCCTGGCCGCATGTCCGGCCGTGGCGCATGGCGCGGACCCAGCCGGCGCTGCGCTGCATCCCGGATGCCGAAGACGTCGCCCGTCTCTTTGCTGAAGCGGCAGAGACGCGGATTTCCGAACCACGTTTGGAACGTGTTGGTCAACAAGACGGCTCTGCCGTCGCAGCGGAGTAAGAACCATGTCTCAGCTTGAACAACAAATGCGTCACCGGGACAAAGAAATGGTCCCTCGGTTTCTCATCCAGGGCATGTTTGCCCTGATGGCCGCAAGCCTTGCCATTGTGGCCTATGCCCAATGGTTTGACGTACCAAACAGGGGCGTATTGGTCGAAGCACCGGTCGTCCAATCGCTTGAAATCGTGATGGAAGGTGATCGGACCGGCACCTACACCGTAACGACCCTGGATGGCACGCAGATTGCGTCGTCGGCCGATCACAAGGGCGGTTTTATCGGTGTCATTGGGCGGGTCATCGACCGAGAACGCTTTGTGCATGACCTGCCGTTCAACGCGCCCATTACCGTCATCCGCCGTGAAAACGGCAATATCGCCATAATCGATGATACCACCGATTTACGGGTGGAACTGATAGGCTATGGTAAAGACAACGTGGCCGCTTTTGCAAAGCTGCTGGACTGAAACCGAGCGCGGGTTAGCCACCCGGCACTTGATGTGAAAGGGAACTCACATGGGACTATTTTTGAGAGAGAAGGAAACCGCACCTTGCACAGACCGCGCCCGAGGTGCTCGTCGGCGAAGGCCTGGAGCTCGGCCCGGGCCGGAACGGCCAGGGTCCACAGACCGCCGACCTCGACGGCGGTCGCCGCCGGCACCGGGAGCACGTGCCCGTCCAGCCGCGCGACGCCCGGTCGCAGCGGCACGAACTCGGCGGGCGGCGCCGGATGCCCGAACAGGCAATCGACCTCGCCGCTGCGCACCAGCACCGGCGGCGCCGCCGCCCAACCCGGCCATGCGAGCGCACCGACCGCGT
>NZ_JAWOAN010000068.1:0-5484 GCF_046498525.1 Yoonia sp.
CGCGGCGATGCGGCGATGGTCAAGGCGCTTGAACTTTCCGACCTCAGCGGCATGCGCTTTCGTGACAAGGTTGCTCATGCCATCCGCCTCCGCCTGAAGGTGATCAACGATAAAGAGGCGGTGCGCCCTGGAACCACGCTCTTTGCGCTGCCGCATATGGCGGCTGACGGGGCCAAGCTGGTCTGGGGCACGGTTGATGCAATCTGGAATGCGCTTGGCGATACATCCCGTGATGTGAACTGGTACACCAAGCGTTTGACGCTGGCGGGCGTTTACAGTTCCGTCGTGCTCTATTGGCTGGGTGATGACAGCCTCGATACGCAGGCGACCGATGCATTTATCGATCGCCGCATCGATGATGTCATGCAGTTCGAGAAACTCAAGGCGCAAGCCAAGGCCAATCCGCTTCTCAAGCCGCTCACCAATGCGCTGGAGCGCATGATGACATCCGTAAAAGCGCCTGAAGAGGTATCTGGCCCCAATCTGCCGGGCGTTTGGCGCGACCCCAAATAAGGATGATCTTGTCATGAAAGCCATTGAAATATCCCAAGCTGGCGGGCCGGAAGTGTTGCGCCTGTGCGACCGCCCCATGCCAAGGCCGGCCTACGGTGAGGTCGTCATCAAGGTGGCCTATGCAGGGGTCAACCGACCTGACGCCTTGCAACGGGCAGGTCTGTATAATCCGCCCGAAGGCGCAAGTGACCTGCCCGGGTTGGAAGCGTCTGGAGAGATTGTATCATGCGGTAGGGGTGTCTCGGGTTTCAAGCCGGGTGATCAGGTCTGCGCCTTGCTGCCTGGCGGTGGATATGCGGAATATGTCGCGACACCGGCGGCCCATTGTCTGCCCGTCTCTGGCGGGCTGTCACTGAAACAGGCGGCTTGTCTGCCAGAGACTTATTTTACCGTGTGGTCCAATGTCTTCATGCGGGGCGGCCTGCAAGGTGGGCAGCGGTTTTTGGTGCATGGCGGCAGTTCCGGGATTGGAACGACAGCGATTCAACTGGCCAAGGCGTTCGGGGTGCGCGTTTTTGCGACGGCGGGGTCGGCTGAAAAATGCGCCGCTTGTATTGATCTTGGGGCCGAGGTGGCATTCAACTACCGCGAAGACGATTTTGTGGATAAAATGCAAGTTCTGGGTGGTGCGGATTTAATACTCGATATGGTTGGCGGGTCTTATATCCAGCGTAATCTCAAGGCTTTGGCTGACGATGGCAAACTGGTTCAGATTGCATTTTTGCAAGGGCCAAAGGTCGAACTGAACCTCGTGCAGTTGATGACCCGGCGTTTGACGATCACAGGCTCGACCTTGCGTCCGCAGTCTGATTTGGCAAAGGCGCGTATCGCTGATGAGTTACGCCAGCATGTCTGGCCGCTGATCATGGCGGGCAAGGTGGCCCCCGTGTTGGATCAGGAGTTTGCGCTGGAAGATGCACCTGATGCACATGCCCGAATGGAAAGCAGCGCACATATTGGCAAGATCGTTTTAAAAGTCAGCTAGCCGGTTCAGGTCCGCGTTTTCTCGAACGCCGCCCATGCCTCCAGCAGCTTGTCGAGGTCAAAACCGGGCTCTTTGGCTGGCCCGAGGATGATCTGCTCACCGGCCCACATCTTTTCAATTGCTGCTTTCAGATCAGGGATCACATCTGGCGGGATCACCAATCCGCCATGCTGATCGGCATGGACGAGATCACCTTGATTGACGGTCATTCCCATGACGTTCACAGGTGTTCCCAATTCCCGCACATGGACAAAAGCATGGCTTGGCCCGACAGAGCCAGCCACAACCGGAAACCCCTCTGCCAGATCACCCAGATCACGCATCACACCGTTGGTCAGCGCGCCATTCAGCCCCAGCCCCTTATGGACATTGGTGTGCACCTCGCCCCACCAGGCGCTGACGCAATGCGGGTAATCGACGTCTTCCAGCACAGCGATTGCAGGCCGAGGACCGCCCGCCATGTTGCGAAAGTAATCAAGGCGGCGGACACGGATCACATCAGGCGCTTCGGTCGGGGCCTCGCGCCCCGCGATCTTGGCAGTCCGCGCAAAACCGACCATGGATTGTCCCGGTGCAGAACACTGCATTGTGCCTTTGGTATAGGCATCAAAACCGCGTTTCCCTTGGGCCACTTCGATGGCGTTGCAGACCGTGGGCGTGTCGACCCTTTGCAAAAGCGCAAGCAAGTCGTGGGGGATTACTGGTTCAGCCATTTTTTCAAAGCCTTATTCGTTGTGTCCGGTTGTTCAAGCGTCGGCAGGTGGCCTGCATTCTTGATGACCGCAAGTGTCGATCCGGGGATCAGGTCATGCATCAGCTCGTGCCGGTGGACGGGGCAAAGGACATCATCTTCTCCGCCAAGAATCAGTGTGGGTACTTTGACTGTGCGCAGAACGTCCTGCTGATCTGGTCGCGTTTGCAGCGCACGGGATTGGTTGAGGAAAACGGCCTCTCCAAGCGTTTCGGCCATTGCCATGCAAAGATCAAGGATTTCGCCCGTTCGAAGACCATCCGTGATGTAGTTCGGCTTCATCTCATCGCGCATCACGGCGCGCAGGTGTCCGTCGCGCACCTTTTGCATTTGTGGTTCGCGCTTTTGAGCGACGGCGGCAACTTCGGCCTTGGGGTTGGTATCAAGCAGGGCTAATCGTGTGACACGTTCCGGCGCTTGGCGAAATACCTCCATCGCCACGATCCCGCCCATCGAAAGACCCGCTAGCGCAAACCTTGGAGGGGCGTTGTCGAGGATATCACCTGCAAGCGCTTCAACCGTATCGTGACCATTCAGTGGGACAGTCATAATAGGTCGCTCGTGCGAAAAAGCCGTGATTTGCGGCCCATAGAGCCGCGCATCGCACATCATGCCGGGCAATAGAAGAAGTGGTTCGTTCATGGCTTGAAGGGCTCCATGCCTGCGCGGGCCAACTCGTCGGCCTTCTCGTTCTCGATGTGTCCGGCGTGGCCCTTGACCCATTCCCAAGTGACGTCGTGGCGTTTCGTTGCTTCATCAAGGCGCCTCCAGAGGTCTTCGTTCTTCACGGGCTTCTTGGCGGCTGTTTTCCAGCCACGCGCCTTCCATCCGTGAATCCACTTGGTGATGCCATCTTTCACATAACCGCTGTCGGTCACGATCGTCAGGGTCGTTGGCCGGTCCAGCGTTTCCAAAGCGGTAATGGCGGCGAGCAACTCCATCCGGTTGTTTGTCGTCTCGGCTTCACCTCCGCACAAGGCGCGTTCTTTCAAAACCGTGTCGCCCTCGCGCGCAACCAGCAAAGCACCCCAACCGCCGGGGCCGGGATTGCCCGAGCAGGCACCATCTGTGTAGGCAAAAAGCTGGGGCATGTTCAGGGCTTCTTTCCGCGCATGATCACGAATGGGTCGATCGTTCCGGCAAGACCCGCCTCTGCGCCTTCCTTGACGTAAGTGACCTGATAACCCGCAGTTGTCAGCAAGTCTTCGAGTTCAATGACGGTGACGTAGGAGTAAAGCCGGTCGATCTTGTCGCGTGCTGCGCCGGTGCCGGTCTTCATGCCGATGTGAAGGATGCCGCCGGGTTTGGTCGCTTTGAAAAGCGCTGCGATATGGTGGGGCAGGTCCGCGCTTGCGGCGTGCAGGAGGCTGAAGTTGGCCCACACGCCATCATAGACCTCAAGCCCGTCAATATCATCAAAACGACCGAGCCGTGCGTCGAGCCCGAACTTTTCTTGCGCAATCGCAATCATGCCTTCGGAGGCATCGACAGGATCAGGGACAAGCCCGGCCGTGCGCATATGTGCCGACGCGGTGCCTGGGCCGCATCCCAGATCAAGCACCTTTCCGCCTTGTGGGATCAGATCAATGAAGCGTTGCAGCGTATTGTCCGGCGCTGTGGTTTCTACCAGGTCGGCATAGTCTGCCGCCTTGGCATTGTAAGTTGCGATGGTGCGCCGGTCTTCCATCAGAAAACCAAGGGCAGGTAAGTGATGATCACGATTGCAGTCAGAAGCCCTCGCAGATGCATCCACCACTGTGGTGCCAAGCCAAGCCGCCAGAAATGCCAATCCAGCAAAAGCAGACCAAGAAAGCCCACGATCAGATTGACGGCTGCGGTGGTCGGCCCGCCGCCGGTCATAAAGAACGCCCAAAGCGCCGGTATAACCGACAGCATGTAACTCGCCGTCGCCATCTGGCCGGTCGCTTTGGTCGCGAAGCCCCAAAGGACGCCGGACATGAATGACAAGATTATTGCGCCGTAAAACAACTGCACATAGGGGCCGATAAACCGGCCCCCCAAATTCATCTGTCCCCAAAAGGCCAAATCAGGCACCAATACCGTTACGGCGCCCCAAATAAACGGAAGCAGGCCAGCAAGGCCAAGGATCAAAGCAGAGCGTGGGATTGCATTCATTTCAGCGCGGCCTTCGTCAGGCGGATTCTCTGAGGACACGCGGAACTTTGAATTCGACGTTCTCTTCGGCAGTCACCACCATTTCGACGGTGGTATCATACCGGTCTTTGAAGGCGTCGATGACTTCGGTGATCAGCACTTCCGGTGCCGATGCTCCGGCAGTGATTCCCATGCTGGTGATCCCCTCGAGCGCGCGCCAGTCAATATCGGTGGCCCGTTGCACCAGTTGCGCATAGTTGCAGCCTGCGCGCGCGCCGACTTCGACCAACCGTTTGGAATTCGAGGAGTTGGGTGCGCCAACGACCAACATAGCGTCACATTTGGGTGCCATCGCCTTCACCGCCTCCTGACGGTTTGTCGTGGCGTAGCAAATGTCTTCTTTGTGCGGCCCGACGATCTTTGGGAAACGGGCATAAAGAGCAGCGACAATATCGGCTGTATCATCCACTGAAAGGGTCGTCTGCGTCACGAACGCCAGCATGTCAGGGTCGCGGACTGCAACCGCGGCTACATCTGCGACGGTTTCTACCAGTAGGACTTCGCCTTCAGGCAGTTGGCCCATGGTGCCAACCGTTTCCGGGTGTCCCTCATGGCCGATCATAATCATCTGCAACCCGTTGTCGGCGTGGCGCTGGGCCTCGATATGTACCTTGCTGACAAGCGGGCAGGTTGCGTCCACGTAAACCATTTCGCGTTTTGCAGCGGCAGCGGGAACGGATTTCGGTACGCCATGGGCCGAAAAGATGACGGGCCGGTCGTCCGGACAGTCATCCAGTTCCTCGACAAAGACGGCACCCTGATCGCGCAACGCGTCAACGACGAATTTGTTGTGAACGATCTCATGGCGCACATAGACGGGCGTACCCCATTTTTCCAACGCCATCTCAACGATCTTGATCGCGCGATCGACGCCGGCGCAGAACCCGCGCGGGGCAGCGAGATAAAGAGTGAGAGGTGGTTTGGTCATCTTGAACTCCGGTTTGCACACCAGAGGTAAGGCTTTGACACTGGTAGGTCCAGCGTCAGTTGCTGCGACGCATTGAGGCGCGGGTTGATGCGCCCCGATGCGTCTGCAGGTTATGTCTCTTGCGAGACTTCT
>NZ_JAWOAN010000089.1:0-9440 GCF_046498525.1 Yoonia sp.
TATTCATTGGCGCGGGTTTCGTCGGTTTCCTGCTTGCGGAATACCTTGCCGGAATAGGTATAACGCACCGGATCAGCGCGGCTTTCCATATGCATCTGCACGACCGGCACGGTGAAATCCGGTCGCAGCACCATCTCACCGTGAAGCGGATCGGAGGTCAGATAAGATCGGGCGCGAATATCCTCGCCATAAAGGTCCAGCAAAGTCTCGGCCGGTTGTAGCACATCCGCCTTGATCACCTGCGCGCCCTTGGAAGCAAAAAGGTCACGCAGACGACGCGCTTCGGTCAGAGTTTCGGGTGAGGTGGGCATCAGCTGTGTTCGTCCAAAATCGCGCGGACTTTCGCGACCATCTCGTCGCGCGGCACCTCATACTGGCTGGGGCGGTCTTTCCACTCTTCCAGCGTCGCGTTCTTGGCGATTTCCGCGCCAAGGATCAGGTCCTTGATCTGCACGATGCCTTTGTCGAATTCATCACTGCCCGCGATGATCGCGACAGGTGAATTCCGTTTATCGGCATATTTCAACTGGTTGCCAAAGTTCTTGGGGTTGCCCAAATAAACCTCTGCGCGGATACTGGCGTTTCGTAATTCCGAAACCATCGTCTGATAGTCCGACATGCGGTCACGGTCCATCACGGTCACAACGACAGGGCCTTGGGCGGTCGTATCAACCCGGCCCTTGGCGCGCAGGGCGGCGAGCAAACGGTCGACACCAATCGAAACGCCGGTCGCAGGCACTTCCTGCCCGGTAAACCGCTTGACCAGATCGTCATAGCGGCCACCGCCCGCGACAGAGCCGAAGTTGCGGGGGCGGCCTTTGTCGTCTTTGATTTCGAACGTGAGTTCAGCTTCATAAACAGGGCCGGTGTAGTAGCCAAGACCACGGACGACAGAAGGGTCAATGACAATACGGTCGGGGCCGTAGCCTTGGGCGGAGAGTAAACCGGAAATCTCAGCCAATTCATCAACGCCTTCACACCCAATAGGCGAACCCTTCACAGCTTCCTTGATGCTCAAAAGGTGCGAAGTCGCCGAGAGTGACATCTCGTTTTGAGTAATAAGCATTACTATTTCAGCTTGCTCGTCTGACAACTGTGCGCCTTTTGTGTAGTCACCGCTTTCATCCTTGCGGCCTTCTCCCAGCAACTCCCGCACACCACTTAATCCCAAGCGATCAAGCTTGTCGATGGCACGCAGAACGATACCGCGCTCTACCTCCTTGTCGTCACCCGAAAGTCCAGCAACCTCAAGCAAACCATTCAGCACCTTCCGGTTATTCACGCGAATAATGTAATCCCCACGCTCGATCCCAACGGCCTCCAGCGTATCGGCCAGCATCGCGCAAATCTCGGCATCTGCGGCCACGGACCCCGCCCCGACCGTATCCGCATCGCACTGGTAAAACTGGCGAAAGCGCCCCGGTCCCGGCTTTTCGTTGCGCCAGACTGGGCCCATCGCATAGCGGCGATACGGGAACGGCAGGTCATTGCGATACTGGGCTGCCACGCGGGCCAAAGGGGCTGTCAGATCATAGCGCAGTGCCAGCCAGTCGCTATCCTCCTCCCAAGCAAACACACCTTCATTCGGACGGTCCACATCGGGCAGGAACTTGCCCAGCGCCTCGACCGTTTCGACAGCTGATGTTTCCAGCGCGTCGAACCCATAGCGATGATAGACACCCGCAATCGTGTTCAGCATTTCGGTCCGGGCGGTCACATCCGTGCCGAAATAATCCTGAAAGCCCTTGGGCGTCTGCGCCTTGGGGCGGGGCTGCTTTTTCATCTTGGCCATGGGGTTGGTCCTGCTGGTCACTTTGCGTTCCCGCGCCGTTTAACCCGCCAATGTCACAGGGGCAATGCAGTCCTCGCTTTCACCGACGCTGCAATTGGGTTAGAAAGCGCGCATGGTTGATCTGACACACCTTGAAGAACAAATCGCCCACCTCACCCGCACGGTCGAGGAGTTGTCGGATGTCGTCGTGCGCCAGGAAACGGAACTGGCGCTGGCGCAACGCCGGTTGGCCATATTGATGGAGCGTGAAGCAGGGCGTGAGATGGACGCAGGCGGTACGGTGCCCCTAGGGGATCAACGCCCGCCGCATTGGTAGCTGCGCACGTAAGGTGGGTTTCAACCCACCCTACATATCTTCAACTTCGATCACACCACCCAAGGACCGCAATGCGCCCTTGATCTGCGGATTGACCGGGAATTCCTCACCGAGGTCCAATTCGACCTCGCCCGGCAAATCATTATTCATCAGGCAAAAGTAAACCGGCCCACGTGCGGCACGCACCGTCCCATTGGCGGCATTCGCCAAGACGGATGCAACCGACCCGATCACCTCTGGCCCGTCAATGAAAACCCGCAATCCTGCACCACCGGCATCCGCGACCACCGCATCAATCGGCGAAACCGAGCGGCCCAATAGCTTCAACTGGTCGGCTTCCATCGTGGCCTCGCATGTCAGCACAATCTGGCTTCCGGTTTCGAGGTATTCACGCGCAGCCTCCAATGTGTCCGAGAACATCGTGACCTCGTACTGTCCCGTCGGATCAGACAGCTGCACAAAGGCAAAGCGGTTGCCCCGCGCCGATTTGCGTTCCTGCCGCCCCGATACGGTGCCTGCCATCTTGACGACGGCCGCACCCTTTGCGGCGCGCGTGATCACATCGTCCAACGTCAGCACCTGCTTGCGCTTGAGTGGTCCCATATAGTCATCCAACGGATGTCCCGACAGATAGAACCCGATCGCCTTGAACTCTTCGGCCAGACGTTCTGCAGGCAACCAGTCCTCACCGCCCGCCAGACGCGGTTCTTGCAGGTCGTCACCGGCATCCCCGAAGAGGGAAACCTGATTGGATGACTTCTGCTCATGGATTGCGGCGGAATAAGCCGTCAACGCATCCAAGCTCATCATTACCCTGCGTCGGTTCGGGTCCAGCACGTCAAAGGCACCCGCACGGGCCAGCATTTCCAAGGGCCGCTTGCCGATCCGTTTGATGTCCACCCTTCGCGCAAAATCGTAAAGGTTCACAAACTCCCTGTCTTCCCGCCCTGCAACGATCAGCCTCATCGCCTCCACACCGACATTTTTCAGTGCGCCCAGCGCATAGACCAGCTTTTGATCTTTCACATCAAACGTTGCCATAGATCGGTTCACGCAAGGCGGGGTATACGCGATCCCCAGTCCCTTCTTCACCTCTTGGAAATACACCCCCAGCTTATCGGTCAGATGAATATCGCAGTTCATCACACCGGCCATGAATTCGACCGGGTGGTTCGCCTTCAGCCAAGCGGTCTGATAGCTGACAACGGCATAGGCCGCCGCGTGGGATTTGTTGAAGCCATAGTTGGCAAATTTTTCGAGCAGGTCGAAAACCTCGCGGGCCTTTTTCGGTTCTACCCCGTTCGCTTTCGCGCCCTCTTCGAATTTTGGGCGTTCCTTGGCCATTTCCTCGGCGATCTTTTTACCCATCGCACGACGCAGCAAATCCGCACCGCCAAGGCTGTAACCTGCCATGACCTGCGCAATTTCCATCACCTGTTCCTGATAGACGATGATCCCTTGGGTTTCCTTGAGGATATGGTCAATCGACGGATGGATCGATTCCAGCTCCTTTTGCCCGTTCTTCACCTCGCAATAGGTCGGGATATTCTCCATCGGGCCGGGCCGATACAGCGCCACAAGGGCGACGATATCTTCGATACAGGTCGGCTTCATCCGCTTGAGCGCATCCATCATGCCGCTGGATTCCACCTGAAACACCGCTGTCGTCTTGGCGCTGGAATAAAGCGCATAGGACCTGTCATCATCCAGCGGGATCGCCCCGATGTCGTATTCAAAGCCTTCGGGCGCGTCGTAGAGTTTCGCACCATCAGCCGCGACATTCAGCGGGCGCCCTGTTTTTTTGATCAACTCCACCGCGTTCTGGATGACGGTCAGGGTCTTCAGACCCAGAAAGTCGAACTTCACCAGCCCGGCCTGTTCCACCCACTTCATATTGAACTGGGTCGCAGGCATGTCCGAGCGCGGGTCCTGATAAAGAGGGACCAGTTCATCCAGCGGCCTGTCGCCGATTACGACACCGGCGGCGTGGGTGGATGCATTGCGCAACAGACCTTCGACCTGCTGGGCATAGGTCAGCAGGCGATCCACGACTTCTTCGTTCTTGGCTTCCTCGCGCAGACGCGGCTCATCAGCGAGCGCCTTCTCGATCGAAACCGGTTTGACCCCTTCGACAGGGATCATCTTGGACAGGCGATCCACCTGGCCATACGGCATCTGCAAGACCCGCCCCACATCGCGCACCGCTGCCTTGGACAAGAGCGCACCGAAGGTGATGATCTGCCCCACCTTGTCGCGCCCGTATTTGTCCTGCACGTAGCGGATCACCTCTTCGCGGCGGTCCATGCAAAAATCGATATCAAAGTCAGGCATCGACACACGTTCAGGGTTCAAAAAGCGCTCGAACAGCAGCGAATAACGCAACGGGTCAAGGTCGGTGATCAGCAGCGCGTAAGCCACCAGAGAACCGGCACCAGACCCCCGGCCTGGTCCTACAGGAATACCATTATCCTTGGCCCATTTGATGAAATCAGCCACGATCAAGAAGTAGCCGGGGAACCCCATCCCTTCGATAATGCCCAGTTCGAACTCGAGGCGTTTTTCATAATCTTCCACGGGGGCGGCATGGGGGATGACAGCCAAGCGGGCCTTCAGCCCCTCTTGGGCCTGACGCCGAAGCTCCGCGACCTCGTCATTGGCAAATTTGGGCAGAATCGGCGCGCGTTTATATGCCTTGAAGGCGCAGCGTTTGGCAATCTCGACGGTGTTCTCGATCGCTTCGGGCAGATCGGCAAACAAGGTCGCCATTTCCTGCGGCGATTTCAGATAATGCTGCGGCGTGAGCCTGCGGCGCGGTTCCTGCTGATCGACATAGGCGCCCTCGGCGATACAGATCAGCGCATCATGGGCCTCATAAAGCTCGGTCTTGGGGAAATAGGCATCATTGGTCGCCACCAGTGGCAGGCCCTTTGCGTAGGCCATCTCGATATGGCCGCGCTCCGATAACCGTTCGGCCTCTGGCAGACCGTCACCCGGATGCCGCTGCAATTCGATATAAAGCCTGTCGGGGTACGTCGCAGCCAAGCGATCCACAAAGGCTTCTGCCTTGGGGCGTTGGCCCTGGCGTAGTAACCGCCCCACCGGTCCATCAGGACCACCCGAAAGGCAGATCAGCCCTTCATGGTACCGCGCCAGTTCCTCTAAACTGACCTGTGGCAACTGCCCTTGCGCGTCGAGATACGCGCAAGAGTTAAGTTTCATCAGGTTCATATAGCCTGCCTCGGACTGCGCCAGCAAAACAATCGGTGCAGGTTCTTCGGCACGCTTGCCAGGTTCAGGGGGCAAAAAGGTCACATCCAACTGACAGCCGATAATAGGTTGCAAACCAGCTTTGGACGCGCCTTCGGAAAACTCCAGCGCACAAAACATGTTATTGCTGTCGGTCACGGCGACAGCGGGCATACGCATTCCAGTCACTAGAACGGGTAGCTTTTTCACCGGAATGGCACCCTCCAGAAGAGAGTATTCCGTATGGACACGCAGGTGAATGAATCGGGGATCATTTGACATTCCAGCAAGGTAGCGAATGCCCGCGCCATCGCAAGCGAGGTATTTCATTAGCTGATCAGCTAACTATCTTGACACCACGATTTACCGGCTCGATGCTTAGCCATATGACTAAGCAACTTGATTCCTTTTTCGGCGCCATGTCCGACCCGACCCGCCGCGCCGTGATTGAACAGCTCGCATCTGGCCCGGCCAGCGTCAGTGCATTGCACGCGGCACACAACATGGCACTGCCCACATTCATGCGGCACCTCAAGGTATTGCAAGACACTGGCATCGTCAGGTCCATCAAAAAAGGCCGCGTGCGGACTTGCCACATTGAGGCGGCTCCACTGATCGCAGCGCAAGGCTGGCTCGCCTGGCAGCGCGAAATCTGGGAAAATTCCGTTGACGAGGACATACCCTCAAGACGCTGAAACTGCCCAAATAGACAGCGCCCATCCGACCTGCTCTGGCTCGTCGTCATAAAACTCCTTGCCAAATGGCCTCTGCGCGGTTTTCATAGCCGTCAGCATACGAGACAGGTGTCTACGTCGCATCGACACCTGAGGACCCTCGCACCGATTTGGTAAGGCGGCAGGTTTATATCATGAATGTCACGTTTCTTCTCAACGGGGAAACCGTGCAAGTCGATACGGATGCGACCCGCACCCTGCTTGACTGGCTGCGCGAAGACCGCGCGCTTTGCGGCACGAAAGAAGGTTGCAACGAGGGTGACTGCGGGGCCTGTACCGTGATGGTGACCGATAACGACGGCGCCAAGGCACTGAATGCCTGTATTTTGTTCCTGCCACAGCTGCATGGCAAAGCCGTGCGGACCGTGGAAGGGATCAGCGGGCCCGATGGCACGCTCCATCCTGTTCAGCAGGCCATGATCGATCACCACGGCTCACAATGCGGGTTCTGCACGCCCGGCTTCATTGCATCCATGGCGACAGGGCACCTGCAAGGGCGGACAGACCACGACGATGTGCTGGCGGGAAACCTGTGCCGTTGCACGGGCTACGCGCCGATTGTTCGGGCCGCACAAGCGGCGGCAGACGCCGACGTTCCTGTGTGGGTGAAAGATGATACGCCGCCGCTGGACGCCCAGCATTACGCGCCCGAAACGCTTGACGCACTTGCCGGATGGTATGCGGCGAACCCCGACACGACGCTCATCGCCGGTGCGACGGATGTGGGGCTATGGGTCACCAAACAATTGCGCGACCTGCCAAAAGTCACGTTTCTGAACCGTTGCACCGAATTGCGCGCGATTACGCAGACAGAAAACACCATCCATTTCGGCGCAGCCGTCACCATGACGGAAGCTTTGTCCGTATTGCGTGATATGCACCCGTCCTACGCGGAAATGGTCCGGCGCTATGGCTCTGAGCAGGTGCGCAATGCAGCGACCATCGGCGGTAATATCGCAAACGGATCGCCGATCGGTGACAACCCGCCTGCTTTGATTGCATTAGGAGCCACCTTGCACCTGCGCCACGATGAGAAAACGCGTGAGTTGCCGATTGAGGATTTCTTTATCGCCTATGGCAAACAAGATCGTGCTGCGGGCGAAATGGTGACGGGGATCACACTGCCAAAGTCAGCGCCCCTTCTGCGCTGCTACAAAATATCCAAACGCTTCGATCAGGATATCTCGGCGGTCTGCGGCTGTTTCAACGTGACTGTTGAGCGCGGCATTGTCACAGAAGCGCGGATTGCTTTTGGCGGCATGGCAGGCACCCCGCACCGAGCACACAAAGTCGAGGCCGCGCTGACCGGAGCACCATGGTCAACTGAAACAATCGGCAACGCCGCAGCCTTTTTCGCGGATGACTACAAGCCGATGTCAGACATGCGGGCCAGTGCGGACTACCGGCTCAAAGTCGCGGAAAACCTGCTGCACCGCTACTTCGCCGAAATGACCGGACAGGCCACATCGGTGCTGGAGGTGACATCATGAGCATCGCAAAGCTACTGCCCCATGATGCCGCCGCCCTACATGTGACCGGGGCCGCGCGCTATATCGACGACATCCCGACGCCAACCGGTACACTGCATCTGGCCTTTGGCACATCCGAAATCGCTTGCGGGCAGGTCAGCGCGATGAACCTTGCAGCGGTGAAAAGCGCCCCCGGCGTGGTGACTGTGCTGACCGCCAGTGATCTGCCTTTTGCAAATGATGTCTCACCGTCCGTCCATGACGAACCGTTGCTGGCCACGGGCACGGTGCATTATCTGGGACAACCACTCTTTCTGGTGGTGGCAAATTCCCATCTGGCTGCGCGAAAGGCCGCGCGACTGGCCGACGTGACTTATGCAGACGACACCCCGATCCTGACCATTGAGGATGCGATGGCAGCAGGCAGCCATTTTGAAGACGGTCCGCGCATCTGGACGAAGGGAGATGTGGACCAAGCCTTGCAGAAGGCCACACATCGGGTGCGGGGCGAGATCAACATGGGTGGTCAGGAGCACTTCTATCTTGAAGGGCAGGCTGCGCTTGCGCTGCCGCAAGAAGGCGGTGACATGGTCGTGCACAGCTCGACCCAGCACCCCACCGAAATTCAGCACAAGGTGGCCGATGCATTGGGCGTACCGATGCACGGCGTGCGCTGCGAAGTGCGACGCATGGGCGGCGGGTTTGGTGGCAAGGAAAGTCAGGGCAACGCGTTGGCCGTCGCCTGTGCAGTAGCTGCAAGGCAAACTGGTCGTCCCTGCAAGATGCGCTATGACCGCGACGACGACATGATGATCACCGGCAAACGACATGATTTCCGTATCAGCTATGACGCAGGCTTTGACAGCGAAGGCCACCTGACCGGCGTTGATTTCACGCAAATTGCCCGCTGTGGCTGGGCGCTGGATCTCTCGTTGCCGGTGGCCGACCGCGCAATGTTGCATGCGGATAACGCCTATCATTTGCCCGCCTCGCGGATCACTTCGCACCGTCTCAAGACAAATACGCAATCTGCCACCGCCTTTCGCGGGTTCGGCGGCCCGCAGGGGGTTGTCGGGATAGAGCGTGTCATGGACCATATCGCGGCAGAGCTGGGCATTGACCCTGTGCTTGTACGCCAGCGGAATTACTATGATGCGATGGACAGAGGGGGGCTGTCTGCCCCCCACGCTACGCGCCCCCCTGAAGGTATTTCCGAACATGGGAAGATAGGGCGGGCTACGCGGTTTGCCGGGACCTATTCGCCCAAGCAACAACTGCAAACCACGCCCTATCACATGCCCGTCACTGATTTCATCCTGCATGAGATGACGGAGGCTTTGCTGGCATCCTCTGGCTATACCGCACGCCGTGCCGCGATTGCAGATTGGAATGCCGGACAGTCAGTGTTGAAAAAGGGTATTGCCTTCAGCCCTGTTAAGTTCGGCATTTCCTTTACGCTCACACACCTCAATCAGGCCGGTGCTTTGGTCCATGTTTATCAAGACGGCTCTGTTCACATGAACCATGGCGGGACCGAGATGGGACAGGGCCTGTTTCAGAAAGTGGCACAAGTGGCAGCCGCCCGTTTCGGGATCAGTGTGGAGCAGGTCAAGATCACTGCGACAGATACCGGCAAGGTGCCCAACACCTCGGCGACAGCCGCTTCTTCCGGAACCGACCTGAACGGGATGGCCGTAGCCAATGCCTGCGATATCATTCGTGACCGGATCGCCGCCTGTCTGGCTGAACTGCATCAGACCACATTGGAACATGTGCGTTTCGAGGACGGTAATGTCTTTGTCGGGAATGCCCGTATGCGTTTCACCGAGGCAGCGCAGACCGCCTATGTCAACCGCGTCAGCCTCTCTTCTACCGGATTTTAC
>NZ_JAWOAN010000201.1:0-3402 GCF_046498525.1 Yoonia sp.
TGATAAGCGCTGCGCCGGGCGCGCGGGTCCCCCCATGGACAAACCCAGCCCAACCGTCGGCATTGACCCAGACGTGAAAATCACGTCATGAAGAAACCGCCTCGCAGATCACCTCACGGGGGTGGCCACATGTCATGGAATGACTGGCCACATGCGCGTGGAACAGGTGGCCACATGCCGTGGAATACCCACTCGACATGCTGTTTCACGGATTTTAAGTCCACACACCTCCGCCAAATGTGGTGATTTGCAACAATTTCGGAAGTCATTCGCTTCAGAAGTTCGCCGCGTAGATCTGCGTGCGGCTCCAACTCCTTTGCTTCCCTGAACAGAACGAACGCTGCTTCGGATGGATCATGGAATGTGCCATTCTCGACGTGATCGAGCAGCCAAAGCGCGATCACCGGTGGAAGGTAGGCCTGGAATCGCAAGCCGCCTTCACGAGCTCGTTCGTATAGTTCTTGTGCTTGTCGGCGCGCCTCCTCCCGCGCATCCGGTGATGGCCAGACAGAGTCAGATGTATCACTCATGTGGGGATTCCGGTGCAGGCCATCAGATCACGCCCGCTTTCCGCTGGGGATGAGGTAAAGCGCTGCCTTGCCCTCCTTGACGGCTTCCACCGAGAGCCGGCGATCAAAGGTTGCAAGCAGGCCGCCGCGGTGGCTGGCGAGAGCCAGCAGATAGGTGTCTGTGACCTGTGCCGCAGTCAGGACACGTGCAGGATCCATGATGTCGGACCCGACCAGGCTGAGGTCTTCGGCCCAGAAGGTGTGGCCGGGAAGACCGCGCAGCTTCTGAACGATCCCCGCGACGACAGCCGGCGAGCCCGGCGAGTTCGGATATTTGGGATTTCCAACAATACGGAGGACGCCGTTTTCCGAGATGGGACAGGTCGCCCAGGCATGCTGGCCAGTGCTGGCGAACCAGGCGTGCGCATCGTCGTGTGCGACGTGTGCGGGGTCGATCAGAGCGATCAGGACGTTGACATCGAGAAGATAGGTCACGGTGCCTCATCGCGAAGCGCGTTTACCATGTCCAGCGTGACAGGGGCCGCGTCCGGGCACGCCGCCAGAAGCGGAATGCCGTTGCGCTCGGCGCGAGAGACGGGTCTTTGTAAAGAACGCCGTGCAAGCTCGGAGACGACCTCGCCGAGGGTCCGACCCTGCTGCCCCGCAATGGCCTTCGCCGCGAGCAGGACATCGTCATCGAGAGAGAGAGTAGTTCGCATGGGAATCCCGTCGTGCATCAAACATCATACATCATATGGGATTCTTAAGGCATCGATCAAGTGAGGAACGCCGATATTCACGAGATGTATTGGTTCACAGTCCCGCTGCCTTGGTCCGATTGACGCGGAACCGGTCACGCCGGCCCTCGACATGTTGTTTCACGGATTTTGAGCCTACCCACTTCTACCAAGTTTGGTGTTTTGCAATTTCGGTAGTCGTCCGTAAACGACCGTTTGTAAACGTGTGCAATGGCAGTCTCTGTGATCGCGATCGCTCCAAACCCCTTGGTTTCCTTGCATTGAGCGCGACGCGGGAGACCTTGCGTGCATGCGCAGGCCGCGCCTGCGTAAAGAGAAATGTGAACTCACTAAAAAAACACTTAGGTAGTGTGCAAAAGACGTCGATTTTGCGCACATGATGCCTTATCATACTGATATAAAACGGATTCCAGAGAGCGATAGCGAGAGGCTCTATGACCGCGATATCGCCGAAGAGGGCTTGTTGTTCCTGCCCGGTCCGATGGAATAAGAACCAGGCTGTCTACCGCCCCTGCCACGCGCCGATTGCGGCATGTGAACTGGTTCAAGGCGGGCAGGCCGCAGTTCAAGTTTCCGCCGCCGTGCCAAAGCATCTTGACACTTGACATCAAAATTGTATTTTGATGTCATATCTCATGGAGGCACACGATGTCTGTTGCAATGACACTCCGCGTTGATCAAAGCCTGAAAGATCAGCTGGCGAAGCTAGGTGAACTGCGTCACACGACAATGAACAAGCTCATCAATCAAGCGCTGCTACAATACGTGGCCAAGGAGACCCTTGTCGTCCAAGAGGAGCTTGAGGCGTCTTTGAATTCCCTGAAACAGTATCGGGAAGATGATCCGAATTTCGAACGGGCGATCGAGGAGGCAGTCTCGGCTGAGGTGTCCGCGGATAATGATCCAGCTCAAGGGGAAATAACCCGTTAAGACGTTTGAGCTTTTTCGCACAAGATCTGATCCAGACGATGCGGCGGCCTCCGAGGTCGCCGTTTTCGTATGTGTGCCTACAAATACGCGACCGGCCCGCAGAGTTCCGTTGGCATTGCGCGTCAACAATGGCAATCGGATGTAAGGTGACCAGAGTGTCAGTCTTTAGAAGAAACCCTTCGATTAGGAGTTTATGCTTGACGTACATCGTCAATGTCTGTATTGCTTAAGACAGTATGATCCTAAACTATCGAGACAAGAAAACAGAACGCTTTGCCGGCGGAGAGTTTATCAAAGCGTTTCAGGGCTTTGAGGACCAGGCCGCAAAGCGGCTCGCCATTCTGAACGCTGCACCAGACTTGGCGAATTTACGCGCATTGCCGAGCAACCGGCTCGAAGCCCTGAAGGGCAGCAGGGCAGGGCAGTACTCGATCCGCATCAACCAGCAATGGCGCATTTGTTTCGAATGGCCGGATGGCCAGCCAGGACCATTAAACGTGGAGATCGTGGATTATCACCGATGAAAGGAGGTGCACCATGTTCATGAGAGCAGTCCATCCCGGCATCGTCCTCAAGGACGAGCTGGAAGAGATTGGGATTACCCCTACAGAGTTCGCCCGTCAGCTCAATGTGCCGGCCAATCGTGTCTCGCAGATCATTGCGGGCAAGCGCTCGATTACGGGCGATACTGCACTTCGCTTTGGGCACTGGTTCGGTACGGACCCGCAATTCTGGCTGAACCTGCAAACGCAGTTCGAGCTGGCCGTGGCCGACAAGGAAACAGGCGAAGCAATTCGCCATCTCCCGACCAAGGACGCGCTGCCGCAGCCAAGAAGCGGACTATGATGGCCGCCGGGACAGGTCCGCGCCCTGCGGCGTAGTCATCAATCCGCCAGCAAGCGACCGTTTGCTGGCGGGACCGTGCCGCGATCCAGAGAAACCTTTCATGGCTCGAGTCCCAGGGCCTCGTGAAAGAGGTCACGGGGCAGGGACGCTTCCGCGTCTGGCGGGCAAAGATGTAAGCCTATGAAAGGTGACATTCAGGAATACCCCGCCTCTTTTTGATGTCGAATTGCGAGGATTGTCACCGCAGCCTCATCAACTCGATATCGAACGACGTAGCCGCTGTCACCGAAGTCGATAAGCCATTCCCGGTACTCCTCGGGAAGATCATCGACCATTCGCCCGAGTCGGGGATGCGCACC
>NZ_JAWOAN010000258.1:0-14959 GCF_046498525.1 Yoonia sp.
TTGCCGCCTTCCGCCATCACATCACGGCCCACCAGATCACCTGTATCATGGGCGCGGCCTGCCCAGCGGCTTGCCATCATGCCCGAATTGGCGTCGATGATCGCGCGCAGATCCTCGGGCATTCCTTCATAGACGTCCTTGTTCATCGCCCAGATGAAATAGAGGTTATAAAGCGCCTTATCACCCGCCACATCCGTATGGCTGTCGGTCAGCTCGTCCAGTTTCAGCGAAGGTGACATTTCCCACGTAATCACGCCACCATCGACAACGCCGCGCGACAACGCCTCTGGGAACTGCGGAACGGGCATCCCGATGGGCGTTGCGCCCAGCTTTTCAAGCAAGAGTGTCGCGGGGCGAGACGGCCCACGCAATTTCAGTCCGGCAAAATCCTCGACCGTTTCAACCGGCGCGCCCCGTTTATGTACGATCCCGGGTCCATGCATGTGGGCGGCAATCACGTGGACATCTGCGAAATCATCCATCAGGTACTCTTGTGTGAAGTCCCACGCGGCGGCGCTGGCCTCCTCACCTGATTTTGTGGTCATGAAGGGCAGTTCCATCGCCTCTGCCTCGGGGAAACGGTTCGGCTGATAGCCAGGGATGACCCAGCCGCCGTCAATCGCGCCATCGCGGATCAGATCGAACTGGCTGGGGGCGGAACCGCCCAATTGCATGAAGGGATAAAGCTCTACCTTGATGCGGCCTTCGGACTGCTCCTCGATCGTGTCGGCCCAAGGCTGCATGAAGTAGGTGGGGTTCGCGCTGGCAGGGGACACAAAGTGCTGAAAGCGTAATGTGATCTCTTGTGAAGTAGCAGATGTTGCGGTCAGGCCAAGTGTGGCGACCATAGCGGCTGTTTTCATCAGGTGCATGTGGTGCATCCTTTTCGTCTCGATTTCAGGGGAAAGGCGTCACCGCTAGCGACACACCGGATATAGGGAAGGGCTTTCTCTGCTGCAAGTCGTTCGCAAGGTGAGAAATCAGAGGCGATTTTCGATCTGAATTCAAGTGTTGTACGTCGGGTGGAATTTCCCGCCCGGGGACAGCGTAAAGATCTCGCACCCGTCCGATGTGATCCCGATCGAATGCTCAAACTGCGCCGACAGAGATTTATCGCGCGTTACCGCTGTCCAATCATCACCCAGCACCTTCGTTTCAGGACGGCCCAGATTAATCATCGGCTCTATCGTAAAGAACATGCCTTCCTCCAGCCGCGCGCCTGTACCGGGGCGACCATAGTGCAAGACATTCGGCGGGGCATGGAACACGCGGCCAAGGCCGTGCCCACAAAAATCACGCACCACTGACATACGGTGGCTTTCGGCATAAAGCTGGATGGCATGGCCGATATCACCAAAGGTGTTGCCGGGTTTCGCAGCCTCGATCCCTTTCATCAGAGCGTCGTGGGTCACCTGAATCAAACGTTCTGCCTTGCGTGGGAGGTTGCCCGCGACATACATGCGGCTGGTATCGCCAAACCACCCATCAACGATGACAGTAACGTCAATGTTCAGGATATCGCCATCCTTCAGCTTCTTGTCGCCGGGAATTCCGTGACAAACCACATGGTTCACCGAAATGCAGCTTGCGTGCTGGTAACCTTTATAGCCGATGGTAGCAGACACAGCACCCGCATCCGCGATCCACTGGGTGATCAGGCGGTCCAGTTCACCTGTTGTCTGGCCAGGCACGACATACGCTGCGATATCATCCAGAATTTGCGCCGCCAGCGCCCCTGCATTCGCCATGCCGGCAAAGTCATTTGGCTCGTAAAGCCGGATCCCATCTTTGGTCAGGTGTGCTTTGTTCGTTTCCACCGGGCGTCGTCCTTTATCCATTTAAACGGCCACATAGGCGAATTATTGACAAAGTTCTAGAGCCGGAACGGGATCGGATCGCCCAGAATGATCCCCTTTGGGTCGATTTTGCATGCTTGTGCCAGTACGGTGACACCGGCCTCTGCAGCTTGATCGAATGCAGCTCTATAGGCTGGATCAATGTCTCCGGCCAAGGTGACCGCATCACAGTCGGTTCGCTGGATCAGATAAAACATGATCGCGCGGTGGCCTTGTTCCGCTACGCGTGCAAGCTCAGTCAGATGCTTGGCGCCGCGGGCAGTCACGCTATCGGGAAACTCAGCCAACCCTGCTTGGCGCCTCAGTGTCACGCTCTTCACCTCAATATAGGTATCCGTACCATCGCCGCTCAGCAGAAAATCAATGCGGCTATTCTCGCCATAGTTGACCTCTGGCCGCACCAGATCGTAGGCGGGCAGCCCCTGCACTTCATGCGCCATCAATGCAGCCCTGAGCGCGCGGTTGGGCACTGATGTGTCAACGCCCGTGAAATGCCCATTTTCATGGTCCACCAACCGCCAGCCATACCTGAGCTTTTTCTTGGGGTCGTCATTTGGTTCCAGCCAAAGCTTCATTCCCGGCTCTGCCAAACCCATCATCGAACCGGGATTGGCGCAATGAGCGGTCACTTCGCGCCCGCCTTCCAGTACGACATCGGCCAGAAACCGCTTGTAACGGCGGATGAGACGGGCAGGGACAAGGGGCGTGGCAAATTCCATATGCGCCCTATAACCTGATAGACGAGACAGGAGAACCACCAGATGCCAAACCCCACCGCCGCGATGCTTGTGATAGGCGATGAAATTCTTTCGGGGCGGACCCGTGACGCGAATATGCACTACCTTGCCGGGCAGTTGACCGAGCGGGGGATCGACCTCAAGGAGGTGCGGGTCGTCAGTGATGATGCGCCAGCCATTGTCGCGGCAGTCAAGGCGCTCTCTTCAGGCTTCGATCAGGTATTTACTAGCGGCGGTATCGGACCCACCCATGACGATATCACAGCAGACTGCATCGCCGCAGCCTTTGGCACCCATATCGACGTGCGCGATGACGCCCGCGCCCTGTTGCAGGCCCATTATGACCGGTCCGGGCAGGAATTGAACGCAGCACGTTTGCGCATGGCACGCATCCCCGACGGGGCTGCATTGATCGACAATCCGGTCAGCATCGCGCCGGGGTTCACCCTTGGCAACGTCCATGTCATGGCGGGCGTCCCTACGGTGTTCAAGGCGATGTTGGCCAGCATCCTGCCGACCCTGACAGGAGGTGCGCCGCTTTTGTCGCGGACACTGCGCCTGATGAAAGGCGAAGGCGATATCGCCGGACCACTGGCACTGTTTGCGCAGGAACACCCCGATCTTTCCGTCGGCTCCTACCCATTCCAGAAAGACGGGATCTATGGATCTAACGTCGTGGTCCGTGGGAGCGACGCAACGCAACTTGATAAGGCCATGACTGCCCTCGCAGCCAAATTTCCCTGATGAATTTCCCTGATGCCCAAAAGCTTTATGGCGTCATCGACGGCACGTGGCCTGCCTCTGCCAAACAGGCGCTGGGCCCGTGGACCATCCGTTTGGACGGCAGCGCAAGCAGCCGTGCCAGCGCCGCAACAGCAGAACAGCCTGTCACAAAAGCAGATATTCCGCTCGCCGAACAGGCCATGCGCGATGCAGGTCAGGCACCCCTTTTCATGCTCCGCGAAGGCGAAACGGCATTGGACGATATTCTGGCGACTTGTGGATACGTGATCAAAGATCCGGTCAACATGTACGCGATGCCGTTAGAGGAAATCGCCACGACGCGCCCGCCACCAGTGACCAGTTTCGAGGTATGGCCACCGCTTGCCGCGCAGGTCGAGATTTGGGCGCAGGCTGGCATTGGCGCAGGGCGGATTGCAGTCATGGACCGCGCACAGCATCCAAAAACAACGCTGTTGGGGCGGATACACGACAGGCCCGCAGGCACAGTCTTTATTGCGGTTGCGGCGGATTGCGCAATGATCCACGCGCTTGAAATCAGTGCGGCGTTCCGCAGGCATGGCCTCGCCCGGCATCTGACGCGTGCGGCAGCGTATTGGGCGCGGGACAATGGAGCCGACTATCTGACCTTGGTCGCGACACGGGCAAATGAGGGTGCAAACGCCCTCTACTCTTCCCTCGGCATGACGCTTGTGGGACAGTACCACTACAGGACATTGCCGGAGTGACCCCTTGACCGACCAACCCACTGCCCTTGATTTGCCAATGACCGACCCTTTGCCAGAGGCAACACAAAAATACTTCAACGTGTGTCAGGAAAAATTGGGCATGGTGCCCAATGTGCTGCAAGCCTACGCCTTTGATATCGACAAGCTGAACGCGTTTACGGCGCTTTATAACGATGTGATGCTGGCAGATTCAGGCCTGTCCAAACTGGAGCGAGAAATGATCGCGGTGGTCGTGTCATCCATTAATAAATGTTACTATTGCCTGACCGCGCACGGCGCAGCGGTGCGCCAGCTTTCCGGTGATCCCGCACTGGGCGAAATGTTGGTGATGAACTGGCGGGTGGCCCCGCTTGATGCGCGCCAAAAGGCAATGCTGGCCTTTGCGGAATTGATGACAGTGGCAAGCGCCCAGATCGAAGAAAAAGATCGCGATGCGCTGCGTCAGGTTGGATTTTCGGACCGCGATATCTGGGATATCGCGGCGGTCGCAGGGTTCTACAACATGAGCAACCGGATCGCCTCGGCCACTGATATGCGGCCCAACGATGAATACCACGCCCTCGCCCGATGATCCGCGTTTGCGCTTTCATTCTTGCCCTGGCCGGTGGCGCGGTGCAGGCCCAAACGCTGAATTTTCCAAGCAACGCCAGCCTTCAAGCCGAAGTGGTGCGGGCCGCCGACAGCTATATCCTGCCATTGGGCATATGGGATCGTGGCGAAATGCCGACCCGAACGGTCGAGGGGCGCGTCACCCAACAGGCCTGGCGGATTGAGGCGGCGTCGCTTACTACCCTGCAATTGGTCCGCCCGCTGCGCGAACAGTTGCGCAATGACCGCTATCGCATTATTTTTGAATGCCAGACCGAGGCTTGTGGCGGGTTTGATTTCCGCTTCGGGGTCGAGACCCTGCCCCCCCCGGAAATGCGTATCAATATCGGTGATTTCCGGTTTCTTGCCGCAGAACGGACTGGCGCAGATGGCTCCGAATATCTGACGCTCTTTACCAGTCGCACCACGCAGGCAGGCTTTGTGCAAATTACCCATGTTGGCCCGATGGTCGCAGACCCCGAACCAGTCGCGCAGGCAGGGGCCGCGCCATTGCGGGCCTTTGATGCCGCCCCGGATGCGACGCTCGCGGAGCAGCTTGAACACGTCGGGCGTGCGGTTCTGGCTGATCTGAGTTTCGCCACCGGTTCAGCGCAGCTTGCCGAGGGGGAGTATGCTTCGCTGCAAGCTTTGGCCGATTACCTTTCGAGTGCACCGCAACGCACGGTCGCCCTTGTGGGGCACACGGACTCCGCTGGCGCGCTCGCAACAAACATCGCGCTGTCAAAGCGCCGTGCGGCATCGGTGCGGGAACGTCTGATTACCGATTATGGCGTAGATCGGGGGCAGTTGG
The DNA here is from genome assembly GCF_046498525.1 of Yoonia sp. Taxonomy (GTDB): domain Bacteria; phylum Pseudomonadota; class Alphaproteobacteria; order Rhodobacterales; family Rhodobacteraceae; genus Yoonia. The sequence goes on from NZ_JAWOAN010000258.1 coordinate 5,462, forward strand.
AGGCAGAAGGCATGGGGTATCTGGCACCGATTGCTTCTAACCTGACCGAAGAGGGACGCGAGGCAAATCGGCGGGTCGAGGTGATTGTGACGTCGATTCAAGAGTAGGGTATCAAGCGCTTCGTACCGCATGATCTTGCTGGATCGCCGGTTCCCATAAAACGTATCTGGCCCGCCCTTCCTGTTTCGCTTGGTAAAGCGCGGCATCCGCCCGTGCGAATAACACATCGATCGAAAGGTCGGGTTCCACCTGGGCGGCACCGATTGATAACGTCACGGAAAGGCAATCGCGGGTCTCGGTCTCGAAAGTGATGGGCTTTGTAAGCCGTTCGCCAATCACCCGTGCTGTTTCGACCGTCACGTCGTTCAGGTAGATCGCAAATTCTTCGCCCCCCAGCCTGCCCAATACGTCACCCTCGCGCAAACTGCGGCGTAATATGTAAGCGATAGACTTCAGGCAGTGGTCCCCCGCTTGATGCCCATATGCGTCATTGATCCTTTTGAACCAGTCCGCATCCAGCATGAGCAGGACACCGGGGTATTCAGTTGCGCGCACCTTTCGGACAAGGTCGAAGAAACTGCGGCGGTTGTTCAAACCTGTCAGCCCGTCCTTGCGGGACAAGCGCGAAAGTCTTCGTTGCAGGCGGATTTGAAAAGCTGACACAGCCAGAAAGAAAGCAATCAGAGGGCCGCCAACGAAGGCGGCGTGTGACAGAAAATAGACTGCCGAATGCGTCTGATGTTCTTCAAAGGTGTCGAAGTAGAGCGCAAAGATGAAATTTGCGGTAGCAACGAAGCCAATCAAGGTGATCAACCGAACGAAAAATCCGGTCCAGCCTCGCGGCGCAAGCAGGCGCATCAGTTGATCCATCACAGCCCCTTTATCAGCCGTGACAGACCTTAGGCGTGAAGTGTTGTGATTAGTTTAATGCCATAACAAAACGCGGCCAATAAATTGGCCGCGCGCAGAGGTTGGAAATAAACTCTGGAGAAAATTACCAGATATCAGGGCCTTTGTCGGCAAACGCATGTGCCAGAAAGTCGATGAACGCGCGTACCTTCGGCTGCGTGAAGCGACCCGGAGGATACACCGCGTAGATGCCTTGGGTTTCGACGGGCAGATCGGGAATCGCTTCTTCGACCAGTCCTTTTTTCATCGCGTCAGCATAAAGGAAGCTGGGCAGATAAGCGATGCCAAGCCCGCCGACACAGGCATTCAAGAGCGACTGCCCGTCATTGACCGTCAGCCAGCCAGCCGTGCGCACCTGCCGCTTTTCGCCTGAAGGCGCGGTCAGTTTCCAGACGGCTGAATTGGCCTGATTGGAATAATGCAGCAACTTGTGTTCGTTCAGGTCGTCAATTTTTTCGGGGCGGCCATACTGATCAAAATAAGACGGGCTCGCGATCATGCGTTTGGTCGTCTCGGTCAACTTACGCGCGCGCAGGGTGCTGTCTTCGAGTTCGCCGATCCGGACGGCCATATCAAAGCCTTCCGAGATAAGTTCGACGTAGCGATTGTTCAGCGACATATTCACGGTGATATCAGGGAATTCGGCCAGAAAATCACCCAACACAGGTGACAGATGGTTGACGCCAAAATCAGTGGCGACACTGATCCGCAAAAGGCCGGATGGGGCGGATTGCATGGATGTCACAAGCGCATCAGCTTCACCGGCATCGTTCAGAACGCGGCGGGCGCGGTCATAATAGGCAAGGCCGATTTCCGTCGGGCTCACCCGGCGTGTGGTACGGTTCAGCAGTCGCGCACCCAGACGGGCCTCGAGCGACGATACATGTTTGGAAACGGCGGACTTCGAAATTCCCATTTTCTTGGCCGCATCCGTAAAGCCACCTTGATCCACGACAGTGGCGAATGCCTCCATTTCGGTCAGTCGATCCATGAGAAGTTCCTAGCACTATTTTTATGATACCGTTGTTTCCTTTCTGAAGATCAAATCAGGCAGGAATGGGACAAAGGCCTGACAATACGGGGGTATGAATTAGCTTTGATGCCGATGCGGAAACAGCGGATTGTGCCTATTTGACCTGATCCTAAAGGGATTTGATGCGCAAAGGCCGGTCAGCTGCGCCGCAATTAGGAGCCTTTTTCAATAAAGGAATGGCCGCTTGAAATCGTCTTATGCGCCAACGACGGTCCGCATCAGATGCCGTTGCACTGCTTCTTTCATCCCTTTGCCTTCCCCGATAGACAGTTCTGTGACGCAAGTCGCCACAACAATGAGGAGAGTGACATGACCAAGGAAAACGTAGGTTTTATCGGTGTCGGGCTTATGGGGCACGGAATGGCAAAGAACATCCTGGCTGGTGGTCATGCTCTCACCGTGATCGCCCACCGCAACAGAGCACCTGTCGACAACCTCATCTCGGAGGGTGCGAACGAGGCCTCCGACCTGACGGGGCTGGCAAAGGCATCTGACATTATTCACATCTGCGCACCCGGCTCACCACAGGTCGAGGCCATCATCGCCGGGCTGTTGCCGGGCCTGCGCGAGGGCAGCGTGATCGTCGATTGCTCCACCTCTGACCCCACATCGACCGAAAAGCTGGCCGCGATGTTGGAAGCGAAGGGTTGCTTTCTTGCCGATGCGCCTCTTGGCGGTACACCTGTTCAGGCCGAAGCAGGCGAGCTGAGCACAATGGTCGGCGCGTCGGACGACATCTTTGGCCGCATTAAACCTGTTATTGAGTGCTGGGCGACATCGGTTGTGCACCTCGGCCCAACCGGTTTGGGCCACAAGATGAAGCTGCTGAACAACTTCCTGTCATTGGGCTATGCCGCGCTTTATTCAGAGGCAATGGTGGTGGGTCGCAAGGTTGGCATCAGCGTGGACCAGTTCGACAGCGTGATCCGAGGATCGCGCATGGATTGCGGGTTCTATCAGACCTTCATGGAATACGCTGTTGAGGGGAATAAAGAGGCGCATAAGTTTACATTGGGCAATGCCTACAAGGACGCGCGCTATCTGGCGAATATGGCTGATGGCGCGTCAGTGGCAAACCCGGTGGGCACGGCGATGAAGAACGCTTTCGCAGCCGCAATAAATATGGGCGGGGACGGTCCAGAGGACTACGTGCCCCATCTCGTTGACTATATTGCAAAGCTGAATGGCCTTCCACCCGGTAAGGATTGACCGCGCCGCGCCCGACGGGCACTTGTCAAAGCTGTGCGGCCAGCCGTATACCTTGGTCAATGGCACGTTTTGCATCCAGTTCGGCGGCCACATCCGCGCCGCCGATCACGTGGACGGACCGCCCCTGAGCGATCAACTCATCAGCCAGGCTGCGCTCTGGCACCTGACCGGCGCAAAGGACAATCGTATCCGCCGCGATAGCTTTCGGGTCTTCGCGCGCTTCACCGTAGCTGATATGCAAACCGTCCGTGTCGATCTTTTCGTAATTCACGCCGCCGATCATCTGCACGTTCTTCATTTGCAGACCCGCGCGGTGAATCCATCCGGTTGTCCTGCCCAAGCGCTTTCCCAACTTCTCGGATTTCCGTTGCAATAGTGTGACCTGCCGCACCGGGGCCTCTGGCTGTGGCCCTTCCGGGCGCAAACCGCCACGGGTTTGCGCCGGATCCCCAACGCCCCATTCCTCAAGCCATTCCTCAAGGTCTTCGGTCGGGCTGTCATCAGTGACCAGATATTCTGCCACGTCAAAACCGATGCCGCCTGCGCCTACAACCGCAACGCTCTTGCCGACTTCGGTTTTGCCGCGCAGCACATCAATATAGGACAACACGTTCGGCCCATCCTGACCGGGGATTGAGGGGTCGCGCGGGGCAACGCCTGTTGCGATGATGATCTCGTCGAAATCGGCCAAGGCCTCCGGTGTAGCCGCAGCACCCAATTGAACGGTCATGCCCGCATTGGCGACCATCGTGCGGTAGTAATCCACCAGTCCGCGGAATTCTTCCTTCCCGGGCACCTGCTTGGCCATGTTCAACTGGCCACCGATCTCATCCGCCTTGTCAAAGAGAGTGACAGCATGGCCACGCTCGGCCGCAGTCAGCGCCGCAGAAAGACCCGCGGGGCCAGCACCGACGACGGCAACTTTCTTGACCACATCGGCGGGTGTGATTGTCAGCTCGGTTTCGTGACAGGCCCGGGGGTTGACCAGACATGAGGACAGTTTGCCGCTGAACGTGTGATCCAGACAGGCCTGATTGCATGCGATACAAGGCGCAATCTCTGCGGCCTTGCCTGCCTTTGCCTTGGCGACGAAATGCGCGTCCGCCAGAAACGGGCGCGCCATGCTGACCATATCGGCGCAGCCATCGGCCAGAACGCTTTCGGCCACTTCGGGCATGTTGATACGGTTTGAGGTAATGATCGGGATTTGCACCTCTCCCATCAGCTTTTTGGTGACCCATGTGAAAGCGCGGCGCGGCACGGATGTGGCAATGGTGGGGATGCGCGCCTCGTGCCAGCCGATGCCGGTATTCAGGATCGTGGCACCGGCAGCCTCGACAGCCTTGGCCAGTTGCACCACCTCCTCCCAAGTCGACCCGTTGGGCACAAGATCAATCACCGAAAGGCGGTAGATCACGATGAAATCCGTGCCTACCACTTCACGAACACGGCGCACAATCTCGACCGGCAGGCGCATGCGGTTCTCGTAGGATCCGCCCCAGCGGTCGGTCCGTTTGTTGGTATGGGTGACAAGAAACTGGTTGATGAAATAACCTTCAGAGCCCATCACCTCGACCCCGTCATAGCCGGCTTCTTGCGCGCGGGCGGCAGCAGTCACGATATCGCTGATTTGTTTTTCGATCCCGTCCTCATCCAGTTCCTTGGGTGGAAAGGGCGAGATCGGAGATTTGATGGCGGACGGCCCGACACAACGAGGCGAATAGGCATAGCGACCCGCATGCAGGATCTGCATGGCGATCTTGCCATCTGCGTGATGCACGCGGTCCGTGACGATCCGGTGACTGGTAATATCATCCCCCGTATAAAGACCTGCGGCACCCGGGAACACACCGCCCTCCGCGTTCGGAGCCATGCCGCCGGTCACCATCAGAGCGACATCGCCGCGCGCGCGCTCGGCATAGAATTCGGCGACCCTGTTCCAATCCTTCGTTTCTTCCAGTCCCGTGTGCATCGACCCCATCAGCACGCGATTCTTCAGGGTCGTGAAACCCAGATCGAGAGGGGCCAGAAGGTTAGGGTATAGGGTCATGGTATGCCTCCGCTTTGGGCAATCATGGCGAAAGCTGCCGTTCGCGTCACCCTCAACGTGACGTAACAGTGCGAACCGGAGCAGCCAGCGGTAAGGATTTGCGGAAAAGGCGGATTAGGGTAGGCTGGCTGGTAAATCAGAATGAGGTATGACATGGAAGCGAGCTTCTCTCGGCGCAAGCTGCTGACACCGGCAGAATTGCGCGCGCTATCAGAGCGGTCGGACCTGCAAGGCGGGCTGCAAATCGCAAGTCATTTCGGGGCAATCCTAGTGGTCGGCATTCTGCATGGCTACGCGATGGGCACAGGCTGGGTGTGGGTCACAGGATTTGCCTTGGGCGTGTTGCTGAATTTTCTTTACGCCGCCCAGCACGAACTGTCCCATGCCACCGTCTTCAAGACACGCAAACTCAACAAGGTCTTTGGCCGGATCATCGGGTTCATCCAGATTTTCCCGCGTGACTATGACCAGATCATGCATTTCGCCCACCACCAGTACACGCAGGACTGGGAACGGGATGGTGAACTGGTCCGCGAACCCTATACGCTGACCACCTATTTGCTGTGGCTGAGCGGGGTCACCTACTGGCGCAACCGTGTTTTCGGTCTCGTCCGCCGAGCGCGGGGCATTATCATCGAACCCTTCATCAGAGCCGAGGAACAGGCCCGCGTGATCCGTGAAAGCCGCCTGCATCTGGCCGGATATGCGCTGATTGCAGTGGTTTCCCTTGTGACAGGGTCATGGGCCGCACTGACCTTCTGGATTGTCCCGATGGTACTCACCAAGCCTGTGCATCAGTTGCAGAACACGATCGAGCACCTCGGGTTGAGTCACGAAAACGACATCATGGAAAACACCCGATCCACCCGCGCCAACGCGCTTCAACGCTGGCTTTGCTGGCAGATGCCCTATCATACGGCGCACCACACTTTTCCGGCTGTGCCTTTCTGGAAGCTGCGTGACTTGAACGACCGGATCGAGGAAAAGGTAGGCGAAGTCCACCGCATGGGCTGGCTGGAATTTCAGGTCGAGGTGATCCGCAAACTGATGGCCAACGACGAAAGCCAATACCCGATGGACGAGGTCTGGGTCATCCCCCGCAGCGGTGGGCGCGTCACACGGATGCCGGCAGAGTGAGACAGCTTAAGGTCTACACGTCGCTCTGGGCGATGCAGCCGCACGACCAGACAGGGGTGAAACTGCCCCATGATCAGGTGTGCGAAATGGTCGCGGGCGCAGGTTTTGACGGCATGGCGATCGATCTGGGTGCCTCTGATGTGGCTGTGGCCCATGCCGTGCGTCCGCATATGGAGGCAAATGGCCTGACGCCCCTGATCGTGGCCTTTCCAAAGACAATTGAAAGCCTTGGCGAGACGCTGCACATGGCTGCCGATTTTGGTGCGCCTTTTGTCGATGTGATCGGGCAGGTCATGCCAATCGCGCTCGACGACATGGTGCCGGTGATTGAAACATGGATGGGCATGGCCGACAGGGTCGGTGTGCCGGTCCAGTTCGAGACGCACCGCAACTGCATCACCAATGACCTCTATACCACCCTGCAACTGCTCGACCGCATTCCCGACATGCGGATTTGCGCAGACCTGTCGCATTACGTCGTGGACCGCGAATTCTGGTTTCCCCTGTCCGATCATGACATGGGGTTAATGAGCCGTATCCTGCACCGCTCAGACAGCTTTCAGGGCCGCGTCTCGTCGCGCCAGCAAATTCAGTTGCAACTGGATTTCCCGCAGCACCAGAAATGGGTGGAGCTGTTCAAGGGCTGGTGGCGCGAAGGGCTGGCCGATTGGCGCGCGCGCAATTCATCCGGCGACTGCATTTTCGTCTGCGAATTGGGGCCGCCGGAATATGCCATGACCGATGCGCAGGGGCGCGAGATGTCAAACCGGTGGGCAGAGGCGCAGATGATCAAAGGCTGGGTGCAAGAGATATGGGAAGACTTGGGCGGGGACGGGTCCTAGGGCCGCATGAAAGTAAACGTCCGCTTGGCGGGCCCCGGTTTTCCGATGACCTCGACAAGAAGGCTTTCGATGGATAACGCAGAAAAATGAAAGCTTTTATCGTCGACACCGCGGGGACAGTGACTTTCTTCACAATTGTCGCTGGCCTGACCGAGCTTCTAGTAGCAGGATTGGAGCCCAGTCAGGTGCTAGTTGCGCGGCTGATAACCATACCAGTCATGATCTTGACGGGACGCCCTTACGGCCTGTGGCGAGACTATGTGTTCGCACGATCTTTGCCAAAGGCAAGGTGGTCGAAGATGATCGCCGATGTGTTCGCATTCGTGACCTTCCAAGTTCCGGTCTACTCAGCGACGCTCGCTATCGCCGGGGCGACGTTGCAGGAAATACAAGCCGCTGTGAGTGCGGCTATCGGGTTCATGATCGTGCTTAGCCGACCGTTTGGTTTCTTTCTTGAAGTCCTTAGAAAGTGGGCTCGCACAACAACCGCCTAGGGCTCAAACCGGACATGTCCAAAGAAAGACCGCATCGCTTTGCAGCGATGGGGCCGAGTGTCGCCTTTAACGGTCCACCCAACCACTTATCGGGGGCGCGCATGCGATTGGGTCGAAAACGCGTTAAGGCAGCAACACGCTATCGATTACGTGGATCACGCCGTTGGAGGCGATGATATCTGCTGTTGTGACGGTCGCGTTCTCTACTGTTACGCCATCGGTTCCGTCGATGTGGACCTCTTCACCGTTGACTGTCGCGACGCTCAGGCGCTGACCGGCCAGTTGGTCGGATGTTACCGCACCGAGGACCACATGATATGTCAGGATTGCAGTCAACTGATCGATGTTCTCCGGCATCAGCAAGGTCTCGACAGTACCTTCAGGCAGTGCTGCGAATGCTGCGTCAGTTGGCGCGAAGACAGTGAAAGGCCCGTCGCCCTTTAGCGTGTCCACGAGGCCGGCAGCGGTGACGGCGGCGACGAGCGTGTTGAAGTTGCCGTTCGATGCGGCGATATCAACGATGTCAGGCTCTTTGTCCATCATGGGCGCACAAGCGGCGGCAGCGGCTAGGCCAGCGGCAAGGATGGTGGATTTAATAGCAAATCGGCGATTCATCGGGTGTTCCTTTCATTTCTCGTTAACAATATTGTTACGGAGAAAGGGGCCGATCGGTTGTCATTCTGACAATGAGTTTATGTGGTGTATTAAATTCATCCAATCAGTGGCTTGAAACGTAGCAACTCACTAAGTTTCAGAGCAGTGGTGGCGGAACGCTTTTTGTAGCAAGTCCAGTTCGCTGCGTAGCACTGCAATCTCGGCCTGCAGATCATCGGTGAGCGGTTCGCCGCAAACAAGGGTAAAGCTGTCAAGCGTCACACCATCAGCACCGCTGATGACGAATGTCTGCACCCCGTCGCTGATCAATGCAGCCGGGATCGGCACTGTGACACGCCAGACTTCATGGGCTGGGTCGCGCACGCAGGTCACATTATCAAGTGCGGTCCCAAGGTGTGTGGCATGCAGTTCAGGCAAGTCATCGCCCGCGTCCACAAGATCTCCGTGCCAGACGCCAGCTTTTATCTTGGTGTTGATGAATTGCATACTTTTGCTCCTTAAATGTCCGCACGCGGATAGCGGCAGAGCGTCAGGTCGCGGATGGTGATTTTGTTCATGGCCGGGCTTTCGATCATCAGATCAACCCACATCCGTTCTGCGCGTTTTTCGTTGAGGCCGCTATAGGCAAGATCGAACTCGACCATGGTTTCGGGCCTGTCAGCCGGCAGCGCCAGCAGAATCTGCTCTGTGTTGGGGCCGTTCTTGACGTTCAGTCGCGCATGAATTGCGGTTGGCCGTTCCCGCTCGATCACTGTAGCAAGGCGAATAAGGTGACGCTTTTTCAGGCCTTCGCAGGATGCTTTTGGAATCTCCACGACCAATGACAGATAGCTGCCCTCAAAATGAAAGGTCTGTAGGTGAATTCCGTATGGGGCCAAATCCGTTCCACGTCCGTTGCGGGCCTGCCGCAGGCTGATTTCGGAGCGTTTGCAGTCGTGGAAAATTACCAGCTCGTTCGTCATTTCCATCTTTGAGAGTGCAGGCGCAAGGCCTGCCGGTTTGACAGAGGCCCGCCACGGCTTGGGCCGCCATGCCCAATCTGTCCCGGGTGGCTGCGGAAATGTGGTTGATCCGCTGCGGGGCAATCCAAGCCGGCTCTCCGCTTCGAACGTGAACGCGCCGATATGGCGTTGGAGGAAGGATACGAAGAGGGTAAAGACGACAACTGATGGGATTATGCATTTTCTGGGACTTTCCGAATATTTTTCG
>NZ_JAWOAN010000021.1:0-6536 GCF_046498525.1 Yoonia sp.
ATGGCAGCAGAGATGGCTGGCAAAGCTAAGGGAGAAGATGTGATCGCCTGTCTTGACATGATGGTCCAGGATCAGGCTGCCGCTTCGACCATCCTGGGCAAGGCCCATGCGATGACAGACATCACAGGGTTTGGTCTGGCAGGACATTTGCGGGGAATTTGTGACGCTTCGGGTGTCGGAGCCGTGCTTGATCTGGATGCAATCCCGCTGATGGATGGTGCGTTGGAACTGTCCGGTGCCGGGGTGCGCTCGACCCTCTTCGGGGACAACCGGATCGGGGCCGGTGCGATCAATGGTAGAAGCATTGATCTGCTTTTTGATCCGCAGACGGCGGGTGGGCTTTTGGCAGCCGTTTCAGCGCGGGCAGCCGACGCCGCTGTTCGGAAGCTGCAAGACGCAGGCTATACCGCTGCAGTGATCGGCGAGATTACCGAAGGATCACAGATTACAACGCATTGACTGCGGCGGCGATAGCGTCCGCTGCGCGTTCCTGCCCCGCTTCGTCCAGCGTTTCGACTGATACTTCGGCCAATACTTCGCGTTCATCAATGCGGCGGGATTTTGCATAGGACGGGTCATAATGATCCACCATCAATGCATGGGATAAATCGACCAAAGCACCCTCTTGCGACAAGGCGATCCAGCGGTCCACCGTCGCGTGACCGCGCAGCCGCCGCAAGGGTGCCAGCTTTTCCGCTACGATTTCAGGGTCTTCGATCACTTCGCGATAGGCTCTGGCCAGATAGGCCGCCCGCGCCGCTGTGGGTACCTGAATGACGATGCGCGGTGCCGCCAACATCGCGGCCCAAACCGATGCTGGCAGTGCAATCCGTCCGATTTTGCTGCTTTCCGCCTCCACAACGACAGGCCGCGCAGGGTCCAGCTTGCTCAGCGCTACGGCAAGGCCCGTTTCAAACGCTTTCTGGGAAGGTTGTCCGCCAGGCATGCCACCCAAAAGCGATCCGCGATGGCAAGCCAGCCCTTCCAGATCAATCACCTGCACACCGCGTGCGGCAAGGCGCGGCAGGATTTCGGTCTTGGCGGTGCCGGTGTAGCCGTCCAGCAAGACGAAGCGGTGCGGCAAAGGGTCATCATAAAGACTGGCCTTCACCAAGCGCCGGAACGCCGTGTAGCCACCCTTGACGGTATCGGCCCGCCAGCCGATTTCAGACAGGAGGGTGGAAAACACACCAGAGCGTTGCCCGCCGCGCCAGCAGTAAACCAAGGGACGCCATGCGCCGTCTTTATCCATCAACGGCCCGTCGATATGATCAGCCACATTGCGAATAACCATGCCCGCGCCGATCTTGCGGCCATCAAAGGCGCTGATCTGCTTGTAGATCGTGCCGACCTCTGCCCGTTGCTCATTTGACAGGGCAGGCAGGTTGATCGCACCGGGGATGTGGTCTTGGGCAAATTCAGCAGGCGAGCGTACGTCGATCACGGTATCAAACCCGTGATTCAGGATCGCATCGAGGCTGGTGAATTCAATCGGCATTGCAAATGTCTACGGCACTTGCGCAGCAGGCAAAAGGGCGAATACCCATTGTGCGGGTCAGGTAAGGTGGAACATGTTCCACCTTATCTGTTGCGATCTTCAGACGTTGAACGTGAGAGGTTTGACCTGATTGAACAGTCCGGTGTCTTCCAGCGCCTTGATGGCAGACGCAGGCACGGGTTCATCCACATACAAAAGCGCAATCGCTTCGCCATGCTCCACGGACCGGCCCAAGGTAAAGTTTGCGATGTTCACGTTGTTTGCGCCCATCGTGGTTCCCAGTGCGCCGATGATGCCGGGGCGGTCTTCGTTGGTTGTATAGACCATGTGTTCCCCGATCTCGGCGTCGATGTTGATGCCCTTGATCTGGATGAAACGCGGTTTGCCATCGCTAAAGACCGTACCTGCCACCGAACGCTCGCGCTTTTCAGTGACCACCGTGACCTTGACGTAGCCCTCGAACGCACCGGACTGGTCCTGTTTGGTGGTTGAAACCTTGATCCCGCGCTCTTTGGCGATGACTGGCGCGCTGACCATGTTGGTGTCAGGATTCGCCTTGGTCATTATGCCCGCAATCGTCGCTGCCGTCAGCGCCTTGAGGTTCATTTCGCTGGCCTCACCGTCGAACAGAATATTGATCGCCTTGATCGGCTCATCCGTCATCTGGCCGATGAAATTGCCCAGATGCCCTGTCAGCTTGATCCACGGGCCCATGATCTTGGCTTCTTCAGCGGTGACAGATGGCATGTTGAGCGCGTTCTGCACCGCCCCTGTCAGCAGATAATCCGACATCTGTTCTGCCACTTGCAGGGCGACGTTTTCCTGTGCCTCGGTGGTGGCCGCGCCAAGGTGCGGGGTCACAACCACATTGGGCAGGTTGAACAGCGGGCTGTCAGTGGCAGGTTCGACCGCGAATACATCGAATGCGGCACCGGCCACGTGGCCGGATTTGAGCGCCTCTGCCAGCGCCTCTTCATCGACGAGACCACCACGGGCACAGTTGATAATCCGCGTGCCTTTCTTCAGTTTGGCGATGTTTTCGCGGGAAAGGATATTCTTTGTCTGATCCGTCAGCGGCACGTGCATGGTAATGAAATCAGCGCGGCCCAACAGTTCTTCCAGTTCGACTTTTTCAACACCGATCTCGGTTGCGCGCTCTTCCGATAGGAACGGATCGTAGGCTACGACTTTCATGCGCAGACCATGCGCGCGGTCGATGACAATGGAACCGATGTTGCCTGCACCGATCACGCCAAGGGTCTTGCCTGTCACTTCCACGCCCATAAAGCGTGATTTCTCCCATTTGCCCGCATGAGTCGATGCGTTCGCCTCGGGGATCTGGCGTGCAACGGCCATCATCATGGAAATCGCGTGCTCGGCGGTGGTGATCGAATTGCCGAAGGGGGTATTCATCACGATAATACCCTTCTTGGACGCCGCCGGAATATCGACGTTGTCCACACCGATCCCGGCCCGCCCGATAACCTTGAGGTTCGTGGCGGCAGCGATGATCTTCTCGGTCGCTTTGGTGGCGGACCGGATGGCCAGACCATCATATTGGCCGATCACTTCCAGCAGCTTTTCCTTGTCCTTGCCAAGGTCGGGCTGGAAATCAACGTCAATTCCGCGATCCTTGAAGATCTGCACGGCAGCAGGTGAGAGTTTGTCAGAGATAAGTACTTTGGGGGCCATTTTGCCGCTCCTTGAAAAAATTGGGTGTCTTGCGTCCCGGGTCAGGCCCGGGGCAGATGTTCATTGATTGGCGATTTCGGCTTCGAACGCCCATGCGAGCCATGGGAGCATCGCCTCGATGTCGGATGTTTCCACCGTGGCACCACACCAGATCCGCAGACCGGCGGGGGCGTCGCGGTAGGCACCGATATCCAGCGCGATCGATTCGGCCTCCAGCCGCTTGGCAATGGCCTTGGCGAAGGTGCCGCCGTCAATGATCCGGTCATCAGTGAACTTAAGGCAGACGGATGTGTTTGACCGTGTCGCGGGATCAACCGCCAGATTTTCGATCCAGTCATGCGCGGCGCAGAAATTCCAGATCGCACGTGCGTTGGCATCGGCACGATGGATCAGCGCGTCAAGCCCCCCGATGGAACGGCCCCATTTCAGCGCAACGAGGTAATCCTCGACCGCCAGCATTGATGGAGTGTTGATCGTCTCGCCGCGGAAGATGCCTTCGATCAGCTTGCCGCCTTTGGTGAGGCGGAAAATCTTAGGTAGCGGCCACGCAGGCGTATAGCTTTCCAGCCGTTCCACTGCGCGGGGGGACAGGATCAGCATACCGTGGGCAGCTTCACCGCCCATGACTTTCTGCCAGGAGAAGGTCGTCACATCCAGCTTGTCCCAAGGCAGGTCTTGCGCAAAAGCAGCAGAGGTCGCATCGCACAGCGTCAGGCCCGCGCGGTCCGCTGGGATCACATCGCCAGAGGTGACGCGCACGCCGGATGTCGTACCGTTCCACGTAAAACACACATCATTGTCATAGTTCAGCGCAGCCATATCGACGATTTCGCCATAGTCAGCGGTATGCACCGTGGCCTCGATCTTAAGTTGCTTGACCACATCGGTCACCCAACCAGCCCCAAAACTTTCCCACGCGACCATTTCAGCGGGGCGTTCGCCCAAGAGCGACCACATCGCCATTTCATAGGCGCCGGTGTCGGATGCAGGCACGATGCCGATGCGGTAATCCGCAGGCACGCCCAGAATTTCGCGCGTCAGGTCGATGGCTTCGGCCAGTTTGGCCTTGCCGATCGCAGCACGATGCGACCGACCCAGAGGGGCGTCGCCAAGTGCATCCAATTTCCAGACGGGGGGTTTGGCACAGGGGCCAGAAGAAAAACGCGGATTAGCCGGCCGCGTTGCCGGTTTGGTCATAACCATTGCTGGTATCCTCACAGATATGCGCCCTTCGTTGGGGAAGGGTGTCCCAAGTATGGGGATACGCAGCAGCTGGAAAAACAACAATAGCAAAAATCCCTCTGATCGCCGGTAAATGTAACATGGCGCAGAACACGTGTTTCCGATGGGCGCAAAAATCACGTCAATCCGAAGGGTCGCAGGTCCGTTCGAAGTAGTATGCGTCGGTCCTGAACATCGGTAATTCAAGGTGACGGTAGGAATGGATTGGCAACCCTTCTGCCTCCCTACGCCTAACGCTGTCACTGCTCACATTGTGGGGATTTTGAGTTGCAGATCAGGTGATAAAACCGCGCAAGACGAGTGTCGCCCCATTTTGCCCTAAATTCCGCCGCAATCGCAGGGGAATTTAGACGAAATCGACTCACACACGGTTTACACCCACTCGTTACCACTCACAGTATGGCGCTGCTTCTTAAGAAGCAGCGCCATTTCTTTTGTGCAGATTGACCGAAATACGCATGATTTTGCGAAGTGCAACTGCTGCCAGATCGGTGGGCAGTGCTAAACTTTTGCGTTGATCGCCGTCACAGATGCGCGCTGCGCCGAAACCTGATTGCTTAGTCGCAGCGATTGAACGTCCCTTGCAAGGACATTCTTGATGTCATTGGCGTTCATCCAGATTAAGTATTCGTCATTGGTAATCTGATGATCGGGGCCAATCCAGTTACCGGCTTCACAATGACTGTAGCCATAGCGAAGATGGGCACCTTTGGCGGCCAGTTGTTTTGGGACGAAGGCAAAAACAAAGTCGGGTTGCCAAGCTTTTTCCAGTACTTCGAAAAGCAAGCGAGACAGCAAACCAGTCGCCCCATTGCTGCGTGGCCCACCCAATCCGCGTGACGGCAACCAGAAATCTCCGCAATAGCCAACCAGACCTGTAACAATCTTGAGCGCTTCAGGGCCTTGGAAGAATGTCAGATCGGGATCTGGGGTTGTATCGGGAACAATGTATTTATGGCGATGCATATCGAGATGCTTGCCAAGAGTGACACCTGACAGATCAAGCAGTCGTACAGCTTGCGTATGAATCAACTCATCAGCTTCATTGAAACCGCAAACCCAAAAGCCGTTGGTTTCATCAATGAACGAACTGGCGGTATCAAAAAGCGGAGATATGGCGCCCCGATCACGGCATGTGCCCCGGTAATAACGGTAAAGGGAAAAATCGTCACCCACCTCAATCCGCATGCCTGCGTCTTCGAGGTCTTGTATGAGAACTGACACGTTCTTGACCATGCCAAAAATATTCCGCGCTGACATCTCCGGCTCCTTGATCTATCTTTTCAAGCTTCGCAACACTCCGACGATATTGCCAGAATTGTGTACTATGCTTTTTAACGATGTCTCAATCTAAAGCGTGATGCTTTCCGGAAATGTGGCAATAGAGTCACTTAGTTAGTCAAGGTGAGCATCGAATCCATGGTCAAGTCCGCAGTTAACCGAGGTATTTGCGCTTTGTCCAATGCCTCAATTTCGACATTTTCTGTAATCACGGCAAGAATGATCAGGCCGGGGGTCCCATCAGGAAACACGCCTCCCAGAAGCAGTCTCTGGAATGTTCCAGGCTCGGGTTCTCCGCCATTCTTTGGCAGGTATGCAAGTATATGGTCGAGCCGAACACCGCCCTCGTCGTAGATACGAGAATACGCACCCGCAGTAAATTCATCATATTCGGAGCCAGCGTCATCTTCTGTGATGAGTTTGCCGATCGCACTTTTTGACACGGTTGCGCCAAACCAGCGGGCGTAGGCAGATTCTTTACCAATGTGGACAAAAACCCAGCCTGATGGGCTCTTCCGGTAGAGCACCGAATAGGGTCGAATTTCTTCCATTGCTTCGTGTTCAATTTGGGTTCCAGCAGCGCCCCAAGCGGTAAGAGTCTTCCGCAGAAGTGCCGGGCCGTTCATAGAAATCTTCGAGACTGGGTGTTGTTGAGAATAATATACTCTTCCCTCGGCGTCAGTATACTGAAGTTTTTCAAGTCCACCCGAGGAGTTCTTCTTCAAAGAAGATTGTCCTGCCCATAAATCAAGTCGCAAGAGCAGTGCTTTGGCTTCGTCGATTGCGTCATAGCCCTGACTTGTGAGGTTATATTGACGATCAA
>NZ_JAWOAN010000087.1:0-5658 GCF_046498525.1 Yoonia sp.
ATTCTTTTCGCGGTTTCCGATTTCAAGATGATCTCTGCTTCTTCAATGGAATATTTCTTTGGAATGTTTACTTGAAACCGACATTCCGCACCCCTTATTCAAAAAATCCTGATTTTTTAAACTCATTGGCAGGAATTTTAATTTCAAACAAACGGCGATGATCACCTCACTCTCGCGATGGGCGGTGTGAACCGCACCTATTACGGCGCTGGCAGTCTGATTGGCGTCGAACCGATCCGCGCCGGTATCGGGCTTGAAGTCCGCATGCTGCAGGTCGCCCTCAGCCCACTGACGCCGGAGGTCGCGCAGCTCTTGCGCGGCTATGATGCGCGGCTTGCCCCGGCGGAGGTGCACCGCGGGCTGTTATCACTCGAGACCGGCCAGCTGATTGCCGCGCCGATCCGAGTGTTTCGCGGCTGGGTCGACGAGGTGAAGATCCGCACCGGCGAAGTGGGCGGCGCTAGTGAGGCGACTGTTACATTGGCCAGTGCCGCCCGTGGCTTGACCCGTGCGCTGACACTCACACGATCGGACGCGGAGATGCGCCGGCGGAGTGCGGGCGACCAGTTCAGAGACTACACGGACATCTCAGGCGAGGTTGGCGTCTGGTGGGGCGAGAAGCGGGAGCGGGCCTGATGGAGAGGCTTTCCATGCTGATCACTTACGCCGCCGAGGCAGGCCAGCGCCCGTTTCGACCGGGGCGCCACGACTGCGCACTCTTCGCCGCCGGTTGGGGCAACGCTTCACGCAATGCCATGCGCATGTTCCAAGAACAAAACGGCCTCCCGACAACCGGTGCACCGGACAGAGCAACATTGAAAGCGCTGGGTGTACAGCCTGGCCAATAAATCAAAACAGCCAACCAGCTAATCCAAAGTGCAGAGGGATGCCCCCTCTGCACAGTCACCTGAAAGGGACACATCATGGAATTCATCATTGTCGGCGCAATTGTTTTCGGACTCATCGGGTTCTTCATCGACGGCGGGAAAGGCGCGATTTGGGGCGCCCTACTGGGCCCGATTGGCCTCATCATTGCCGCCATTCTAAAGGGTAAATGAGCGTCGGTACTAGTGCTCCGCACCAGACGAAGGTCTCCCAGCCTATCTCTGTTCCTTTCAATCATTCAAACAGGCGGTGCAAGTGCCAGCTCAGCGCAGGTGTGGCGGCCTTCCAAAATTTAGGCTGGTAGCATTGTGCATTTACACGACCGGCCCAAACCGGCCATTCAGCGCACCCGAAATCCAATTTATTCGCTTCCCAAAAGCTGACATTGGTCAATGGTGCAGCATTTTGTCTTAGTCAGCAAACGCAAGAGGAACGAATTTCCGTCTTTGATACAAGAAAGCACAAGGTCCGTGCGTTTATCGCAGGAGCAATTTCGATGGGGCGCACCCAGGACAGCGCAACACAGCTTCATGACTTCTAAAATGTCTAAGTTCTTGGAGTCGGGTTTTTCTTTACCTCAACAGCCAGCGGCCCTTTGACCGCTGGCCCTGAAGGGTTCCACAAACCAAGTTCCCATCAGCTTTGCGGGCTTTAATGCCCGAGCCATTCGGCGGAGTGTCTTGGTTTTGGCGGCAGACTTATCCTCGCGCCACCCCCATTTGATGCCGGCGCTGACGACATCACCCGATGCGACATAGAGATCCAGAAGCGCCCCGCTTTCCAACGGTTGGACAACCTGTGTGCGTTGCGACGGGATGACCTCGCCCTGCGCTCGGGTGACCTGGTCGATCTCGGCCTGTGATGACCACAAAAGGAAGACGCATAGACATGCGGTCCCCGCCCGAATGATCAAATGCCCACCCCTGTTATCACGCGTTTGGCGCAGCGTGGCTGCCGGATCCATCCCCTGCCCGCTCACCCCCGTGCCTCCGCCAATTTTTCGAGGATCGCGTCCCGCGGGCCATCCATCGCAATCCGTCCCTGGTGGACAACAACCAGACGATCAACAAGCTTGTCGCCCGTTCGCTCATGCCGCCTCGACGCGCGAGGCGGACCTTCCTGTAAAGTTCGACGCTGAAAATACCCCAGCCCTCCCTGCAAACAGAAAGGGCCAAAGTGGCAAAGTTTTACTCTGCCCGCAGCAAGACAATCTCGCCACTTCTGTGGCTCACTTTTGCATTGCCGTTCTCAACCTCTGCATAAAGGGAAGAATGCGCTCTTCGCGGGTCATGACGAGGGCGGCATCGCCTGGGGCCGCATCGCCTCGCTGATCGAGACCTGCAAGATCAACGGCGTCGAGCCCTTCGCCGATCTCAAGGCAACCCTCACAGCCATCGCCAATGGCCACCCGCAAAGCTGCATCGACGATCTGCTACCGTGGAACTTCAAGCCGTCAAGCTGACCCGACAGTGCCCTTCTGGGAACGCTTACCTATCAAAGGAGCGGCATCAAACCGTGACAGGACCAACTATCACCTACCGCCGGTCGAGCACCTTTCGCAGTCTGGCGGCCATTTGTTCCCGTCTATAGGGCTTCTTGAGAAATTCCACGTCGGGATCCAGCATAGTTTTGTCCGTGTAGCCAGAGGTGAAGAGAACCTTCATCTCGGGCCGCAGTGCTTGGACGGTCTCAGCAAGCTGACGACCGTTCATCCCATCTGGAAGCACGATATCGGTGAACAGGAGATCTACCTGCGGCGCCTGCTTCAAGAGTTCCAAAGCGTCGGGGCCGGACGCGGCAGCAATGACCTCATAACCCAGCCCCTCAAGTTGACTGATCAGATGATCGCGCACCAGCGTGTCATCTTCGACAACCAAGATCGTTTCATCTCCGCCAAGCATCGCACTATTCGCCGCCGGGACGTCGGGCTGAGGTGCTGACTTGCGCGCGCGCGGGAAATACAATTTAACCGACGTGCCTTCGCCTGGTGCAGTGTCGATGTAAATATGACCGCCCGATTGCTTGACGAAGCCGTAGACCATGCTCAACCCCAAGCCGGAGCCACTGCCCACCTCTTTGGTTGTGAAGAAGGGCTCGAATATCCGCGCCATAACTTCCGCGTGAATGCCCTCGCCGGTGTCGGTGACAGTGATCAACACAAACTCCCCGGGGTTCACGTCCTCTTCGCTCGCGGCGGCAGTGGCCTCATCCAGTTCTGCATTCGCGATGTCGATGGTAAGGAGGCCACCTTCGGGCATTGCATCGCGGGCGTTCAACGTCAGGTTCAAGATCGCTGATTCCAGTTGTGACGGATCAATTTCGGTCTTCCACCGGCGTCCCGTGCGGGTGAACGCGATATCGATGTTCGCGGTCAGCGTTCGACGCAGCAGGCCTTCTATTCCCTTCACGAGAGCATCCACGTCCACCAAGTGCGGATCCAGCATCTGCGTGCGGGAGAACGCCAGCAGCCGTTTGATCAGCTCGCCCCCCCGTTCGGCTGTGGTTTCAATCGACTTGGCGAAGCGCCGTAGGTCCTTTCGGTCGTCGAGGGCGTCGCTGAGCATCTCCGCATTGCCAAGGATCACCGTCAGCAGGTTGTTGAAGTCATGCGCAATGCCGCCAGTCAGTTGTCCTACGGCCTCAAGCTTCTGAGCTTGGCGCAGTCGGTTCTCCATGTCGCGCTCCGCGGTGACATCGATCATGCTGCCCAAAAAACGGACCGCCTTGCCCTCGGAGTTGCGGATAATGAAGGCGCGGTCGACGACGGTTGCCAGATTGCCGTTTGCATGCGGATAACGATATTCCTCGGTCCACGTGCTGGCCAAGCCACTGGCCGCTGCGTAAAAGCTATCTCTTACCCGCTCCCTATCCTCGGCGTGGATACGCTCTATCCAGAATTCAGACCCGGGCTTTATCTGAGCCGGATCATGGCCAAACATCGTTTGCAAATTCTCGTTGCACCAGTAGGTGCCGGCGATCATATCCCAGTCCCAGATCACGTCGTTCGTAGCTTTCGTCACCAACAAGAAGCGCTCATCGCTCATCCGGAGCTGGGCTTCTTTCCGGCATCGTGCTACTGCATCCCGCAACCGCTCGGCCACATCTTCGACCAGCTTGACGTCAACAGAGCGCCAGTCGTGCGGGGTGAGAAACTGAACGCCCAAGACCGCGCGTAGCTGGCCACCCTCCATCAACGGGGCGTAGACAAGTCCGGAGACTGCGGTGTACTCCTGCGTATCATCGATGGTAACCGTCTGACCTTCTTTCAGCAGGTCGAGAAAAGGGATCTGGACGTTCTGACTGGCCTCGGGTCGGGGACCGTTGCTCCAGAGGTGCGGCATGAATTGCCCGTCGCTGTCGCCGATTTCTCCATAAAGGACCTGGTCGACACCCAGACGGTGGCCAAGCGCCGCGCATGTTACATCGACAAGGGACTCCTCATCCTCTTCTTCCCGCATGCGGTCAACGAGCCCCAACGTAAAGCTGCGCCTTTCCGCGTCTTCGAGCTGCGTCCGCTCAATCACCCGGTGCGATGTAAGATCGATGGCAAGCAGGATGAGCTGCAAGTGGTCGATACGGCGGGCATTCAGCACCATGCTGCGATGCCCGATCTCCTCGAAGTCGTGTTCGACCTCGAAGTCATCGACAGTATCGTTTTCGGGGATAACATCTTCGAGCAATTCACGCAGCTTCGGAATGTCCCACTGATTGTTGCCAAGCTCGAAGACGAGGTGACCGATGGTCTCCTCCCGATCGACCTTGAAGGCGTCGTAAAACGTATCGTTGGCTTTTTGAACCCTGAGGTCTTCACCAAGGACCAGAAAAGGCACAGGAGAAGCCTCGATGGTTTCCTCGGCAAGTTCCTTCTGCCATTCCAACTGGGAAAGTAAATCCTGGTGCTGCGTAATGTCGTCAATTGCCAGCAGGATCACGTCAGGATCGTGCTCAGGGATCTCACGCGCATTGATCTTCATGATGCGGCGACCGATACTTTCGAAGCAGTGCTCGACCACGAAGTCGTCGACGGAACCGCTGGTTGGGAGGATGTCGGTTAACAGCTCGCGCAGTTTCGCAATATCCCACTGCCCGTTGCCGAGATCGTAGATTGCAACACCCTCTGTTTCGGCCTGATTGACCTCGAATTTATGATAGAAGGCCCTGTTCGCGCCCTTGACGAAAAGGTACTTGTCGAGAACGATGAGTGGCTGATGCATCGTTTTCAGGATGGCTTGGGCGTCAAGATTCTTCATGGTCAGGCCTCAAGCTTTTCCGATGTATGCACCCTCATCGTCGGAGCCGCTTATCGGCTCCTGCGCAGCACACTGATTTAATAAACAAAGCGTAGCCTATTGAGGCTGATGACGCATGTGGAAACTTGCAAACCGCCAACGGCGGCTGAAAGGGCACTGAATCCACTGCCCCTGATCACGCAATGACAGCCACGACGCTTTTTAAATAAGAGCCTTGCGGAGTTTGTCGGCGTCGAACAGCTTTTTTGGCACACGATCAGGGCTCCCAAACTCACAGGCATCAATGGTAGTGTCATCTAAAGTTTCGTAAGAAGCTAGCACATGGGGGCACCGAGATATAGCTAAAAGTTGGTGATGGCCCCTGAGGGGCGGCATATCATGGCGTTGTTCACGCGCCGCAATTCTCATCTGAGAAAAGGATATGCCACATGACGACAAATACCATTACCCAACTGCCCGATCCACAGGGATTTTCGCCTGATCCTCTGACAGAACTTTTACGGTCTGGCGCGCAGCGGTTGAT
>NZ_JAWOAN010000133.1:0-10929 GCF_046498525.1 Yoonia sp.
CTCATTCACCTGCCCCCTCTTCCGGGATGATCTGTGGGCGTGCCACGTGATCGAACTTTTCAAACTGGGCGGCATCGCCGAGTTGCAAAACCTTGACGACCGTCAGGCCGAAAATGATCGCTATGAAGGCAGCGAGGATCAGCCCCAGCCCGTAATTGCGCCCTTTGCGCCGCGTGTGCAGTTCGTGTTCGACATGCAATGCCATCACCAGCCTCCGATGCCATAAAGCCGGAGCGCCGCTTCGATCAAGAGCGCGCCGAAGTGGGCGAAAAGATAATAGAGCGAAACTTTGAAAACCTTGATTTCGACACGGTGCTTGTCTGCTTCGCAGGCCGCATCATCGCGGCGCCAGATGTCATAGGCGCCTTTCAGGAACCATGCGTTCATCACGGCGGCAACGGCCAGATAGAACGGCCCCCCGATGGATGTGAACCCAAGCCCGATCGCCACCGGCACCAGCAGCACTGTGTAGATGATCACGTGTTTGCGTGTCGCATCGCGACCGTGCGTTTCGGTCAACATCGGCACACCGGCGTTGCCGTAGTCTGATTTCACAAACAGCGCCAGCGCCCAGAAATGCGGTGGCGTCCACATGAAGATCAGCGCGAACATCAAAATGCTTTCGATGCTGATCCCGCCGGTGGCGACGGCCCAGCCGATCATCGGGGGAAATGCACCAGCAGCCCCACCGATCACGATGTTCTGGGGTGTCGCCCGTTTGAGCCACATGGAATATATTACCGCGTAGAAAAAGATCGTGAAGGCGAGCAGGAATGCGGCAAGAAAATTGGTCGCAAGTGCCAGCAAGACAATGGAGAAGCCGGACAAGGCAAGGCCAATCCCCAATGCTTCACCCGGCGCGACCCGGCCTGAAGGGATCGGGCGACCGGCGGTCCGCTTCATGCGGGCGTCGATATCGGCGTCCCACCACATGTTCAGCGCACCCGAAGCACCCGCACCGACGGCAATACACAAGATTGCGACGAAGCCGATGAAGGGATGAACCGGTACAGGCGACACCAACAGCCCAACCAGAGCAGTAAACACCACTAGCGACATCACGCGCGGCTTCATCAGGGCGAAGTAATCACCCATACCTGCTTCGTAGCCTTGATCTGATGCGCTGATATCGCTCATTCCGGACCTTCAAAAGAGGGCGGGATATCCCACCTGACGTATTAGAACAGTAGTTTATATAGGGCGGGCATTGCCCCGCCCCAACCCCTTAGGACGTGCCAGTCGCTTCGGAAAGCCAGGCGTCATATGTCTCTTGGCTGACGACCTTGACCGTGATCGGCATATAAGCGTGGTCCTTGCCGCAAAGTTCCGAGCACTGACCGAAATAGATGCCTTCACGCTCTGCGGCGAACCAGAGTTCCGCCAAACGACCCGGAACCGCATCCTGCTTTACGCCGAATGCAGGGATCGTCCAAGAGTGGATGACGTCTGCACCGGTGACCTGCATCACAACGGTTGCACCAACAGGCACGACCACTGCTGTGTCTGTTGCCAAAAGGTATTCTTTGTCGCTGTAGCCATAGTCTGCCAACTCGTCGCGCGCCAGCATGTAGCTGTCGAATTCGACCCCATGGTCGACGTATTCATAGCCCCAATACCACTGGTAGCCCGTCACCTTGATGGTGATGTCAGCCTCTGGGATTTCCTGCTGCTTGAAAAGCACGGGCAACGAAAATGCGCCGATGAACACAAGAATAACAACCGGTACAACGGTCCACGCCACTTCCAGCGGCGAGTTGTGCGTGAAGGTCTCGGCACTGGGGTTTCTCTTTTGATTGTAGCGGATTGCCACCCAAGCGAGGAGTGCCGTCACAAACAGTGTAATGACCGTGATGATCACCAAAAGCAGGTTGTCGAGCCAGTGCACATCACGTGCGAGTTCCGTCGCGGCAGGCTGAAAGCCCATCCCACCTTGAACGGGGATGCCCACAATTTCGAGATCCTGATTGATCTGCTGTGCTGTCACGGAAGATCCGGCCATCATCAGACCGGCTGTCGTCCAAAGTGATGTCGCGATGCTATTCAAACGCATGTCTTACCCTATCTTAAATGCACCTTTCGCGGCGCGGCTCCCCGGCGATTCCATTCGGGCTTCGGACGGAATCCCATTGTATTCGATGGACCATGTCCCATATCCTGATGCACAACTCAAGAACTGCTATTGCGTCAAACGGACGCTTGCGCGACAAAATTCACCCCCGGCCAAGGAAAAACCCATGTCAGCAGACCCGTTCCGCCCGTTTGAAACAAATCTGGATCAGGATACAGCCCTGAACCTCCTGCGCGAGGCGACTGCCGGTGCCGACGATGGCGAGTTGTTTCTGGAGCGCCGCAAGTCCGAGGTGATTTCGTTTGACGATGGCCGCATCAAGACCGCCAGTTTCGATGCATCCGAAGGGTTTGGCCTGCGTGCCGTGCGTGGCGAAACGGCAGGCTACGCCCATTCCACAACGATTGATGAGCATGCGTTGAAACGCGCGGTCGCCACTGCACGTCTGGCTGTCGGTGACGGGGGAGGCACGATGGCCGATGCGCCCGCCGGCACGAACCGTAAGCTTTATTCGGATGATGATCCGATGTTGCAGGCAACCTTCCCCGCAAAGATCGATCTGCTGCGCGAAATCGATGAATTTGCGCGCGCGCTTGATCCGCGGGTCGTGCAGGTCTCTGCCACTGTTGCCGCCTCTCACCAAGAAGTTCTGATTTTGCGCCCCGAAGGGACGTTGGTGACAGACACCCGCCCGATGTCACGCCTGAACATCAGTGTGATCGTCGAGGAAAACGGCAAACGTGAAAGTGGCGGCATGGGGGGTGGCGGTCGCGCAGGACTGATCGGGCTGATCGGTCGTGACAGTTGGGAACCCGTCGCCCGAGAGGCGCTCCGGATCGCGCTCGTAAACCTTGATGCCGAACCTGCACCTGCGGGTGTGATGGATGTTGTTCTTGGCCCCGGTTGGCCCGGGATCTTGCTGCATGAAGCGATTGGCCATGGCCTTGAGGGTGATTTCAATCGCAAGGGCTCAAGCGCATTTGCCGGTCTGATGGGCCAGCAGATTGCGTCCAAGGGTGTCACCGTGCTGGATGACGGCACGATCCCCGATCGCCGCGGGTCGATCACGGTCGATGACGAAGGCACGCCCAGCGCCAAGAACACACTGATCGAAGACGGTATTTTGGTCGGCTATATGCAGGATCGCCAGAATGCGCGTCTGACGGGTGTTGCCCCCACGGGTAACGGCAGGCGCGAAAGTTTTGCCCATGCGCCGATGCCGCGCATGACCAATACCTACATGCTGGCTGGCGACACCGCGCCAGAGGCGCTGGTCGCCGACCTCAAGGACGGTATTTATGCCGTTGGGTTTGGCGGCGGACAGGTGGATATCACCAATGGCAAGTTTGTCTTCAGCTGCACCGAGGCCTACCGCGTCAGGAACGGGGTGGTTGGTGCGCCTGTGAAAGGGGCGACGTTGATTGGCGACGGGGCAACTGCGCTCAAGCAGATTCGCGGGATCGGCAATGATCTGGCACTTGATCCGGGGATCGGCAACTGCGGCAAAGCGGGCCAGTGGGTGCCGGTTGGCGTGGGTCAGCCAAGCCTCATGATCGGCGGTCTGACAGTGGGCGGCGCTGCTGCCTAGACCCGACGCCTGAGTGATTCTTTTAAGCTTTCCGAGGTTGTGGTGCGTGCAATTCGCGCACACAATCATGCTGCGCCACAGGCATTTTGGCGAATTAGGCATGAAATATCTCATTCAGTTCAAAATCATCTTATATTGATTCAGAACTCGTTAACCCTCTTGGCCCTAAGGTGATCGGGCAATATGGCGGAGGTTCGGGATGGCCGGAACACACTTTTCTTCCACTCACCCCCCACTCCTACCCACCACGGAAGAGGATGCGGTCAACCGCCTTCGCCTATTGCGTTCGCGTCGGGTTGGCGTTGCGACCTATCACCGGCTGCTGGCAGAACACGGTAGCGCGGCTGATGCCCTCGGGGTTTTGCCGGAAATCGCGAAAGCTGCGGGGGTCGCAGATTATGTGATCTGCCCCGAAGGCGTTGTGATGGCGGAACTGAAAGCCGGAAAGGCGGCAGGCGCGCATTTGCTGGTGGAAGGATCGCCGGACTATCCGCGATCATTGCAGGATATTGCGGATGCCCCGCCCCTGCTTTGGGCGATCGGGAATACCGGACTTCTCGAGAAACCGATGATCGCGCTTGTCGGCGCGCGCAATGCATCGTCTTTGGGAACCCGCATGGCAAAACGGCTCGCCGAGGATTTGGCAGATGCCGGCTATACCGTTGTTTCCGGGCTTGCACGCGGCATTGATGCAGCCGCGCATCATGGGGCGTTGGCAGGTGGCACAGTAGCGGTGTTGGCAGGCGGCGTGGACGTGATTTATCCCGCCGAAAACACGCAGCTTGCCCATGATATCGCAAAACGCGGGCTGCGCCTGTCGGAAATGCCGATGGGTCTGCAGCCGCAAGCGCGCCACTTTCCTGCGCGAAACAGAATCATTTCGGGGCTGGCCCGCGCGGTCGTCGTGGTCGAGGCGGCGGGCAAATCAGGCAGCCTGATCACGGCACGCAATGCGCTGGATCAAGGGCGCGATGTGTTTGCAGTACCCGGTCACCCTTTCGATGCTCGTGCGTGGGGCTGCAATATGCTGATCCGTGATGGGGCAACCCTTGTGCGCAACGCCGAAGATGTGATCGATGCGGTCACACCGGTCGTGGCACCCGCGCCCGAGCTTGACTTGCCGGCGCCGACTGCGGCGAAACGCGGCTTGCGGGATATGGCGGCACTGCACTCGCAGATACTATCACGCTTGGGCAGCGCGCCGATTGCGGAAGACCAACTGCTGCGCGACATCAAGGCTTCTGCAATTGATGTCGCACCCATTCTGATTGATCTGGAACTTGAAGGCAAAATTGCACGTCAATCAGGCGGGCTGCTGGCCCGTATCGTCTGAACCTTCAGGCAAGTTCCGGCAAAGATTTTTACCCTCATTGACATTCGGCAAGCAGACGCCACATCTTGCCCGACCTAAGGAACTGCATTTTCTGTAAAGGATTCTCATGCCCGTTGTCGTTGTCGAATCCCCTGCGAAGGCCAAGAAAATAAACGGTTATCTTGGTAACAATTACACGGTTCTTGCCTCTTACGGACACGTCCGTGACCTGCCGCCCAAGGATGGTTCTGTCCTTCCCGACGAAGATTTCGACATGAAATGGGAGATCGCGTCAGACAGCAAAAAGCATATCAAAGCCATTGTCGATGCGCTGAAAGATGACAATGAACTGATTCTCGCAACCGACCCCGACCGCGAGGGCGAGGCTATTTCATGGCACCTGACAGAAACGCTAAGGGCCAAGAAAGCGATCAAAAAAGACACACCCGTCAGCCGTGTTGTTTTTAACGCGATCACCAAATCCGCCGTGACCGAGGCGATGGCGCACCCCCGTCAGGTCGATGAGCCGCTGGTTGAAGCATATCTCGCGCGTCGCGCGTTGGATTATCTGGTGGGCTTTAACCTGTCGCCGGTTCTATGGCGCAAGCTGCCCGGCGCGAAATCGGCAGGCCGCGTCCAATCGGTCTGCCTGCGCATTATCGTTGAGCGTGAAATGGAAATCGAAGCGTTCCGCAGTCAGGAATACTGGACCGTCAAGGCCCTGCTGCAATCCCCGCGCGGCCAGACGTTCGAGGCGCGCCTGACCACGCTGGCTGGCAAGAAGCTCGACAAATTCGATCTTGGCAATGCGACGCAGGCCGAAATGGCCGTGCAGGCGATCAACTCGCGCGATCTGGTGATCAAATCGGTCGAGGCAAAGCCTGCCACCCGTAATCCTTCGCCCCCCTTCATGACATCGACACTGCAACAAGAGGCAAGCCGCAAGTTCGGCATGGGCGCCAAGCAGACCATGAGCGTCGCACAGCGCCTTTATGAGGCGGGTCTGATTACCTACATGCGGACCGACGGCATTGATATGGCACCTGAGGCCGTCACCGGCGCTCGTGATGCGATCAAGGCCAAGTTCGGCGCGAAATACCTGCCCGACCAGCCGCGCATATATAAGAACAAAGCCAAGAACGCGCAGGAAGCCCACGAATGCATTCGCCCGACAGAGATGTCGGTCAGTACCGAAGACGCCAAAATCGCGGATGCGGACCAGCGCAAGCTTTATGATCTGATCTACAAACGCACGATGGCCAGCCAGATGGCCGCCGCCCGGCTGGAACGCACTGTTGTGGATATCACCAGCGCCGATGAACAGGTCGTGTTGCGCGCGAACGGGCAGGTCATGGTCTTTGACGGCTTCATAGCGATTTATGAAGAAGGCAAGGATGACGCCGTTGTCGATGACGACGACAAGCGCCTGCCGCAACTGACCGAGGGGGAGAAAGCCGAGAAGAAATCGGTCGATCCCGAACAGCACTTCACACAGCCACCACCCCGTTATACCGAGGCGACGCTGGTGAAACGGATGGAAGAACTGGGTATCGGTCGCCCCTCTACCTATGCTTCGATCGTTACGACCATTCAGGATCGCGGCTATGTCGAGAAGGACAAGAACCGCCTGATCCCGCAAGATAAAGGCCGTCTGGTCACAGCGTTCCTGACCAACTATTTCCGCAAATACATTGGCTACGATTTTACTGCTGATCTGGAAAACCAGTTGGATGAGGTCAGCGCAGGGCATGCTGACTACAAGAAAGTGCTTCGTCAGTTCTGGCGCGACTTCTCGGCTGCGATTGCCGAGACTGCGGACCTGCGCATCACCGAGGTGCTGGAAAAAATCAATGAGGTGTTGGAGCCGCATCTTTTTCCACCTACCGAAGATGGCAGTGATCCACGTCTTTGCCCCAACTGCGGCGCAGGCCGGTTGTCAATGCGCACAGCACGGTCGGGAGGTGCGTTCATCGGTTGCTCGAACTATCCCGAATGTCGCTATACACGCCCCTTCGGCCCCCCCAACCCTGAAGCGGAGGCATCCGCCATTCCGCCGGAGGGTAAGCTGCTGGGCACCGACGACGGTGATGAGATCAGGATTTTCAAAGGCCGCTTTGGCCCCTATGCCCAGCGCGGCGAGGTGACCGAGGAAAACAAAAAGCCGCCACGCCAGAGTATCCCTGCCGATTGGGAACCCGAAGACGTGACGCTGGAACAGGCATTGATGCTTTTGTCCCTGCCCCGCGAAATCGGTCCGCACCCCGAAGATGGCGTGCCGGTTTGGGCCAATATCGGGCGCTACGGCCCCTATCTCAAACACGCAGAGAGCACCTCGCATCGCGGTGGCACGAACGCCAATCTGGACAGTATCGACGAGGTCTGGACCGTGGGCATGAACCGCGCGGTGCAGTTGCTTGCCGAAAAGGTCGCCTCGCGTGGTGGCCGCGGCAAGGCCGCAGTTCCGATCCGCGAATTGGGCGAACATCCGGAAGCAGGCGGCCCTGTGAATGTCTTTGACGGCAAATACGGGCCCTATGTGAAGTGGGAAAAGATCAACGCCACGATCCCCGACACGATCGAGCCCGGCGAATTGACGATGGCGCAGGCCGTACATCTGATTGATGAGCGGGCCGAGAAAGCGGGCAAGAAAAAGCCCGTGCGCAAAAAAGCCCCGGCAAAGAAGAAAACAACGGCCACAAAAAAGCCTGCGGCGAAGAAGGCGGGCTAGCGCCCCTTTCTGCGTCGCGGCATTTTGTTGACTCTCTGTTGGCCTAGCGGCACAACAAGCGCAAACCACGCCGGAGAGTTAGCGCATGAAGAAAATCTATCCCAACGCGACCGCTGCCCTTGACGGGCTTTTGCATGATGGCATGTTCATCGCTGCTGGCGGCTTTGGCCTATGTGGCATCCCCGAATTGTTGCTTGAGGCGATCAGGGACGCAGGTACCAAGGATCTGACATTTGCGTCAAACAATGCAGGTGTTGATGACTTCGGTATCGGTATTTTGTTGCAGACCCGTCAGGTCAGGAAAATGATGAGTTCTTATGTGGGCGAAAATGCAGAGTTCATGCGCCAGTATTTGTCCGGCGAGCTTGAGCTGGAGTTCAACCCCCAAGGCACGCTGGCCGAGCGGATGCGCGCAGGCGGCTGTGGTATCCCCGGCTTTTATACCAAGACCGGCGTCGGCACCGTGATCGCCGAGGGCAAGGAACACAAAGACTTCAATGGCGAGACCTACATTCTGGAAGAAGGTATCTTTGCCGACCTTGCCATCGTGAAGGCGTGGAAGGCCGATGAGACCGGCAATCTTGTTTTCCGTAAGACCGCCCGCAATTTCAACCCGCCTGCTGCGATGTGCGGCAAGACTTGTGTGGTCGAGGTGGAAGAGATCGTGCCGACGGGGTCGCTTGATCCTGACTGCATTCACCTGCCGGGCATTTATGTGCACCGGCTGATCCAGGGCGAACATGAAAAGCGTATTGAACAGCGTACTGTGAGGACAGCATAATGTGGGACCGCAATCAGATGGCCGCACGGGCCGCACAAGAACTGCAGGATGGCTGGTACGTGAACCTTGGAATCGGTATTCCGACGCTGGTATCCAACTATATTCCTGACGGCATTGAAGTGACCTTGCAGTCCGAAAACGGCATGTTGGGAATGGGTCCCTTCCCGATTGACGGCGAAGAGGATGCCGACCTGATCAATGCGGGCAAGCAGACGATCACAGAACTGCCCCAGACCGCGTATTTCGACAGCGCCCAATCCTTTGGGATGATCCGTGGCGGTAAGATAGCGATGGCGATTCTAGGTGCCATGGAAGTGGCCGAGAACGGCGATCTGGCGAACTGGATGATCCCGGGCAAGCTGGTCAAGGGTATGGGCGGCGCCATGGATCTGGTTGCCGGTGTCGGTCGCGTCGTCGTTGTGATGGATCACACCAACAAGCACGGTGTCAGCAAGGTCCTGAAGGAATGCACCCTGCCGCTGACCGGCAAGGGCGTGGTGGATCGCATCATCACCAACCTTGGTGTGTTGGACGTGGTCGAGGGTGGTTTGAAGATCGTCGAAACCGCCGAAGGCGTCACTGAAGACGAACTGCGCGCCGCGACGGAAGCGGCGATTGTCTGACCTGTCGGTCATGCACGAAGAAAGCGGCAAAAAGGGTCGTTATTATATAGTGCACGCATCTGGTGAGAGTGAGCTGAAGTATTCCATCATGTCATCCAAGCTGGTGAGTGCGGAGCATACACAAACGGCAAGCGGGCATGAAGGCGAAGACATCGGGGCGACGATGTTGCGCGAGTTTATCGCAGACGCGCGCAGCAAAGGCTTTCAGATCGTGCCGCTTTGCCCGTTTGTGAATGCGCAACGCCGCAAGCACCCTGAATGGGCCGACGTCTTTTCTGTCTAGATACCGTTCACATTGAAGACGCAGGAATCCGTGATCAATTCCGGTGGTGTCTGGCACAGCCCTTTTGCCACCTGCCAAGCCGCGAGCACCTTGGGCACATAGGCCCTTGTTTCGCCGAATGGCGGCACGCCTTCGTAGCGGCGTACATTGCCTTCGCCTGCGTTGTATCCCGCCAGCGCCAGCACCGCGTCATTGCCGAAGTGGGCCAGCAACCATTCCAGATAGGCCACACCGCCTTTGATATTCTGTGCAGGGTCTTTGCTGTCGGTGACACCAAAGCGGGTTGCGGTGTCTGGCATCAGTTGCATCAAACCTTCCGCACCGGCCGAACTTACGGCATCGATACGGCCCGCACTTTCGACCGAAATGACCGCCAGCACCAGCGCAGGCGACACAGAGGTGCCGACCGTTTCAATCAAGATACGAC
Organism: Yoonia sp.; assembly: GCF_046498525.1. Lineage (GTDB taxonomy): Bacteria > Pseudomonadota > Alphaproteobacteria > Rhodobacterales > Rhodobacteraceae > Yoonia. The sequence continues at coordinate 9,811 of NZ_JAWOAN010000133.1, forward strand.
GCCCGTGCGCGTTTGCGATGGTCTGCAACGCCTGAAGCCGCGGAGTTGGGACACCTTGCCCGCTGGGAGGGTCGTTCAACCGGGCCATCGCCTTCTGAAAGCGAACGGGTCCCTGTTCGGAGAGTTTTGCCGGCACGGTCGTCCAGAACCATTCAAGGCCGGAAGGTTGCGGGAGCGCAATTGCACCACCCGCCGCCACGGGTGAAAGCTCGGGTTCAGGATCGGCGTAGACCGGACCAAGCCTCGGGGCGTTAGGGTCAATTTGAACGGTGATGCGGCTGCCACTGTTGCCTGATGGAACGGGTACGCGCTTGAATGTGAAGTCGGGCTGCAATCTTTCGATTTCAGCCACCGCTGGTGCTGTGAGCAGCAGCAACCCTGCCAGTGCCGTGCCTGTTAATCTACGACTCATTTTTTGCCTGCTCGCGGTTTTTATTCATCTTAAAATGGCAGAAAGAAGCCAAAAAGCCAAATCTTTAGGAACAATGGCACAGTTTTGACCGATATTGAGAGCGTTTCGGCAACGCAAATTTGGAAAGATGAACAAAAGATGAATAATTCTTTCATTTAAAAACATTGGCTTACCCCGTTTTGGGCCAAACTTGGCGTCTGACAGGGAAAAAAATGTTTGATGCCAAACTCCCGCCCCATTCAAATGGCTATATGTCTGCATCCAAGACGGTGTTCGCGTTAGCGTAACTAGTAAACCAGATGCCGGCGCGGAACGAAACGGAACGAAACAAAATCTTCTAATACCCTGAGGAGGGAATATAATGCTTAACTTTATCAAAAACTTCCGCAATGACGAAGACGGTGCTGTAACAGTTGACTTCGTCGTTCTGACTGCTGCAATCGTTGTTCTTGGCCTGGCCGTTGGTACGGCGATCAGCAACGGTGCTGGTGGACTCGCAAATGATATTGAAACATCACTGGACAATCAGAAGCGCAACGGCACCGAATAAGACTGTCTGCAGTTTTCTTAACTCAAAGATGTCGCGCTTACTCCAAGTTGGCGCGGCATCACCCCCTTAAGCCCAGATTGCACGTCAAATCATGTGTGCGTTGTGATTGCAGGAAAGCTTCGCATTATAGCAGTGAACGCTGCGTTGCAACCATCAC
>NZ_JAWOAN010000213.1:0-2920 GCF_046498525.1 Yoonia sp.
TTGCCCCGCGTTGGAGCGCCCATGTAATCGCTGTGTGTTTCAGGGTGTGTGGCGTCACATCGGAGAGGTCGATTTTGATGCCATGTTTGGCTGCGAGGTCTGTTGCCAGCAAGCGGGCTTTATTCCAGCCGGTTTTGATATCCCCGATCCTGCGGCCTTTGTAATCTTCGACGACATAGTTTCGACCACGCACAGCCTGCCGACGCAGGTGGCGGCCCTTGAAGAGACGGGTGCTCTGCCGGACGCTGCTTGGATGGCGGGGATGATCCGCTTGCGCCGTGAAGAGTTTGACCGCGCCAAATCGCATTTTGAACACGCGTTAGCTCGGCTCTATGGCTTGGGCGAGCTGTTTGCAAAATATGAGATCGCGGCCCAGATCAGCCTTCCGATCACCGAGGATATATTTGCGCATGTGTTCCCCCGAGAGCGGGGCACACGGCTTGCGCTTGTCGAGATTGCACAGCTTCAGGGCAGTGATGCAGATGCGATGGTACACATTGAACGGCTCCGGCAAATTGATGCGACCGACCCTATTGTGCTGCTGTCCTTTGCCGAGTTGGCGCTCGACACGCCGAATGACCGGGCACTGATGGATGATGTGGTCCGCGCGACAACGCATGTTGAAAACGAAACTCCTGTCGATACGGCCATCTTGCTTTATCGAGGCCGTGCTCTGTCCGCGATGGACATGCCGGATGCTGCAATCGGTGTGTTCACATTGGCCAATCGCCGCCGCAAGAACCGGCCCGAGGGGCTGTTGCATCAGATTCGTTATGACCGTGCGGTTCTTTACGAACAAGTTGGTCGCAAGGCACAGGCGCGTCGCGAATTTGAACGCCTGTATGCAGAGGATCCAGGTTTTGAGGACGTTCGTGCAAGGCTGAACTTGTGACCACGGGTTCCAACGGAATGATTGCGTAATATGGCGTCTACAGACTTTGTAAATATGCGGCAAAAGACGCGATAATTGGCCCATTAAGTAGACAATTTTAGGAAGGCTGCTGCTGGCCGCACGCTTTGGGGCTGAGAAAGGCAAGGCGCAGAAACCATTGCAACATGCACTGCCTTCCGCTCCACTGGCAAAGGGGTATTATGACGTACTGGCAGTGCTTTTTGACGAGCAACCTCCGCGCCGCGCATGATGATAATGACGAGGTGCTGGAACGCATCTACATCGGCCGCCGCTTCCGCAGCGACACCGAACGGCTAGAAAAACTTTTCGAGATGTATACGCAGCTGACGACGAAGGTGAGCGTCTAAGCTTTGCCAGGCGCGCCTGTGTGTGTTATTAATGAGCATCATCTGCCCACAGGAGGCACAAATGAATAAACGCGCAACCAACCTGACTATCGATCCCCTGCTTCTCGATGAAGCCCGTGCGTTGAACATCAATTTGTCCGTCACCTTCGTGGCCAGCCTGCGCGGCGCCGTACGCAAACAAAAGGCCGCGCAATGGCTGGAAGAAAACCGTGCAGCTTTTGATGGATATAACGCATGGGTCGGAAAACATGGCCTTCCGCTTGAAAAGTACCGGCAGTTCTGATGGCGCGGTTCAGCGTACATGAGATGCCCGGCGGCGGCCGAGTGGTGAATCTGCAAAGTGACTTTCTTGACTGGACTGAAACCCGTGTGGTCGCGCCGTTGGTGCCGTTTGACCAAAGCCCTCCGCCCGCGAAACACCTCAACCCAGTGATTTCGCTGGACGATGGGCAGTTTGTGCTGATCGTTCAATCCATGGCTGCCGTTCGCACCGTTGCGCTTGGTGCCGCAGTGGGCGACCTGTCAGGCAATTAAGACGAGATCACCCGCGCAGTTGATATGGTTTTTCAAGGGTTATGATGATGGTATAGGTGTAAGACTGCATGTTTTCTGCGGTACGCGTCTGAGGGATCAGCCTGTATTCTGATCGCATTACGGCGAATGCCGTTTAACAGCGATGGAGGAAGGCATGACGAAAGAACAACCAACGATTTATGTCGGGATCGATGTATCGAAAGACAAGCTGGCAGTTGCGCTTGCTGGTGGTGGGCTACGTGACGAGGCTGTCAGCTTGGGCACATTTGAAACCGCCCCTGCCAGAGTTGGCCGCTTGCTCAAGATGCTTTCTGCGCGAGGGGCATCCGTCTCGGTATGCTATGAGGCAGGCCCCACAGGATATGGCCTTTATCGGCAGGTGCGCGCGTTCGGTTTCGAATGCTGTGTGGTCGCGCCTTCGTTAATTCCGGTGCGTGCTGGAGAGCGGGTGAAGACAGACCGGCTGGATGCAATTCGACTGGCCCGCCTTTTTCGCGCCGGGGAACTGACGCCCATTTGGGTTTCGGATGAAACGCATGAGGCGATGCGCGACATGGTACGGGCTCGGGAAAATGCCGCAGAGTACCACCGGCACAAACGACAGCTCGTTTCAGCGTTCATGCTGCGGCACGGACAAACTACCACCGGACCAAGCCATGGACAATGCGATATCGCCAAGGACACATATGCGATCAGCGTGAAAAACGGATCCGGATACAGAGGGGATCTTGTGTTGCGATATCATTCTGGAAGCGGTTCTGATCAGGCATGCAAAAGGGCGGCAACCAAAAAAGTTGCCGCCCTTGAAATGGAGTATTACGCGCGACGACCAATGTTTATGGAAGGTCTCCCAGTGGTGTTTCGAAGTCAGGGAAACAGGAAGGTAGGCAATCAGACATCACCATTTCACTACCACCATTATCATCGTCGCTCCCGACAGTTGCCGCGAGAAGCAATGCGGCAAGCACGCCGACCACGATATATGTAGGATCAATGGATGGGCCAGCCGGCGCAACCATTGCCTCTTCCGTCAAAGGCGTTTCGGTGATTGCAGGTGAAAGCCCGCCAGCAAATGCTGTATTGGCTGTCAACGCGAGTGCTGCGGCGAAAACTGTAGTCTTGATAT
>NZ_JAWOAN010000222.1:0-14167 GCF_046498525.1 Yoonia sp.
ATGAATTTGGCGCGGTCGCTGTCAGTTGTGCACTGGTAATAGCGCAACCCGGCAAAGGACATGATCCGCCCTGCGATCACGTCGATCTGCTCATAGCGTTGCACAGCCTCAAGCAGGCCGGCGGCATCCAACTGTGACAGCTTGCCTTCGTAATCGGTGGCAAAGGCGGCACATTCCTTCTCCAGCCACGCCATATCCCGTCCCAGTTCGGGGCTGTCGGTGGCAGGGTAAAGATCGCTCAGGTCCCATTCGGGCAGATTTCCAAGGTCCTTTCCACCGGTTGTGTTGGCGTCGAAAACGGGCTGGGGGAATTGCATGGGAAAACCTTTCATTATGTCTTGTTAGATACATAGGCACTGTTTGAAAAAGTGAAAAGCCCATCAGCCGTAGGTCGCCAACATCTCTTTGAGATCATCGAGCGTGTTGGCCTCGACCACCGGTTTGTCGCGCCGCCAGCGCAGCATGCGCGGAAAGCGCAAGGCGACACCGGATTTGTGGCGCGGGCTGGCTTGAATGCCTTCAAAAGCGATTTCAAAGACATGCTCGGGCGGCACTTGCCTGACCGGACCAAAGCGCTGGAGGGTATTCTTGCGGACCCATGCAGTGATCTCGCGGAATTCCTTGTCGGTAAGACCAGAGTAGGCCTTGGTAAACGGTATAAGGTCATTGCCGTTGCGCACGGCGAATGTGTAATCGGTGAAAAGATTGGCGCGCCGTCCGTGACCAGCTTGGGCATAAATCATCACAGCATCAATAGTCAGCGGATCGATTTTCCATTTCCACCAGTCTCCGCGTTTGCGTCCCGCAAGGTACGGGCTGTCCAGCCGCTTCAGCATTAGACCTTCGGCGTTCAGGTCGCGCGATTGGTCACGTGCGGCGCCGAGGTCTTCCCACGTTTCGAACGGGATAGACGCTGAAAGGCGTATTGGTGCGGTTTCGGGGACGGCAGAGATCAACAAATGTAGGGCCGCGCGTCGTTCTTCCAACGGCGTTTCGCGGATGTCACGTCCTTCATGCTCCAGAAGATCATAGGCCATCAGGATCACGGGTGCCTCGGTCAGCAGTTTCTTGGGCACTGTCTTGCGCCCGATCCGCTTTTGAAGCGTATTGAAGGACAGCGGTCTTTCGTCCATGAATGCCAGCACTTCGCCATCAATCACCGTGCCATCGGTCAGGTAATCACGCAGTTGGGCGAACTCTGGAAAGCGGTCGGTCATCAGGTCTTCGCCGCGCGACCATAGGTGGTGTTCGCCGCCCCGCACGATCAATTGCCCACGGATCCCGTCCCATTTGCGTTCGGCGCTCCAGTCGGTGGGCGGCCCTAGGTCGTGAAACCTATCCAGCTGATAGGCCAGATAGAACGGGTAGGGGCGCGACAGGTCGGCGGTGGGGTCTTCGGCCTCGATCAGAGCGTCCCACGTTGTGGTGTCCGGTGTCCAGTTGCCCATCAGCTTGTGGGTCAGTTGCGGTTCTGCCTGTCCCGTTGCCTGCGCCAGCGCGCGGGTGATCAGTTTGGCGCTGACGCCGATGCGGAAACCACCGGTGAGCAGTTTTGTGAAAAGGAAGCGTTCAGTGGCAGGCAGGCTGTTCCATGCGCTCAAGATCCCAGCTTTTCGCGCGTCTTCTTCCAATAACGAAAGCGATTTAATATATTCAAGCCAGTGGGTCAGCGTTTGATCTTGATCTTCCGTCGCAGGAGGCAAAACCAATGCGATCGTTTCGGCCAGATCACCGACGATGCTATAGCTTTCCTCAAATAACCAGTCGGGTAATCCTGCGACCTCTGCTGCCCACGCGCGCAGGCGGGTGGCGGTGATCGTCCGTTTGGGCCTGCGTCCGGTGAATAGCGCTATGGTCCATAGGCGATCCTCGGGAGTAGCCGTCTGGAAATACTCGGCCAAGGCTGCCGTTTTGACCGTTGTCTTGGTGCTTTCGTCGATGCGGGTGAAAAGGGCGGCAAAGTCTTTCATGCTTCAGCTTCCTCTGACGCATCGAACCCTTCGCCCTGATAATCCGTGCTGATGATGTGGGCGTCGTAGCCTTGGGTGGTCAGCCATTTCTGGAAGGCGGACGTATAGCCGTGCGTGGCAAAAACCCTTGTTGCACCCGTTGCCTTGATCGCAGCGTTCAGCCCTTCCCAGTCGGCATGATCGGATACGATGAATCCGCGATCTGCCGCGCGTCTGCGGCGCACGCCCCGCAGGGCCATCCAGCCGCTGGCAAAGGCCGTGGACGCCGGGCCAAACCGCCGCGCCCATGGGGTACCTAGCGCGCTGGGTGTGGCAAGAACCAGCGCGCCGGGGTGTGTCTTGTGGCTGATATCGGGAGTGACCAGCGTTGTTTCGGGCAAGGTGAAACCTTGGCCGCGCAACACCGAGTTTGTGTTTTCAATCGCGCCATGGGTCAGGATCGGGCCGATGTCGGGGTTCACGGTGGTCAGCAGCCGCTGGGCCTTGCCAAGGGCATAGGCCCCCATGATAGACGTGCGCCCCGCTGCCGCATTGGCTGCCCACCAGTCGTTGATCTGCCGGGTCAGGATATCTTGGGGTGTCCATTTGAAGATGGGCAGGCCGAAAGTGCATTCTGTGATGAAGGCGTGGCAGCGCACCGGTTCAAAGGGCTCCGAAAGGCCATCTGCGACGGTCTTGTAGTCGCCGGAAACGACCCAGACTTCGCCTTTGACTTCTATTCTGATCTGCGCCGAACCGGGGACATGGCCTGCCGGGTGAAACGACACGCATGCATCTCCGATCCGGGTGACTTGGGCGAAGTTCATGGTTTCCAAAGTGATCTCGCCCAGCCGGTGGCGCATGACGGGGGCGGTCCCCTTGGTCGCCATATATCGCCCCATGCCGGCGCGGGCATGATCACTGTGGCCGTGGGTGATCAGTGCGCGGTCAACAGGCTTCCACGGGTCAATATAGAAATCGCCCGCAGGGCAATAGATGCCACGGTCAGTGAATGTCAGAACGTCAGTCATGCATCAACTATAGAGCGGTACAGGCCATGGCCAATGGCCGGGGGGTAGGTTTCGCCCGCCTTAGGGTGTAACAGATTTGGGTGAACAAGACTTAATGAGGTGGCCCATGGCCCTTGATCCTGCGCTGATTGAAAAAACCTATGCGGCTATCAAATCTGCGACGATGCGGACGCCAACAGTCCATGCGGCACGCCTGTCGCTGCATCTGGGCATCGACCTTTATCTGAAACTGGAAAACCTGCAGCACACCAACGCGTTCAAGGCGCGGGGGGCGCTGGCCAAGCTACTCACACTCAGTGACGCCGAATGCGCCGCTGGCGTGATCGCGTGCAGTGCGGGCAACCACGCACAGGGTTTGGCCTATCATGCCAGCCGTTTGGGAATTCCGGCGGTGATCGTGATGCCAGAGGGGACGCCATTCAATAAAGTGAAACGGACCAAGGATTTCGGGGCCGAAGTCGTGCTGCATGGCAAGGGCTTTGACGAAAGCGTGCAGTTCACGCTGGATATGGCAGCAGAGAAGGGAATGACCTTTGTGCATCCTTTCGATGATCCGGTGGTTGCCGCAGGGCAGGGCACCGTGGCGCTGGAAATGCTGGAGCAGGAACCTGATCTGGATGTGATCGTTGTTCCGATCGGTGGTGGCGGTCTGATTGCAGGCATGGCAGTTGCGGCGAAATCGGTCAAACCCGACGTACAGATCATCGGCGCGCAGGCAGCAAATTTTGATGCTGTGAAAGCGCACTTTGACGATGTTGGAACCAACTTTGGCGGTTCCACCTTGGCCGAAGGGATCGCGGTGCGGGAACCGGCTGCTGCAAACCTTGCGGTGATCGCCAGCCATGTGGACCGCGTTGAAACCGCGACCGAGGCCGAGATTGAAGCCGCCGTTTTTGACCTCTTGTCCTATGAAAAGATCGTGGCTGAAGGGGCCGCCGGCGCGGGGCTGGCGATCATTGAAAAGCATGCGAAGGATTTTCACGGCAAGAAAGTCGGATTGGTCGTCTGCGGCGGTAATATCGATTCGCGCCTTCTTTCAACACTGATCCTGCGCGGGCTGGTTCGCGATGGCCGGATCACGCGCCTGACATTCGAGATTGATGATACACCCGGCCAACTGTCTGATATTTCGCGGATCATCGGCGCGGCCGGGGCGAATGTGATCGAGGTCATTCACCAACGGATGATGCAGAGCGTGTCGCTCAAGCAGGCCGAGCTGGAGATCGTGATCGAGGCGCGTGACAAGCAGCATGTTGTCGATACGGTCGGACAGCTACGTGCCGCCGGTTTCAAGGTCCGTGCCGACAGTGATTTGGGTTAAGCGGCCTGAGCCAGCTGCGTGTCAAAAAACGCCGCTGTCTCGTCGAAGATCATATTGCGCAAGTCCGGTGTATCCATGAGCATCTCGTGCTTGCCACCTTCGATGACCCGCAGGGTTCCGTTGGGCCAATCTTGCATACGTGCGTGGATGCGAGAGGGGTCAACGATGGTCTCTTCGGTGCCCAGATAGGTCATGCAGGGTAAGTTGGGCGACGGTATGCGGCTGAGCCTGCGCATCTCACGCAATGACGCGCTGAGCCAGCGCAACGATGGTCCTCCAAGGCCCAGATCAGGATGCTTTTGGAGCTGTTGGCCGAACAGTGACCACATGTCGGCGTCACTTGTCAGCGCGTTATCTGCGAACGTCTCGCGCAGCGCGTAGCTTTCGTCCGTCTGGCCGGGTGTCAGAGACTGGTCAAAACCCAAAGGTGTACTGATGCCTGACAGTGCCCATGCCACCGGCCGCAAGGCGCGTTCCATCTGGACCCCCCACATTGGCGCCGAAAACATGGCGGCGTCGACCTGCAAGCCTTCGATCAATGCGCGCAGACCAATACAGCCACCCATCGAGTGTCCGATCAGGAAGTAAGGGCGTGGCAGTTGGGCTTGTTTGGCATAAGCCAACGATGCCGCGACATCTTTTTGATAATCGGTAAACTTGCGCACATGTCCGACTGCCCGGTTCTGGGTCATCCGGTCGGCTAGCCCCTGACCGCGCCAGTCGATGGCGAGGGTCGCGTATCCACGATTCTGCAGCGCCTGTGCCGTGAGCCCGTATTTTTCGACGAATTCGGTGCGCCCGGGAAAGACCAGAACAGTGCCTTTGGCCTTGGCGAAGGTCCAATGACCAACGCGGATGCGCAGCCCGTCCGACGTGGTCAGCCAATGCGCAACCCCCCCGGCGGGACCGTGTGCGATATCGTCGAAAAAGGGGGCCGCCTGCATCATTATGACAGAACGCCGGAAAGCTTCATGGCTTGTCCCATATCGCCGTCAACCGTGAGTTTGCCCGTCATGAAAGCCGTTGTCGGGTTCATCTCGCCATCAAGGATCGCTTTGAAGACGTCTGTCGTGGCAGTCAGCGTCACCTCTGCGTCTTCATCGCCTGCGCGCGCACCATCGCTGTCAATTATGATGCTGCCTTCGTCTTCGATCGTGAATTTCGCAGTGCCGTCAAAGCCTGCTCCAGCCATTTTCGCGTTCAGGGCGGCGACGGCTTCGGTTACAACATCAGTCATTTTTGATCCTCTATTCGTTGATGTGACTGCGCGACCTCTGGTGTTGCGCGCACAGTGCACTACATTACCGTTATGGGTATGCAGACACATCGCTTCAAATGTATCGTTACGGCACTTTGCTTTGCAGTCGGGATTTCGTTTCCGGCTTACGCGCAGCAAACGACGTTGGATGAACTTTTTCAAGAGCTCGCCGAGGCGGATGAAAACAATTATGCCCGCATTGAAGGGCAGATCATAGCGCAGTGGGAAAAGAGCGGGTCCGCGGCGATGGACCTGCTGTTACGACGCGGCAAGGACGCGCTGGAAGACGGTGCGCCCGAAGTCGCGGCAGAGCATTTCACCGCTTTGGTCGACCATGCGCCGAATTTTGCGGAAGGCTATTACGGGCGTGCGTCGTCATATTTCCTGATGGGTCTGACGGGGCCGGCATTGGACGACATTCGTCAGGCGCTAAGCCTGAACCCCCGTCATTTCGAGGGGATTCGCGGTCTGGCCATCATCATGGAAGAGCTGGAGCGTCCGGAAGATGCGCTGGAGCTTTATGAGATGATCCTGACGATGCATCCGAATTCGACCGAAGCTCTGGGGTCGGTCGACCGTTTGAAATTGCAGCTAGAGGGTCGGGCGCTTTAAGCGTCGATCCTCCGAAGTTTCGGGGAAGAATATGACGGGCTCCCGGATCACGGCTGTGCTTGGGCCGACGAACACTGGCAAGACGCACTATGCGATTGAACGGATGCTGTCTTATCGGACAGGTGTTATCGGCTTGCCGTTGCGTTTGCTTGCGCGCGAAGTCTATGATCGGATCGTTGCGGTGCGCGGACCCGGTGTTGTGGCCTTGATCACTGGCGAGGAGCGGATCGTGCCGCCGCGTGCCGCTTATTGGGTGTGTACGGTCGAGGCGATGCCCGAAGGAATGGGCTGCGATTTTCTGGCGATCGACGAAATCCAGCTTTGCAATGATCCCGAACGCGGGCACGTCTTTACCGATCGGTTGCTGAATGCGCGCGGCCTGCATGAAACGCTGTTTCTGGGTGCAGAGACGATGCGCGATGCGATTTCCGCCATTGTGCCGGACGTGTACTTCATGCGCCGCGAGCGGATGTCGCAACTTACATATACAGGTTCGAAAAAGATAAGTCGTATGCCTGCACGGTCCGCGATTGTCGGGTTTTCGGTTGAAAATGTATATGCGATCGCAGAGCTTTTGCGCCGTACAAAGGGCGGTGCAGCCGTCGTCATGGGTGCATTGTCGCCGCGGACACGCAATGCGCAGGTCGAGATGTACCAGAACGGCGACGTGGATTATCTGGTGGCGACCGATGCCATCGGCATGGGGCTGAACCTTGACATCAGCCATGTCGCATTTTCGTCGCTCACCAAGTTTGACGGTCGCCGGATGCGGCACCTGCAGCCTGAAGAACTCGCGCAGGTCGCGGGTCGGGCAGGACGCCATGTCGAGAACGGCACCTTTGGCGTCACTGGCGAAGCGCCGCCTTTGGATGAAGGTGTCGCACAGGCAATTTGTGATCACCGGTTTCAGCCGGTCAAGAAACTGCAGTGGCGCAATAGCAGGCTTCAATTCGGCTCGGTCAAGCGCCTGATTGCGACCCTCGAAGAGCGAACGGATGATTTCTGGCTGACGCGGGTGCGCGAAAGCGATGATCTTGCCGCACTCAAGGCACTTGCGATGGATAGTGAGGTTGCGGCGCGCGCGACCGACGGGCCCTCGGTCAAGTTGCTGTGGGATGTCTGCCGTATTCCCGATTTCCGGGGCATCAGCAAAGGCGAACATGCCAGCCTGCTGACTCACATCTATAACGACCTGCATCAACTTGGGCATGTGTCCGCCAATTGGTTCGGTTTGCAAGTCCGGCGCATTGACCGGACGGATGGGGATATTGATACGTTGTCTAAAAGGCTGGCTTATATCCGGACGTGGACTTACGTTGCGCAACGCAACGGCTGGTTGATTGACGATTCTCATTGGCGTGATGAGACCCGCGCTGTAGAAGATCGTTTGTCAGATGCGCTTCATGGCGCGCTGACGCAAAGATTTGTGGATCGGCGGACCAGTATTCTGCTTCGCCGGCTCAAACAGAAGGAGAGCCTTTTGGCTGATGTGAACGATAAAGGTGAAGTAACCGTCGAAGGCGAATTTGTCGGACGGTTGGCAGGTTTCCGGTTCCGGATGGACAAGGCAGGCAGCCCCGATGAGGCGAAAACACTGCGACAGGCATCCGTGCAGGCGTTGGCACCGCAGTTCAACCTGTTGGCTGACAGGTTCTACAATGCACCCGATCCCGAAATTGATTTTACCGAACAGGGCGGATTGATGTGGGGTGATCAGGCGGTCGGCAAGCTGGTGAAGGGCGACGATCCATTCAAGCCCGGCGTCGAGGCGTTCGTCGACGAAGAAGCTGGAGCCGATGTCGCAGCCAAGGTGCAGCGTCGCCTGCAACATTTTATCGATCGCAAGATCGCCGCCGGCTTTGAACCGCTCATCGCGCTGAAAAATGATGATACGCTGACGGGCTCTGCCAAGGGATTTGCATTCCGCATGGCCGAGGGGTTTGGGATCATTCCGCGCGGCGAAGTCGCTGACGACGTGAAAGCCTTGGATCAGGACGCGCGTGGTGCGCTGCGCAAGCATGGTGTCCGTTTTGGCCAATTCACGATTTTCATGCCACTTTTGCTCAAACCTGCGCCGACGCGGTTGCGACTGGTGCTTTGGTCGCTGAACAAAGAACTGGGCGAATTTCCTGAAAGCCCGCCACCCGGGCTGGTCACGGTATTGTCGTCCAAGGATGCGGTCCCGGGTTATTATGCGATGGCCGGGTACCGCGCTGCTGGCGAACGTGCGATCCGGATCGATATGTTGGAACGCCTTGCCGACATGCTGCGCGATAAAGACAGCCGTGGCGGGTTTGAAGCAAACCCCGATATGCTGTCGATTACGGGCATGACACTGGAGCAATTCGCGGATCTGATGAGCGGTCTTGGTTATAAGGCCGAGAAAGGTGAGCGTGAGAAGCTCAAAGCTGTTGCGGCTGTGGCCGATCCTGTGGCGGAAACCTCCGGTGAGGCGATTGCTTCGACGGATAATGCGCGGGTGGAAACGCCTGACGCAACAACCGAGTCCGGTACTGAAACAGAGGTATTTTACACCTTCACTTGGGGTAGCCGCGCCCAACGTGCCCCACGTCCGCAGAGTGACAACCGGTCACGCGGCAAGGCCAAGCCAAAAGGTAAAGTCAAACCTCAAGCTGGCGGTAACAAGCCACAAACCTATCAGGCCAAGCCCAAACGAGAAAAACAGATCGACCCTGATAACCCCTTTGCTGCCGCCTTGGCCGGCTTCAAGAAGGATTGACCGACTCCCGTCCGACCATCCGGCTGGATAAATGGCTTTGGCATGCGCGCTTTTTCAAATCGCGCAGTCTGGCCGCCGGAGTCGTGTCGGCCGGTAAAGTGCGTGTCGATAGTCAGCCGGTCAGCAAGCCTGCGCGCATTGTGGGGCCGGGCAATGTCCTGACGTTCGTGCAAGCCGATGATACAAAGGTCGTGCGTATTCTGGCCTGTGGCGCACGACGCGGGCCGGCACCTGAGGCACAAGAGCTTTACGAGGACCTGACGCCTGCACCGAAGGAACGGGCCATTGCCGCGAAGGGCGCCAACCCGCGCTATGACAAGGGCGGTCGCCCCACGAAGAAAGACCGGCGTGATATGGGGATCGACTAGCCCCGCGCTCCGACATTCATTCTGAGTGCGATCGGGGGCTGATTTTCGGGTTTTCGGGTCTTACCTGCGTCACTGCGTCTGTTGGACCTTGAATGCCTTGGCGGTCTATTCTAGCTAGACTGCGTTAGCTACTTCGGAACCCGCGCCTTATGACATATATCGTCAACGACAACTGCATCGCCTGCAAATACACCGACTGCGTCGAGGTCTGCCCCGTGGACTGCTTTTACGAGGGTGAAAACATGCTGGTGATCCACCCTGACGAATGTATCGACTGCGGTGTTTGCGAACCCGAATGCCCCGCTGACGCGATCCGCCCCGATACAGAGCCGGATATGGAAAAATGGGTTGAATTCAATCGCAAGTATTCCGAAATGTGGCCTGTGATCATCACGAAGAAAGATCCGCTGCCCACCGCCGAGGAAATGGACGGCAAGGAAGGCAAGTTGGAACTCTTTTCCGAAGCTGCTGGCGAAGGTGGCTGATTCGGCCGATCTTTACGGTTAAGTTATTGTTTTTTAATGGTTCTATGGTGTTGGGATGTGGCGCTTCCAGATATGTGGTTTTTGTGATATGATAAGTCCAATGCTGCGAACAAGTTGATCCAGATTTGCTGTCGACATTTCCCGGCGGAGGCTCTTTGCCCCCGGCGGTTTTTTGTGGCCGCAAATTTTGCATCGCCGTGAAAGGACGATCATGAGCAAGAAGAAATACGATTTTACACCGAACGAGTTTGTCGTTTACCCCGCGCATGGCGTGGGCAAGATTGTTTCGATTGAAACACAAGAGGTTGCCGGCTTTGAACTCGAGATGTTTGTCGTCTCATTTGAAAAAGACAAGATGACCTTGCGGGTTCCGACGCACAAGGCGACAGACGTCGGCATGCGGGCATTGGCGAGCCCTGATGTGGTCGGTCATGCAATGAAGACACTGCGGGGCAAGGCCAAGGTGAAAAAGGCCATGTGGTCGCGCCGGGCGCAGGAATATGAACAGAAAATCAATTCCGGTGACCTGATCGCCATAGCCGAGGTTGTCCGCGACCTGCACCGTCAGGACGATCAGCGCGAACAGAGCTATTCCGAGCGCCAGCTTTACGAAGCGGCGCTGGAGCGTCTGACACGCGAGATCGCAGCCGTGGCCGGCAATGACGAGAATGCCGCCGCCGCCGAGATCGACTCGGTTCTGGTCAGCCGCGCCGCCTGAGCAGGTTTCGATTTTTGAAAGGCCGCGCTCCGCTTGGAGGGCGGCCTTTGTCGTGGCGGTAAAGATGCGCCCTAAAGCGCGCGCCACCCGATGTCGGAGCGGTAAAAACCGTCATCCCAATCAATGCCCTGCGCCATGGCGTAGGCTTTTTCATGTGCCTCTGCCAGATCGTTGCCGCGCGCTGTGATGTTCAGCACACGGCCACCGGAGGCCGTGATCTGTCCGCCGACCTGCTGCGTTCCTGCATGGAAAACCATGTGGAAACTGTCTTCAGGTTGGCTTTCCAAACCCTTGATCTCTGTCCCTTTTGCATAATTGCCGGGATAGCCTTTGGCGGCCATGACGATCGTGAGCGCATGGTCATCCGCCCAATTGACCTGCATCTTGTCCAGACGTTCTTCGGCGCAGGCTTGAAGCAGATCAAGGATTTGTCCACCCAAACGCATCATCAGGCATTGGCATTCGGGATCGCCAAAGCGGACGTTATATTCCACCAGTCGTGGCTGGCCGTTCTGGATCATCAATCCGCAGAACAGGACACCTTGAAACGGTGTGCCGCGTTTGCGCATTTCGTCCATTGTGGGCTGGATGATTTCATCCAGCGCCTTGCGTGTGATTTCGTCGGTCATGACAGGGGCAGGGGAATAGGCGCCCATGCCCCCTGTGTTGGGGCCGGTATCTCCGTCATAGGCGCGTTTGTGGTCTTGTGCAGTGCCGATGGGCAGAATGGTCTTGCCGTCGCAAAGCACGAAGAACGATGCTTCTTCGCCGTCCATGAACTCTTCAACCACGACCTCTGCGCCTGCTTCGCCAAAACTGCCGTCGAACATATCGTCTATGGCGGCCAGCGCATCTTCCTCGGTCATTGCGACGATCACGCCCTTTCCGGCGGCCAGCCCGTCGGCCTTGACCACGATAGGTGCACCCTGTTCGCGAATATACGCGCGAGCAGCGTCGGCTTTGGTGAAGTGTGCATAGGCTGCCGTCGGCGCGTTGGCAGCATCGCAGATCGCCTTGGTGAAGGACTTGGAGGCTTCAAGTTGCGCGGCCTCTTGGCTGGGGCCAAAGACCAGCAGACCGGCGCTGCGCAGCCGGTCTGCGACACCGGCGGCAAGTGGGGCTTCGGGCCCGATGATCACGAAATCGATGGCGTTTTCAGCGGCAAAGGTTGCAACGACACCACCATCGAGGATGTCGATGTCCGCACATTCCGCAATCGCCGCAATGCCGGCATTGCCGGGTGCAACGATCAGACGGTCGCATTTCGGGTTCTGTTTGACCGCCCAAGCAAGGCTGTGTTCGCGTCCGCCGCTGCCCAAGATGAGAATGTTCATATGCGCCCCTTTCCGGCTATTTTGCCCGGTTCTAAGGCGGTCACCACGCAACCACAAGTATCGCGCAAATATCCGTGTTTTTGGCATAGGGTGCTTGGCCAATGCCGCGCATCATACTACTGTTCGGTTAGGGGACGCAGCAGACAAGCGAACAGCACGTATGAAACCGACCAAAAAGGACCGGCCGCTTTGGCACCGGCTTGAAGGCTACAGCTTTCATGAGCGTCCGCTGACACGTTCGCTCGTGGCTCGTCTGGAAGAAGAGACCGGACATTCGGTCGATGTCTGCTACATTCTAGTCGAAGAATACCGCCGCTTCATATTTCTTGTGGGAAGCACGGGCGAAACGCTGGCACCTTCGCCGATCGTCGATGTGGTCTGGCAGATGCATGCCGAGGACAAAAAGGCCTATTTCGAAGATTTCTGCCTGCGCGTGATTGGTCGTACGATCCATCATCCAGGTGATTTGCCGCCGTTTCAGGATGACCCGGATTACCTGCGGACACTGGATTATTACACGGAAGAATTTGGGCGTCCGCAAGTGCAGTTCTGGCCGGACCCGGATTTGGCCACCGTGCGCATGTCGCGCATCCTGTTCTGGATCAGTGGCATCCTTGCGATCATGCTGTCACTGCTCTTCAATTCGATCTGGTTTGCCGGTTTTGGCGCGCTTTTGTTCACGGCAACTGTGTTTTTAAAATGGAAATTCTCATCTCTGCCGTTGCGGTCACAGCCTAGGAAAGGTCTGACGTGAACGATTTATTTGAAGATGGCCCGGTCGATAACACTCCCGAATTTTCGGTTTCCGAAATTTCGGGAGCGGTCAAGAAAGCCATTGAAGGGGGCTTCTCTCATGTCCGCGTCAGAGGCGAGGTCGGGCGCGTTTCCCGACCTGCATCCGGGCACATCTATCTGGATCTGAAGGATGATCGCGCCGTGCTTGCTGGTGTGATCTGGAAGGGCCGCGCGCAGGGCTTGGCCCATCGGCCGGAAGAAGGCATGGAAGTCATCGCAACTGGAAAGCTGACGACCTTTCCGGGGCAATCGAAATACCAGATGGTGATCGAGGATATCGCGCCTGCTGGTGCAGGTGCTTTGATGGCGATGCTGGAAAAGCGCAAGGCGGCCTTGGCCGCCGAGGGTCTCTTTGCGCCGGAGCGCAAGAAACCCCTGCCATATCTGCCCGAAATTATCGGCGTTGTGACGTCGCCATCGGGTGCTGTCATTCGGGATATACTGCACCGTCTGCGTGACCGTTTCCCCCGCAAGGTGCTGGTCTGGCCGGTTGCCGTGCAAGGTGCCAAATGTGCACCCGAGGTGGCTGCTGCGATTGAAGGGTTCAACAAGCTGACACCGGGTGGTGCATTGCCGCGCCCCGATTTGCTGATCGTGGCGCGTGGTGGTGGTTCGCTGGAGGACCTGTGGGGCTTTAACGAAGAGATTGTCGCGCGCGCAGCGGCGACATCCGATATCCCGCTGATTTCGGCGGTCGGTCACGAAACGGACACGACGCTGATCGACTACGTTTCAGACATGCGCGCGCCGACACCAACGGCTGCGGCAGAACTGGCCGTGCCCGTGCGCATGGAGTTGCTGGCATGGGCAGATCAGCAAGGCGCCCGCCTGAGCCGCGCCTTGACGACAGGGTTGACCCAAAGGCAGCAACGGGTCCGCGACCTCGTGCGGGCTTTGCCGCAGGTGGATGCATTGGTCGAAGGGCCGCGCCAGCGGCTGGATTATCTCGGCGAGCGGTTGCCAGCGGCGCTTAGGGGCGCGGCAGCCAAAAAGCGGTTGCAGATGAGCGAGGCCGCATTGCGTCCCGGTATTCTGTCGCGCCGGTTGGCCGAGGACCGGCGGCGCCTGGATGGTTTTGCTGCGCGACTTGAGCCTGCGCTGATCCGCAGGACGCGTGACGGGCGGACAGCACTTGAACAAACAAGCCGCGGATTGCGCGGGCGGGTGCTGCAGGATCGCATTGCGCGGCAGTCCGAGCGTCTGGCAGTGGTGCTGCGCCGCCTTTCTGACCGTGCATCGCGTCAGCAGTCGGAACGTTTGGCGCAACTAGAGGCGCTTGACCGTTTGCGCGAAACTCTGGGCTATGTGGAGACGCTCAAGCGCGGCTATGCCGTTGTGCGCGGCGACGGGGCGGTGGTAACGACCAAAGGCGCTGCCCAGAAAGCGAAAGCTCTTGAGATTGAATTCGCAGATGGTCGTCTGAACGTGAGCAAGGGCATGCAGGGCAAGCTGCTTTGATGAAGTCTCAGGATGATAGATCGTTGCAAATCAACGGGTCTTCGCGGTCCGGTACTTCGTAGATGATCGTTGTATTGGGGCGCGTGGTAAAAATGCCG
>NZ_JAWOAN010000292.1:0-4527 GCF_046498525.1 Yoonia sp.
AACGCATCCCAGCCCCATAAAACCCGTCATAAGACGATATTCGGCGAAAAAGCGCTGCAGAGACCGCCTCATAAAACCCGACAAGACCGGGCATCGCTATTTCCCCTCTTTGGGTGAATTTCCAACTGCAAAAGCCTTGCCGATAAATTCACCTACACCATAATATTCACGGGCTCCTGGAATAAACAGGAGTGGATCCATCTTCTTTACATCCGGCACCCCCTTTTCATCCAAACAATCGGCCTCTATCTTCACGTCCATCACTTCACCCACAAACATGGTATGGGTTCCGAGTTCAGTGCTTGTTTTCAGACGGCATTCAATTACCAGATAGGCTTCGTCCAAACATGGAGCGTCGACAAATTCTCCTTTGCTCACATGCTGACCGCATGCGTCAATCTTGTTCAGGTCCCGTCCGGAGGCGATACCGTAGAAATCTGCCGCAATGACATGATCACACCCGAGCAGGTTAATCGTGAAGGCCTGGTTCTCCAGAATCCCGGCATATGTATGGCGTTTTTTCTGCACCGAAACCATCACACATGGGGGATCGGAACAGCAGATCCCGCCCCAGGCCGCATTCATCATATTAGGCTGTCCCTGTGTATCATAACTCCCGACCAGATATACCGGAGTTGGAAAAGCGAGCGGTTTTGCACCGAGTGATTGTTTCATTCTCTGTCCTCCTCTATTGTTTCTGCTTTGCTGTTTTGGTGCTTACAACAAAAGGGCTTGAAATGTCCTGTATCAGTTCCCGACAGGATCATAGGTCAGGTCTGATTTCAATATTGTGCGCATTCATATAGTCGATCAGGCGCTGCACATGGTCTTTATCCTCGGCATTCAACTGCTGGAACACATCCTCTACCCTGCTGTCAGGAGTTTTATCCATAAAGCGCTGAAAATGCAGTTCAGCAGCAGAGTGTTCGATTTCCAAAGCCAGATTGAGGGCCTGTGCTCGGGTAGGCAATGAGGTGGAATAGTGATGATGCCAGCGTTGCAGTGCTGTGCAGCTCTGGACGATGCTGTCTAAACTCTCGGCCAGGAGGTTGTCCGGAATGGAACCACGTGGAACAAATACATCTTTAATACTGCGTAACAAGGCGGCATGGTTTTGCTCCTCAAGCATGAGATTCCACCAGAAATCGCTATCTTGTGGCAGTTTATGGTAAAAAAGCAGATACAACTTTGCCACCTGAAGTTCGAGTTCTATGGAGGCTTCGAGCATATTATTTAAATCAGCATGCATGATATTTCCCCGTATAGGCATGCTGAGGGTTGTCTGGCTGTGACTGAACTCAAAGCGCATAGACATGGAATCACTGAATCGCAAATTGAGATCGGCGGAAATTTCGCCCCGCCATATGTCATCCGGTGCAGAGCATCCCTCGCAGCCATCACTGAATTTTCCCGCCCCGAGACCAAAGCCCAATACGCCATCGACTGTCGGCGCAGCCTGTGCCGAAACAGACCCGCACGCGAGCGTCGCAATTATTGATCCGATGGAAACTTTTTTCATCATCTTCTTGTGTTCCTTTAAAACCCAATTCTTGTCATGGCCCTAAGCGGCAGCTCACCAAAATATGACCCACGCCAGAAGGCCTGCCGTCGTTTGCCAGCAAGACTTTTCAGTCCGTGGTCCTGATTGCTTCTGATGATGTTTTTCGTATGCCTAAAACGTGACAATTTTGGCCGATTGAAGATATCTGAAAAAGGATACTTGGCGCTGCCAGACCAATGCGAACCAGTCTCAGTTTTCGCTAAGATGCACGAACGGCAGAATTGCGAAAGTTGAACTGCGGCGTGACATAGCTTAATGAATGTCGCTCTAGGACTGACAGCGTCCGTCGGCTGCCAAGGCCAAGCGCCCCAGACAGACATTCACAAAACCCTACGAAACCTACCCAAACAGGCCATCATACGCGCCTTACCCATCTTTGCGCTTGCGCGTGAACACCATCTTCTGTTCGACCAGATCCTGCCGCGCGCCCATCCACGCATAGGCCAGCAGCGCCGGTTCGTTGATGCCGACCGTAATGCGGTGCAGGTGTTCGGGCGGGTTGAAAATCATCGACCCCGGCACATAGACACCCTGATGGTTTTCGGACACCGCACCGGACAGACAGACATAGCTTTCGGTGATGCCGCGATGGGCGTGGGCGGGATAGGTGCAGCCCGGCGCGAAAAGGACCACGCCAAGGATGATCTCCTCGCTGACGACCGGCCCGCTCGGTCCGATCACCTCGGCGTAGGCGTAGCTCTCAAGCAGGCCCTTGGGAACTTTTTCATAGCCATATTGCCATGACAGATCGGGCTGGACCGATTCCAGAGCGCGGATCATCGACGCCATCCTGTCGCCCCTGCCCTCGTCCAGCGCACGCTTGAGATGGGCGGTCACCGGCTTTTGCGCAGGCTGTTGCGCACGGATGAAGGGGTTTGCCTTCAGCACCCTGTTAAGCGCCTCGCGGACATGGCGCTGGTGGCCGCGGATGCGGTCGCTGCCGCCCGACGGCAGAAAGCGATAAAGTTCGTAATACTCTTGCAGCAGATACCGCCAATCGGGCAGGTCGCGCAGCTGCGGTTCAGGCAGCGGGGGCAAATCTTGCATCTATCGGACCCTTCTTTTCGCGCCTCGCTCGGCACAGTCTTGACCAACCGCAAAACCGCGGCACAACCCATCTACCTCAGCTCACGATAACGCCCGATGTCAACCGTAACCGAGAGAAAATGCGCCCCATTGCAGCCTTTCCCCGACCCGCTTGCTCTGTCATAAACGCCCCAACAAGAATGAGGTTTAACCCATGACAGGCGATCTTTTATCCAACACCGGCCCCGACGACTACAACGCCGACAGCATCGAGGTGCTGGAAGGGCTGGAACCCGTGCGCAAACGCCCCGGCATGTATATCGGCGGCACGGATGAGCGCGCACTTCATCACCTCGTGGCCGAGGTGCTCGACAACTCCATGGACGAAGCCGTCGCAGGCCACGCCAACCGGATCGAGGTGGAACTGCACGCCGACTATTCCGTCACCATCAAGGACAACGGGCGCGGCATCCCGATTGATCCCCACCCCAAATTCCCCGATAAATCCGCGCTTGAAGTGATCCTCTGCACCCTGCACGCAGGCGGCAAGTTTTCAGGCAAGGCCTATCAGACCTCCGGCGGTCTGCACGGCGTCGGCGCCTCGGTCGTCAACGCGCTGTCCGACAGCATGGTGGTGCAGGTCGCACGCAACAAGGAAATCTACGAACAGCGGTTTTCGCGCGGCGTCCCACTTGGCAAGATCGCGAAAATCGGCACCGCCCCCAACCGGCGCGGGACCACGGTGACCTTCCATGCGGACCCTGAAATCTTTGGGGCACACCGGTTCAAACCCGCACGGCTGTTCAAATCCATCCGCTCCAAGGCTTACCTTTTCTCCGGCGTCGAAATCCGCTGGAAGACGGAAATCGACGACAAGGAAACCCCGCTCGAAGCCACCTTCCACTTCCCCGGCGGCCTGTCCGATTACCTCAAGGAAACGCTGGGCACCGCCAGCACCTATGCCGACAAACCCTTTGCCGGTACCGTTGATTTCAAAGAAAAATTCGGCGAACCCGGCAAGGTCGAATGGGCGATCAACTGGACGCCCGTGCGCGACGGTTTCATCCAGTCCTACTGCAACACCGTGCCCACCCCCGAAGGCGGCACCCATGTCAGCGGCTTCTGGAACGCGATCCTCAAGGGGATCAAGGCTTACGGCGAACTGTCACACAACAAGAAAGCAGCACAAATCACCCGCGAAGACATGATGTCGGGCGGCTGTGCGCTGGTGTCCTGCTTTATCAGCGACCCCGCCTTCGTGGGGCAGACCAAAGATCGCCTGTCCTCCGAAACTGCGGCGAAAATGACCGAAGGTGCCGTGCGCGACCACTTTGACAACTGGCTGGCGGCAGATACGAAATCGGCCGGTGCGATCCTTGATTTTCTGGTGCTGCGGGCCGAAGAACGGCTGCGGCGCAGACAGGAAAAGGAAACCGCGCGCAAGTCGGCGACCAAGAAACTGCGCCTGCCCGGCAAGCTGACGGATTGCACATCCAAGGACCGCAAGGGAACCGAGCTTTTCATCGTCGAGGGCGACAGTGCGGGTGGTTCCGGCAAGGGCGCGCGCAACCGCGTCAATCAGGCGCTTTTGCCGCTCAAGGGCAAGATCCTCAACGTGCTGGGCGCGGCCTCGAACAAGCTGACCTCCAATGCCGAAATCAATGACCTCTGCGAAGCATTGGGTGTCGGCATGGGCACCAAATTCAACGTCGAAGACCTGCGCTATGACAAGATCATCATCATGACCGACGCGGATGTGGACGGCGCACATATCGCGTCCCTGCTGATGACGTTCTTCTTTACGCAAATGCGGCCGCTGATCGACAAAGGGCACCTCTATCTGGCCTGCCCGCCTTTGTATCGTCTGACCCAAGGCGCCAAACGGGTCTACGTGGCCGGGGTAATTCGTTCCCGATAATTTTTCATAAACTCTCTAAAGG
>NZ_JAWOAN010000013.1:0-56794 GCF_046498525.1 Yoonia sp.
GGTGTCTCACCCCGCAATTGCGCAGAATAGGCGTAATCATGCATCAGATAGTAGGCAAACAGCTTGTTGTCGCGCGCCTTGAACCAACGCAGCAACCAGACGACAATTCCAAGTGTCACGACCCAACCAATCCCCCATGCCGTCCAGACCAAGATATCGAAGACAGTACCGTCAGTCAGTCCAACCACCACCAAAGCGCGCATTAGAGAATCTTGCACCAAGCTGCCGCTCACCACCCCTGCGAGAAGGGCGAAGGCCAGTTGCGCCAACAACATCACCACCGGATAAAGTGCAGCAATCACCGGCCCTTTGCGCATCCACATCAGGCGGCGCAGTGTGCCGGTGCTGATATAGATCCATGAGGTCCGGACCAGTTGCCAGTATGTGGACGGGATTGATTGCGCCATGCTGTCACGCACGATATCGGCCCAAACCAGCACATTGATCTGGGCTATCACCGGCTGTCCGTCGATCCGGGCGCCAACCGTCCAGCAAAAGGTATCTTCAGAGGTATCTGCCGTCACCCCGATCTGGTATCCGCCGATCTTCGCCTGTGCAGCACCTTCGGTCCGGTAAAGCTCGCGGTAACGGCGCGGTGGCATCGGGTCATAACCGGGAATATGAAATACACGCCTCTTGCCGACCTGCCTTGATGGTGCCTTCATCGCCGTCCCTTGCTGATGCCTGCGTGCAGGTTAGCCGATTAATGCAAGCGCTGGAAACCGCTCAAGCAGCCAATAGCTGAATGCGGCGAACTGGCCGGTCATCATCATGAGACCAACAGTCCAGAGCAGCAGGCCAGACGTGCGTTCAATCCTTTCCATATGCCGCTTCATCCACCCCATCACCCCCTTGAGACGCGGGAAGAAAGCGGCAACCAGCAGGAACGGGATGCCAAGGCCAAGCGCGTAGACCGCAAGCAGGACAGTCCCGCGCGAGACATCCCCCTCGGACGCCGCAAGGCTGAGGATCGCACCAAGGATCGGACCAAGGCAGGGCGTCCAGCCAAAGGCAAATGCAAGACCAAGCAGATAAGCGCCGAAGGCCGATCCACCCTTGTCGCCCGCATCAACGCGCAGTTCGCGGTCAAGAAATCCAAGGCGGAACACACCCACGAAATGCGCGCCAAGGATCATGATCAGTGCGCCCGCAAAGATCACGAACCAATCCTGCACCTGCAACAGCATCCGCCCCATCGTCGAAAACGCGAGGCCAAGAAGCACGAATATCGTCGAAAGCCCCAGCACAAAAAAGACTGCAGACATGAACACCCGCTTACGCGCCTGTGTCGTTTCTTCCATCTCGCTGACGGACACACCGCCCATGTAGGCAAGGTACGGCGGCACGACCGGCAGCACGCAGGGGCTCAGAAACGACAGGATACCTGCAAGCGTCGCGACTAACATCGCCGGTATCAAGGCAGCATCAAAGATCAGGGCAGTGTCGAGCATGTGGTCTTCCTTTGCACCCTACCTATGCGAGTGCGGGCGATAGGTCACGGTCCAAGTTGTCACAACTTGGTGGACAAAATGAAATATCAGACATACTTCAACCTCATGACGTATGACGCTGATCTTGATGCCAAAGGGCTGCTTTGCCCCCTGCCCGTTCTGAAGGCGCGCAAGCGCTTGCAGGGCCTTGCATCAGGCCAGACCCTGCGGGTCCTGGCAGATGATCCTGCGGCGGTGGTCGATGTGCCGCATTTCTGCAATGAAGCCGGGCATGAATTGGTCGCGACGAAAGACACACCCGAAGGCCAGCTTTATTTCATCAAGAAAGCCTGATCGAGGATCGCATCAAAACCCGCATCACCCGCAAAGCCAAGCGATTGGGCAAGACTGGTGTCAAACAACGTCGGCCATGTGCCCACGATATCCATGATCCGCTGATCCGGTTTCATTTCGATCAGATCAACCGTGCCATCACCTGCGCGGGCACGCAATGCGCCGATCATGCTTAGCACCGGAACACATAATCCGGGGATATTCACAGCGCCAAAAGCAGGCCAATCGGCTCGGGCCACCGACGGCGCATGCCACAGTGCGCTGACAGCGGTATCAGGCGATGCCACCCAAAGCGACATTTCGGGATCGACCGGACAGATGGTCGGAACCCCGCCGAGTGGCTCGCGGATGATCGACGACGCGAAAGAGGACGCGGCGGCATTGGGCTTTCCGGGGCGCACCATGATCGTCGGCAAGCGCAAGGTCCGGGCATCCACCCAGCCGCGTCTGCGATAATCGGCCATCACCAGCTCTGCAATCGCCTTGGTCACGCCATATGTGTTCTGCGGCTGGATCTGGGTGTCTTCCGTCAACGGCTCTTGCAGGTTCCCGCCATAGACCGCCAGTGACGAGGTGCCGATAACGGGCACGCCTTGGCGCACGGATTTCGCGGCTTCGAGCACCGCATTCGTGCCGCCTACGTTGACGCGCATTGCAAGTTCGTAGTCGTCTTCGGCCTGTCCGCTGACAACGGCAGCGAGATGGTAGATCAAAGCCACATCATCAGGCATCGCGCGGCGCACGGCATGCGGATCGGCAATATCAAGTGCTGTGAAATGCGTGTCCGGAACATCAGGTACGACTGCGCCGGGTTGGTCCCAAAGATGAATCCGGGGGGCGCCAAGATGCTGCCCGTCGGGCAAGGTCACGCCATCCTTGACGATCCGTTCAGCGAGGGCTGCGCCTAAAAAGCCGCAGCCCCCGGTAATGACAACCGAGGTCATGACTATCGACCGAGCGACCACCAGCCCTTGCGCTTGGGCTTGTCCTCTGCGGGCTCAGCCTCCTCGGCAGCGGGTTCCGGCGCGGGGGCCGGTTCTGGCTGTGGCTCCGGTTGTGGAACAGGTTCCGGCGCGGGGGCCGGTTCTGACCGTGGCTCCGGCTGTGGAACAGGTTCCGGCGCGACTTCGGGGGCGGCAGGCGCTTGTGTCACAACCTCTGCTGCTGCCTCGGCTGGGGCCGCTTCGGTTTTGGGCTTGGCACGACTACGGCGCTTCGGCTTCGGTTTTTCCGCATCCTCAGCAGCAGGTGCTTCGGCCTCAGCAGCAGGTGCGCCTTCAACCGGCTCCACCTTCTTGCGGCGGGTCCGCTGCCTTGGCGCGGGTTTCTCTTCGGTCACCTCTTCAGCAGGCTTGTCCGCGACGGGTGCCGCTTCGACAGTTTCTTCTGCAACCGGCTCGGGTTTTTTGCGGCGGTTGCGGGTGCGCTTGGGTTTTTCCTCGGGCGCGGGCGCGTCCTCGGTCGCGTCGGCGGCAGATATCTGTGCCTCTTCTGGCGCAGCATCAGCCGTTGCATCACCGTTCTCGGATGGCTGGTTCTGCCCCTCACCGTTGTTGTTGCCACCCCGACGACGCCGACGACGACGGCGCTTGCGCTTGGGGCGATCCTCGGTGTCACCGTTGTCAGAACTGACTTCCGCATTGGTTTCCGAAGTGGCTTCCTCGGTTACCTCGGCATCAACGATGATGCCTGCGTCTTCATCTTCTTCATCGTCCATCATGACAGCAGAACTGACAAATGGCGCTGCTTCGGGAACCACGCGCGTCGCTGTCTTGAACTTTTCGATCGCGTAATCCGGCGACACCAGCGTCGGATCACATTCGATCCGGACCGACATGCCATAGCGCGCTTCGATATCCGCAATATGTTCGCGCTTGCCGTTCATCAGGAAGTTGGCAATCGAAATCGGCGCCTTGACCAGCACCTCTTTAGAGCGGCCACGCACGCCTTCTTCTTCCAGACTGCGCAGGATCGACAGGGCCACGTTATCATCAGAGCGCAAGAGCCCCGTACCATGGCAATGCGGACACATCTGCGTTGTCGCCTCCAGCATACCGGGACGCAAACGCTGGCGTGACATTTCCATCAGGCCAAAGCCGGAAATCCGGCCTACCTGAATACGTGCGCGGTCCGTCTTGAGCTTGTCTTTGAAACGCTTTTCGACGGCGGCGTTGTTACGGCGTTCATCCATGTCGATGAAATCGATGACGATCAGGCCGGCAAGGTCACGCAGACGCAACTGTCGGGCAACTTCATCTGCGGCTTCAAGGTTGGTCTTGGTGGCCGTCTGCTCGATCGATCCTTCTTTGGTCGCACGACCGGAGTTCACGTCGATCGCGACCAGCGCCTCGGTGATGCCGATCACGATGTAACCACCCGACGGAAGTTGGACGGTCGGATTGAACATCCCGTTCAGATAGCCTTCGACCTGATAGCGGGCAAAAAGCGGCAATTGTTCGCTGTAATATTTCACGTTCTTGGCGTGGGACGGCATGATCATCTTCATGAAGTCCTTGGCGGTGCGGTAGCCCGCCTCGCCTGCCACGATCACTTCGTCGATCTCTTTGGAATACAGATCACGGATAGAGCGCTTGATCAGATCACCTTCTTCGTAAATCTTGGCCGGTGCCGTCGATTTCAAAGTTAACTCGCGGATCTGTTCCCACATCCGTTGCAGGTATTCATAATCGCGCTTAATCTCGGCCTTCGTGCGCTGCGATCCAGCGGTGCGAATGATCAGACCCGCACCTTCAGGCACGGTCATGGAATTCGCAATTTCCTTCAGCTTCTTGCGGTCGGCAGCGTTCGTGATCTTGCGGCTGATACCACCGCCACGGGCGGTGTTCGGCATCAGAACGCAATAGCGACCGGCCAGCGACAGGTATGTGGTCAGGGCAGCGCCCTTGTTGCCGCGCTCTTCTTTCACGACCTGAATCAACAGGATCTGACGTACCTTGATGACTTCTTGAATCTTGTATCGCTTGGTGCGCGGCTTGCGCACCGGACGGACCTCATCGGTGTCGTCTTCTTCGGCGACGCTTTCGATGGTTTCATCCTTCGACGTTGGGTCGGCCATAGGCTGATCATCGTCATCGTCATCGTCGTCATCGTCTTCGCCAGCGGCAGGCGTTTCGACCGGCGTTTCGCCAACCAGCTCCATGGGCGAACTGCCCTCTTCGCTCTCGCCAAGATCAATGGTTTCCATACCCGCAATATCGTCAGAGGTTTGTTCCTCGGGCGTTTCCAATTCTGCCGTGGCAATTGCATCGCCAGTTTCGACGTCGGCAGCTTTCGTGCGGCTACGGCGGCGGCGGGTGGGTTTAGGCTTTTCTTCCTCGGCCTCGGCTTCGGCCTTCAGGCTTTCGGCATAGGCTTTTTCCTCGGCCAGCAGCGCTTCGCGGTCTGCGACAGGGATCTGGTAATAGTCAGGATGGATTTCCGAAAAGGCCAGGAACCCGTGACGGTTGCCGCCATAGTCCACAAATGCGGCCTGTAGCGATGGCTCAACCCGTGTGACCTTGGCTAGGTAGATGTTACCAGCAAGCTGGCGCTTGAACTGGCTCTCAAAATCAAATTCCTCGACTTTGTTTCCGTCGACCACAACAACGCGGGTTTCTTCCGCGTGTGTGGCATCGATTAGCATTTTCTTTGGCATATTGTCCGTTCGCACATAACCCCGGTGGTGCCCCTGGGGGCGCTGTTGACCGTGTTACATGTCTGATTAAGGCGATCTGCGCGCGGGCTGTTCCAGCGCCCCTCGGGGCGGCTGCATCGTGCCTCATGTTATGCGCGCTTTGCATCGCGTTTCTTCTCCGACCCCAGCGTGCTGGGGCCCGTTCATGGCCCGGTCGGCGGTGTCGCGCGATCCGTGGCGTTCTTCTGACCCCTGGGGATCAAATCAGCTGTCTTGTCTTGATTTATGATCAAAAACAAAAACAGAGAATCTCTATCGAATGTCACCGCGCAACTGCCGCGCGAGCATCCGTATTTAATACATAAGGGACGAAAGGCACCTTGCACAAGTGGTTGCGTGCAAACTCCGTCATTCGGGTGCGACCTGGCGCGATTGACGTCATAGATAATCGGACCGTTGCAACCCGTATTTCGCCATCTTCTCGTTCAGCGTGCGGCGTGGCAGGCAGAGTTCTTCCATCACCGACACGATAGACCCTTTATGACGCCGCATGGTGTTGTCGATCAGCATCCGCTCGAAGGCTTCGACGAATTCCTTGAGCGGCTTGCCCTCGGTGGTCATCGCAGGCTTCAGTTCTTCCGTGTCGGCCATCAACAGCGACGCGATGGAGCCTGTGCCGCGGCGGTTCTGCAGCACGGCACGTTCGGACACGTTGATCAGTTGCCGCACGTTTCCGGGCCATGGCGCCTGCAGTAATTGGGCGGCCTCTTGCGCACTGACCTCGGGTGCATCGCAACCATATTCTTCGGCAAACTGTTCGCCCAGACGGGTAAACAGCGTTAGGATATCTTCGCCACGCTGGCGCAGCGGCGGCACGGTGATCCGCAGCGCGGCAAGGCGATAGAACAGGTCGGGCCGCAGCACGCTTTCGCAGGTCTGGTCCTGTTCTTGCAGATTGCAGATGGCCACGATGCGTGTTTCGGCAGGTGTGC
This sequence comes from Yoonia sp., assembly GCF_046498525.1. Classification (GTDB taxonomy): domain Bacteria; phylum Pseudomonadota; class Alphaproteobacteria; order Rhodobacterales; family Rhodobacteraceae; genus Yoonia. The sequence continues at coordinate 6,411 of NZ_JAWOAN010000013.1, forward strand.
CTTGGTTGTTTATCGCCGTCAGCAACCGCGCCTGCAGGGTATGGCTCAATGCTTCGATGTCTTCCAGCACCAGAGTCCCCCCCCGCGCCTCTTCCATCGCGGGGATCGGTTCATCATCATGGGCAGGACCAAAGATGGTGCGACAGAGTGTTTCCTCGTCATAGGCCGAACAGCTGAGCAGAACGAATTTCTTGCGCGCCCGCGCACCGACGGCATGCAGCGCATGGGCAACCAGTGTCTTGCCTGTTCCTGTCTCGCCTTCGACTAGCACATGCCCGTCCGCCTGTCCCAGATCGAGGATATCCTCTTTCAGGCGCTCCATCGGCGGCGATTGGCCGATCAGTTTCTTGATCAACGCAGTGCCGTCCGACAATTCCTTGCGCAGCGCACGGTTATCAAGGGTCAAGCGGCGTGCCGTCGTCGCCTTTTTGGCCAGTTCGGTCATCCGATCGGGGTTGAACGGCTTTTCCAGAAAATCAAACGCACCCACCCGCATGGCCTCGACCGCCATCGGCACATCACCATGCCCGGTGATCATAATCACCGGCAGAGAACTATCGACACCCTTGAGTTTTTTGAGAAACTGCATCCCGTCCATACCCGGCATCTTGATGTCACTGACGACAATGCCGGGATAGTCGTTACCCAATCCCTTGAGCGCATCCTCGGCAGAAGCAAAGGTTTCGGTATCGAAACCGGACAGCGCCAACCACTGTGAAATCGACTGACGCATATCTTTCTCGTCGTCGACGATCGCGATCTTCATGGCTTTACTCATGACTTTTTTCCTTACTCTGCCGCGGCGACATCCTGCCTCATCGTCGGCAGTTGCACCTCGAATATAGCCCCGCCATCAACCGCGTTCCGCGCGGTCAGGCGCCCACCTAAATCGTTTACGATGCCAGAAGAGATAGCAAGCCCAAGTCCCACACCATCACCGGGTTGTTTGGTCGTGTAGAACGGCTCGAACAACTCATCGAGATTTTCGATCCCTTCACCGTTGTCGCGGATCTGGATGCTGACGATGTCGCCCGCCACCAAAAGGATTTCAATCGTCGGATTGGCCGCCGTTTTCGTGGCGTCCAGTGCATTGCGCAAAAGGTTGACGATCACCTGCTCCAACCGCAGCCTGTCGCCCATGATCATCACCGGCTCATTCGGCAATGTGCGGATGATATTCACCGCGCGGGTTTTAAGTTGCGGTTCCATCAATGCAAGCGCGGTCGACACCGCAGCCCTTGTATCTACAGGCTCAAACGCCTCTGACCCCTTGCGCGCATAGGACTTCAACTGGCGGGTAATCGCGCCCATCCGTTCCAGCAGGTCATCTATGCGCTGGAAGGACGACAGCGCCTCTTCGGGGCGGTCACGTTGCAATAACAGGCGCGCGCCGGCAAGGTAGGTTTTCATCGCTGCCAGCGGTTGGTTCAACTCGTGGCTCACGGCGGCCGACATTTCACCAAGTGCCGCAAGTTTCGACGATTGCGCGATGGTCTGTTCGGCCACCTCAAGGGTTTTTTCGACCTTCTCGCGTTCGGCGATTTCCCGCTGCAAACGGCGGTTCAATGCGCGAAGCTCTGCTGACTCGCGCTGGAAGAAGACCAGCCGCGACGCGGTGCGCCGCGAGGCAGACCAGAACAGGAAGGCCAGCAGGATCGCGAATCCCATCACCTCGAGCGCCAGAATACCGTTCACCCGCTCGCGCACGGAGGCATAGGTCGTATAGCTGACCATCCGCCACCCTTGATGGGGCACGCGCATTTCGCGGCGCAAGACAGCCTCGCCGCGCAGGTAGGCATCCGCCGGTAACGCTGCCCAGCCTTGGGTCGCCCGTATTGCGCGCTCGATTGCGGAAGGTGCTGATTGACGGGCCAGCGCCTCTTGTTCGTCCAAACCGCGCCAGCGCGGTTCGGTCGCCATAATGATCGTGCCTTCGCTGTCCATCACCAGAACTGCGTCAGACACGCCTGCCCAACCGGTTTCAAGCCGTTGGCCGTCCACCTCGACCATGATGACACCAAGAAGTGCGCCACCAACCTCGATCCGGCGGGAATAGATGTATGCGTAGGCCCCTTCACTATTGTGAAAGGTGGTATACACGGTTTGGTTGTTACGCAGGGCATCAACGAAATATGGGGTGTTGCGATGATCAACACCGATTTCGGTGCGATCGGTGGCGGCCACAGCGCGCCCGTCACGGTCCAGCAAGGTCAGAGAGGCGGCGCCGATTTCGTCGACAAAAGACAAAAGCCGTGCGGTCGATTCCGAATAATTACTGTCTTCCAATGCGCTGATCAGGGCGGGATCGCGTGCCAGCAGTTGCGGCACGACGGAATTGCGCTGCAACTCGTTCATCAGATTGGTGACATAAAGCGCCAACCGGACCTCAGAGCGTTTGCTGATCGTTTCTGTAAAGCGCTGGGTCAGCAGTTGGTTGGATACATAAATGACAATGACCGCAAGCAGGCTGATAACAAGAACCGAAAGGCGCAGATACCATCTGCCCCTACTCTTGCCACCGGAAAATTTACGCAGTTTCATCATGCGGGCAGTCTATGGCGACACCCGCACTGCAGCAAGCGACCAGATCAGGCCTGCGCCAGTTGTCCGACAAGCCCACGAAACAGCGCCTGCCCGTCTGTCCCGCCATGGCCCGCATCAACAGCACGCTCAGGATGCGGCATCATGCCAAGGACCCGGCGGTTTTCAGACAGAACACCGGCGATATCGGCGACCGAACCGTTGGGATTTTCGACATAGGTGAAAGCAATCCGGTCCTCGGACTTCAAAGCTGCCAGCGTTTCATCGTCAACGGTGTAGTTTCCATCATGATGCGCAATCGGATAGCCTACAATATCATTTGCACTGTACCCTTCCGTAAAGGCTGATACAGATGTTTCCACTTTTAAATCAACGGTTTTGCAGATGAACTTGAGGTTCGCATTGCGCATCAGTGCCCCGGGCAAAAGTCCGGTCTCGGTCAGAACCTGAAAGCCGTTGCACACCCCAAGCACGTAGCCACCGCGCTCGGCATGGGCCACTACAGCCTTGCAAATCGGGGATTTGGCGGCAATCGCGCCACAACGCAGGTAATCGCCAAAGGAAAAGCCACCCGGAATGGCGACCAGGTCAACCTGCTCGGGTAAGCTGGCATCCTTGTGCCAAACCATGCTGACGTCCGCACCCGCAGCCCTTAGAGCAACGGCCATGTCACGATCGCAGTTCGATCCGGGGAATACAATGACAGCGGCACGCATCAGAGAACCTCGACCCGATAGCTTTCGATCACTGTATTCGCGAGAAGTTTCTCGCACATCTCGTTGATCGTGGCCTCGGATGTGCCATCAGCGAGATCAAGTTCAATGACCTTGCCCTGACGCACCCCCTCGACCCCCTCAAATCCAAGGCTTCCAAGCGCATGGCGCACTGCCTCGCCTTGCGGGTCCAGAACACCGCTTTTCAACATCACATGTACACGCGCTTTCATGGTCATGTTCTCGGTCTCGCTATGTTCGTCATATTCAATTGATCAACGTGGGCTTGCTCGGTGTATGGGTCACATTCGACGGCATTACGCCAAGACGTTTGGCCACTTCGGTGTAGGCATCCGTCAAATTCCCCAGATCGCGTCGAAAAACGTCCTTGTCAAGCTTCCGGCCCGTTTCGATATCCCATAAGCGACAACTGTCGGGGCTGATCTCATCAGCAAGGATGAGGCGCTGGAAATCGTTATCCCAGACGCGACCGAACTCGATCTTGAAGTCGACCAGCTTGATGCCGACGCCATACATCACACCCGACATCCAGTCGTTCACGCGCAGTGCAAGGCTTACGATATCGTCCATTTCCTGCTGCGTGGCCCAACCGAAGGCGATGATATATTCCTCGGGCACCAAAGGATCGCCCAGGCTATCATTCTTGTAAGAAAACTCGACAATCGGGCGCGGCAATGCCGTGCCCTCTTCCATGCCCATGCGCTTGGCCATCGTCCCGGCTGCAAAGTTGCGCACGATCACTTCAAGCGGGATAATCTCGGCCTGACGGATCAGTTGCTCGCGCATGTTCAGGCGCTTGATGAAATGCGTGGGAATTCCAAGCTGGCCAAGACCGGTCATGAAGAATTCTGACAGGCGGTTGTTCAACACGCCCTTGCCCTCGATGACCTCTTTTTTCTCGGCATTGAACGCGGTGGCATCATCCTTGAAATACTGCACGAACGTACCCGGCTCGGGGCCTTCATAAAGTATCTTTGCCTTGCCTTCATAAATCTTTTTACGGCGTGCCATGCTGACCCCTTGCCCCAGTCGTCCGGCCCGCAATAGGCCGCGTTATGAGCGCGTCATAGTGCAAGCACCCCTTGCGGGCAAGCACCCGGCAAGGCATATCATACACAACAGTTGTTCCAATCAAGAGGCCAGACCCATGAGCACCTTTGACGATCGCGAAAACGCGTTTGAAAACAAATTCGCCCACGACGCCGAAATGCAGTTCAGGGCGGATGCACGTCGCAACAAATTGCTGGGACTTTGGGCAGCAGAGCTTTTGGGTAAAACTGGCACCGACGCAGACGATTACGCCAAGGAAGTCGTCAAATCGGACTTCGAAGAAGCTGGCCATGAAGACGTTTATCGCAAGGTATCGGGCGATCTTGGCAACAGGGCCGACGAAACCACGATCCGCACCAAGATGGCCGAGCTGATGGCCGAGGCCAAAGCGCAGATCATGAACGAAATCTGAACGTTGCGTCGCGTAGACGAAGCGATCATGCCGAAAGCCGCGCCCCGGTAAGGCAAGGTCTTATGGTTTTGTGCATAATCAACATGCAAGTTTTGCATTTGCACATCCGCGCACGGCATGAGAGCGCAGACTTAATCCGATGATAGACAGGAACTTCCCATGACCAATGCTCTCTCGACCCTGCTGCAGACACGCGACTGGTTGATGGCGGACGGGGCGACCGGAACCAACCTTTTCAACATGGGGCTGATGTCGGGTGATGCGCCTGAAATGTGGAACGTGGATGAAACCGCAAAGATCACGGCGCTCTACAAGGGTGCCGCTGACGCGGGCAGCGATATCTTTCTGACCAACAGTTTTGGCGCAAATGCCTCGCGGCTCAAGCTGCATGGCGCCGAGGGGCGCGTGATGGAACTGAACAAGGCCGCAGCGGAATTGGGGCGCGAGGTTGCAGATACCGCGGGGCGGACGATCGTAGTCGCAGGCTCCGTCGGTCCGACCGGCGAGATCATGGCACCCATGGGCAGCCTCACCCACGAGATCGCGGTCGAGATATTCCATGAACAGGCCGAAGGCCTCAAGGCTGGCGGTGCCGATGTGCTTTGGGTCGAAACCATCAGTGCCCCCGAGGAATTCGCCGCTGCCGCCGAGGCGTTCGCGCTGGCCGACATGCCATGGTGCGGCACCATGAGTTTCGATACCGCCGGTCGCACGATGATGGGGCTGACGTCTGCGGATATGGTCAAGAAAGTCGGCAAGCTCGCACACCAGCCACTGGCCTTCGGGGCAAACTGCGGTGTGGGCGCATCTGACTTGTTACGCACGGTTCTTGGCTTTGCGGCGGCTGGTCCAACGCTGCCACTGATTGCCAAAGGCAACGCCGGTATTCCGAAATACCACGACGGCCATATCCACTATGATGGAACGCCGGCCCTGATGGCCGATTACGCCGTGCTTGCCCGCGATTGCGGTGCCACGATCATCGGGGGCTGTTGCGGCACGACACCAGAGCATCTGCGCGCAATGCGTGAAGCACTGGAAACCCGCCCGAAAGGCACATTGCCAACGCTGGATAAGATCACGGCAGCACTCGGCGATTTCTCTTCTGTCTCTGACGGCACCGATGGTGCCGGGCCCGAAGCATCACCGCGCAGGGGGCGGCGGCGGCGTTCCTGAGGCTACGGTAGAGGGGGCGCTGCCCCCGCCACCTTTGGCGGCCCCCCGAGGTATTTTTGAACATAAGAAATTGTGTTCAGTTCTTCTTAACCAAGATCAGCCACAATCGTGCCACGGTACAGGCTGAGGAGCCGATGACCGTAACGTGAGAAGCCCCGCCCGGTCGCATGATCGGTGCGGGGTCATTCCTGGCTATGACTTCTCATGTTCACAAAATACCTCCGCCGGAGGCTCCGACAGGCAAAGCGCACACGCACGTCAGAACAAAGAAAGCTGATCGCCCGGTTGTGGTGGACGGGCAAACAAATCCGTGCGCAAGGGCGGCAGCGACCTGTCCAGACCCAGTTTTCGCGTCGCCAGTTTGAACCGCTGTTTCATCATGGCTGCCCATTCACCCTGCCCCACCATGCGTGTGCCAAAATCTGGGTCGTAGTCCTTGCCGCCGTGCAGATCGCGCACCCGCCCCATCACGCGCGCGGCCCTGTCGGGGTAGTTTTCGGCCAGCCATTCCCGAAACAATCCCGCCACTTCGCGCGGCAGCCTGAGCATGATGGATGAGGCGGCGACCGCGCCGGCACTCCTTGCCGCCTTCAAAATCGCTTCCAGTTCGTGGTCGGTCAGAGCCGGAATGACCGGCGACACCATGACACGCACCGGAATGCCCGCCTGTGTCAGACGGTCAATGGTCCGCAGGCGGGCCGCGGGCAACGGGACACGCGGTTCCATTGTGCGCGAGGTTTTCACATCAAGCGTCGTGATCGAGATGCCGACCCGCAAAAGCCCGTCTGCGGCCATCGGGGCCAGAATATCCAAATCCCGTTCAATCAAGGTACCCTTGGTCACAATGCCCACAGGGTGGTTGAAATCGCGCAGCACCTGCATCACCTCGCGCATGATTTCACGCTTCTTTTCAATGGGCTGGTAGGGGTCTGTGTTGGTGCCGATTGCGATCATCTTGGGCACGTAACGCACATCCGACAGCTCTTTGCGCAATTGTGCGGCAGCATTCGGACGCGCGATCAGCTTTGTTTCAAAATCAAGACCCGGGGACAGCCCCAAGAACGCGTGGCTTGGTCGGGCAAAACAGTAGATGCACCCGTGCTCGCACCCCCTGTAAGGGTTGATGGAACGGTCAAACGACAGGTCAGGCGAGGTATTACGCGAGATCACAGAGCGCGCGATCTCATCGGTGACCTCGGTGCGCAGCACAGGCACGTCTTCATCCGGTGCCCATCCGTCATCGACCGCCTCTGCATGCAGGGTGTCAAACCGGACATCAGGGTTCGACCCTGCAGCACGCCCGAGCGTCCGGTGTGATTTCTGGGGTGGCAAATCATCCATAATCATTATTAGAACATTTCACGAACACAAACAATGACGCGTCGGTCACGTTCGTGCGAATGTCGGAAACCAGCAGGTAGATTTATGCAATAAGGCGCACTACTGTTTTACAAACTAATGCAAAGGCTTGGCTATGTCCGACGAAGAAAATGACATCATCCTGTCCGAATTGAACGACGAAGACCTCGTCGCACAGATGTTCGATGACCTTTATGATGGCATGAAGGAAGAGATCGAAGAAGGCGTGAACATCCTTCTGGAACGCGGCTGGCCGCCTTACCGCATCCTGACCGAGGCTCTGGTTGGTGGTATGACCATCGTGGGCCACGATTTCCGCGATGGTATCCTATTCGTGCCAGAGGTTCTGCTGGCCGCCAATGCCATGAAGGGCGGGATGTTCATTCTCAAGCCGCTACTGGTCCAAACAGGCGCACCGCGCGTTGGCAAGATGGTGATCGGAACGGTCAAGGGCGATATCCATGACATCGGCAAGAACCTTGTCTCGATGATGATGGAAGGTGCGGGCTTTGAAGTGGTCGATCTGGGCATCAACAACGCGGTAGAGGCTTATCTGGAGGCGCTGGAAACAGAGCAGCCCGATATTCTTGGCATGTCCGCCCTTCTGACCACGACGATGCCATACATGAAGGTCGTCATCGATACGATGATCGAGAAAGGCCTGCGCGACGACTATGTGGTGCTTGTCGGCGGTGCCCCCTTGAACGAAGAGTTCGGCAAAGCCATCGGCGCGGATGCCTACTGCCGCGATGCCGCAGTTGCGGTTGAAACGGCCAAGACATTCATGGCCCGCAAGCACAATCAGGGTGCGGCTGCCGTCTGATCTTACAAAATTGGCATGGCATCCTTATCTGAAAGGTTCAGGAGGACGACATGCCGATTAACCGATTGGTCTTTATTATCGCGATTGTGATCGCTCTTGCGGCGGCGACGATCGCTGTTGTACTGGCCCTGTTCGGGTCCGTGAAACCCGCGCCGATGGCGGGCCTTGCCATCCTGTCCGTGATCGCCCTTTGTGCGTCATTCGCGTGGCGGTGGTACAGCGACAGACAGCGCGACAAAACGGCAGGAAAATAATGACAACCGACGCGACTCTCACCACCGAAGGTATTGCTCCAAGAGGTGAGGGCCGTGTTCTGTTGATCGCCTGCGGTGCGCTGGCCCGTGAAATTCTAGCGATAAGAGCGTTCAATGGCCTGACGCACCTTGATCTGCAATGCCTGCCCGCCATCCTGCACAACCATCCCGAACGGATTGTTCCAGCGATCCGCGAGGCCGTGGCCAAGTACCGGGACGCCTATGAGCAGATTTTCGTGGTCTATGCAGATTGCGGCACGGGTGGCCAACTGCAAGCGGCCTGTGATGACATGGGGATCGAAATGATCGCCGGGCCGCATTGTTATTCCTTCTTTGAAGGCAATGACACATTTGCTGCGCGCGACGAGATGACGGCCTTTTACCTTACCGATTTTCTGGTCCGGCAATTCGATGCCTTTGTCTGGGAACCGCTGGGTCTGAACCGTCACCCTGACCTGCGCGATATGTACTTCGGGAACTATGAAAAGCTGGTCTATCAGGCGCAAACCGATGATGCCGCGCTGACTGAAAAAGCGAAAAACTGTGCAGACAGGCTTGGCTTGGCGTTCGAGCGCAGGTTTACCGGGTATGGTGACCTGACACCGGCGCTCAGAGGCCTCTAGACCGCCGCTGCCGCCGTCTCGCGGATACGCTCGACCATGGCCCGCAATCCGTTCGAGCGTTGTGCCGACAGGTGGTCATTCAGCCCAAGACGCCCCAGTTCGGCGGCGGCGTCGATCTTGCTGATCTCAGTGACAGGCTGCTTATTATAGAGCGCAACCAACACAGCGATCAGCCCACGCACGATCATCGCGTCGCTTTCGCCGCGAAAGGTGAACACATCATCTTCGATCTTTGGGACCAGCCAGACCTGACTGGCACAGCCATCCACCTTGGTCGCAGGCACCCGCAGCGCATCTTCAAGCGGGTCCATCGCCTTTCCCATGTCGATCACATGACGATAGCGGTCTTCCCAATCGTCAAGGAATTCAAAGGTGTCTACCAGTTCTTCAAACTCAGGATTAGCCATTTGCTGCCCTTTATTTTTCTGCCTTGACTGGATGTAGGGTCCCTACCCCGCAACGTCCAGATCAAAGCGCGACTGTGACAACCTTTTGGCCCTTCACCGCCAGACCGACGCGTCCTTCGCAAAGCTGAAGCGCATCATTGCCGAAAACCTCGCGGCGCCAGCCCTTCAACGCGGCAACATCACGCTCGCCAGCCGCCAGCGCATCCAGATCAGCGGAACTGGCGATCAGCTTTGGTGCGACCTCGGCATCATCAGTCCTTGCCTTGAGCAGCACGCGCAGCATGTCCGCCAATGCCGGGTTCACCTGCATTTTGGCGCGCGCGTTATCGACGCTTGGCATGTCTTCCGGCTTTACCGCCATGCCAACCTTGACCGCATCCAGAATACCTGCCGCAATGTCACCTTTGCGCGCCTCGCGCAGCAACAGGCGCGACCGGTTCAGGTCATTCTCTGATTGCGGCTTGGTCGAGGCCAGTTCAACCAGCGCATCGTCCTTGTACACCCGATTGCGCGGCACATCGCGCTCTTGCGCATATGTCTCACGGAACCGCGCCAATTCGCGCACGATGGCCAGAAACTTGCCCGACTGGGTACGTGTCTTCACGCGTTTCCACGCATTATCGGGGTCGGCCTGATAAGTGGCCGGGTCCTCCAGCACATCCATTTCTTCGGCCACCCATTTGCTGCGGCCAGACTTGGCCAGCCGCGCAGACAGATATTCATAGATGTCGCGCAGATGCGTGACATCCGCCAAAGCATATGTTGCCTGCGCGTCAGTCAAAGGACGGCGCGACCAATCAGTGAAGCGGGATGATTTATCCAGATCGGATTTAGTGATCTTGCGCACCAGCGTTTCATAGCCCACCTGTTCGCCAAATCCGCAGACCATTGCGGCGACTTGCGTATCGAACAACGGCTCGGGGATGACGCCTGCATCGACATAGAAAATTTCGAGGTCCTGACGGGCGGCATGAAACACCTTCACAACGCCGTGGTCGCGGAACAGATCGTAAAGCGGTTCCATCGACAGCCCTTCGACAAGCGGATCGACAAGCGCGGCATCTGCGCCGCTTTCATCCTGATAGGCCAGCTGTACCAGACAGAGTTTTGAATAATATGTCCGTTCCCGCAGGAACTCCGTGTCGACGGTCACATAAGCGCGTTTTGCGGCTTCTCGGCAGAATGCGGCCAAGTCTTCGGTCGTTGTGATTTTCTTCATATCTTTCCGTCAGTGCAAAAAGTCTTTTCAAACAGTGCCGCACTGATAGGCGATTGCGCAGCCGATGAAAAGCGCAGGCTCAACGGTCCAGCATAACCGGAGTCCGGTCGCCAGCGGCAAAGCGGCGCAAGACAGCCGGATAAAGCGCGTGTTCCAGCGGCAAAAGCCGCGCGGCAAGCGTGTCGGGCGTGTCATCTGCCCGCACTTTCATCCGTGCCTGCCCGAGGATCGGACCATCGTCCAAGGCGGCGGTTACTTCATGGACGGTGCATCCATGTGCGGTATCGCCGGCCTCGAGCGCGCGGGTGTGGGTGTGAAGCCCTTTGTATTTCGGCAGCAAGGAAGGATGGATATTCAGCATCCGCCCTTCCCATTTCGCCGTGAACTCTGGTGTCAGGATACGCATGAAACCCGCCAGACAGATGATATCCGGCTGCGCCGTTTCCAGCGTCTGCTGCAATGCCGCCTCAAAGCCAGCACGATCCTTGCCGTAGGGTTTGTGATCAATCGCGCAGGTCGGAATATTCAGTGCACGCGCCTTGGCCAGACCGGCCGCAAGCGGGTCGTTCGACAGCACCAGGACAGGCCGCGCCGGATGATCGCCGCACATGGATTGCGCAAGGGCAACCATGTTCGACCCGCCCCCAGAAATCAGAATCGCAACCCGTTTGGTCACAAAAGCGCGCCGCTGTAGCTGACGCCATCGCCATCGCCTGCGGTGACGGTGCCCAGTTGATGCACGGTTTCGCCTGCGTCGGTCAAAACTGCGGTCAAAGCATCGGCCTGATCTGCATCCACCGCCAATACCATGCCGATCCCTGCGTTGAATGTCTTGAGCAATTCGGCCTCTGCCATGCCGCCGGTTTCGGCCAGCCAGCGGAACACAGGCGGCAAGTCCCACGCCCCCAGATCAATCTGCGCGCCCAAACCATCAGGCAGTACACGCGGCAGGTTTTCCGTCAGACCACCCCCCGTGATATGGGCCAGCGCATGTACGCCGCCCGCCCGCACAGCAGACAGCGCCTGCCGGACGTAAAGCCGTGTCGGAGCAAGCAGGGCCGCCCCCAAAGGACCGTCGGCAAAAGGCGCGGCGTCGTCCCAGCCAAGTCCCGACAGATCGACGATGCGGCGCACCAGCGAATAGCCGTTGGAATGCACCCCGTCCGATGCCAGTCCCAGCAGAAGATCGCCCTCTTGCACGCCTGCGGGCAATGCCGCGCCACGCTCCATCGCGCCAACGGCGAAACCTGCAAGATCAAAGTCACCTGCGTGATACATCCCCGGCATTTCCGCCGTTTCGCCACCGATCAACGCGCAGCCAGAGGCCTCGCACCCAGCGGCGATACCTTCGATGATCCGCGTCGCTTGGTCCAGATCCAGCTTGCCAGTCGCGAAGTAATCAAGGAAAAACAAAGGCTCAGCACCCTGACACACCAGATCGTTCACGCACATCGCCACCAGATCGATCCCGATAGTATCGACGCAGCCCGTATCAATCGCGATCCGCAGCTTGGTTCCGACACCGTCAGTGGCAGCCACCAGCACGGGGTCCGTATACCCTGCCCCTTTTAGATCGAAAAGCGCACCAAAGCCGCCCAAGCCCGCCATCACACCCGGACGCGCAGTGCGCTTGGCTGCTGGTTTGATCCGTTCGACCAGCGTATTGCCCGCATCGATATCGACCCCTGCATCAGCATAGGTCAGGCCGGTTTTATTGGTCATAGGGCAGCTCCTGTGGCGTTTGGCGTTCGTTACCGCATCATCTGGTCAAATGGAACAGGAATTGGTGCCGGATTTCATTCCTGTCTTGACGCACCGCACCGGTCTGGTAGTGCAAACATTGCAAGGGGGCCTGTAGCTCAACTGGTTAGAGCAGAGCGCTCATAACGCTTTGGTTGCGGGTTCAAGTCCTGCCGGGCCTACCATATTTTTCAGTGACTTAGCTGAAACCCCCCAAATCGGAAAAAGGTTCATTGAACCTGTTTCTTTGCTTTGTGCCCAAATCAGACTGACCTCAACGGGTCTTCAGGTTCATGCTGACAAGAGGCTTTGCCAATTATTGACACGTTGCCACGATTCCCTATCCACATCGATTCTGATGCTCAGCTCGCCCGCACGAAGTCTCCGACGGCTTGATCGTCAGGGTGCGGAAATCCCGATACGCGCCACTACACTCAAAAAGGGCTCACTTCGTCTGGCGAAGGGTAAAAACGATTTCCCGCCAATTCGCGCGACAACAAAGGCGCTAAATTTGCTGTTGGCATATCGCCGGAGATTGCGCAAAATACATGCATCAACTTGCGCCTTCCCCGGTCGGGGGACTTTTATTGGCTCAGGCTGTTGTCTGTAGCCGCGAAATTGCGCACATATATCTTCATGCGCAGCGCTTGAGGGTGTCAACCGCAACGTGTGTGCAAACAGATGAAATCAAGTCAAGAACTCATCCAACAGGAGAACAATATGCCGATATTCACAAAGGGTCACAGTTTCACGCGCGCGCGACAAATGCTTTCCGTTTCTGCCGTCGCACTCGTCATGACCTCGGTGTCAGCCAGCGCCGAAACACTGCGTTGGGCGCGCGTCGCCGATGCGCTGACGCTTGACCCACATTCACAAAACGAAGGTCCGACCTCGACCTTGCTGCACCATGTCTATGAAACGCTTGTCGGCCGTGCGACCGACGGATCGCTGACACCAAGTCTGGCGACCGACTGGCGCATCAGCGAAGAAGACCCGACCGTTTGGATCTTTACGCTTCGCGAGGGCGTGACATTCCACGACGGGTCCGAATTCAACGCCGAAGACGTTGTGTTCTCTCTTGACCGCGTGCGTGCCGAAAGCTCTGGTTTCAAGGCGCTGCATGGCGCCGTTGAGAGCGTGTCGATGGTCGATGAATATACCGTTCATGTCAAAATGACTGGCCCGTCACCGCTCTATGTGCAGAACCTGACCAACACGTTCATCATGGACAAGGGCTGGTCCGAGGCAAACGACGTCGTCGAGCCGCAGAACTTTGCCGCGGGTGAAGAAAACTTTGCAGTACGTAACACCAACGGCACCGGTCCCTATACCGTGGTGTCGCGTGACCCCGAAGTGCGTACCGTGATGGCCGCATTTGAAGGCCACTGGGACGAAGCCCCGGCCGTGACCGAAATCGTCTATACCCCGATCGCAGAGGCCGCGACCCGCGTTGCCGCGTTGCTGTCCGGGGAAGTGGACGTGGTACAGGATGTACCGGTGCAGGATATCGCACGTCTGGAACAGACCGAAGGCATCAAGATCACGACAGGTCCGGAAAACCGCAACATCTTTTTCGCCTATGACATGGTCTCCGATACACTGCGTTCATCCGACGCGGCAGACAACCCGTTCAAAAAGCCTGAAATCCGCGAAGCGATGGCCCTTGTTCTGGACCGCGATGCAATCCAGCAGGTCGTTATGCGTGGTCAGTCACAGCCATCAGCGGCCCCTTTGCCGCCTTTCGTAAACGGCTGGACCGAAGAGATGCACGCTTACAGTGCACCCGATGTGGAACGCGCTGCCGCTCTTGTTGTTGAAGCGGGTTATCCTGACGGGTTCTCGGTTGACCTGAACTGCCCGAATGACCGTTATCTGAACGACGAAGCAATTTGTCAGGCGATGGTCGGTATGCTTGCGCGTGCAAATATCGATGCAAACCTCGTGTCGCAAACACGCAGCCTGCACTTTCCGCTGATCGAAAACTGGGAAACTGATTTCTATCTGCTGGGTTGGGGCGTTCCGACCTTCGACAGTGCATATATCTTCAACTTCCTCGTGCACACCCGTGAAGACAGCTATGGCAGCTTCAACGGTTCGCGTTACTCCAACCCCGAGGTCGACGCGAAAATCGAAGCTTTGGCGACGATGACCGATCTGGAGGCACGCGATGCCACCATCGCAGAAATCTGGGACCAGGTAATGGAAGACCGCGTTTTCCTTAACGTGCACAACCAGATGCTGGCCTACGCGATGCGTGACGACATCAACCTTGATGTGCATCCTGAAAACCAGCCGAAAATGACGACCGTTACTTTCAGTGACTAATCGTTCTTGAACCTTTTGCCTGCGTGGTGCATCGCCACGCGGGCAATTCGGCCTCTCTTAACGGGCCTGACCTATTCGCGCCGCAACGAAAGGGCACATTGATCATGCTGGCCTATGTCATCCGCCGTATCCTGCAATCAGTTCTGGTGATGCTTGTCGTGGCTTTGGTTTCTTTTGCCCTGTTTCGTTTTGTCGGTGATCCGATCAATTCGATGGTCGGGCAGGAAACCTCGATCGCGGATCGCGAACTGCTGCGCGACCAACTTGGCCTCAATGACCCGTTCCTGACGCAGTTTGCCACATTTGTCGGCCGCGCTGTGCAGGGTGATTTCGGGATTTCGTATCGCCTGCAACAGCCCGTGATGGAACTGATCCTGTCGCGCCTGCCTGCCACTCTGGAACTAGCGCTGGTATCGGGGATATTGGCGTTTGTCTTTGGTGTGGGTTTTGGCGTCTATACCGCGCTGCGGCGCAATGGCTGGGTGTCGAATACGATCATGACGGTGTCTTTGATCGGTGTGTCACTGCCCACTTTTCTGATCGGTGTCCTGCTGATCTGGGTTTTCGCGGTCGAACTGCAATGGCTGCCCAGTTTCGGACGCGGCGAAACTGTTGAAATCGGCGGCTGGACCACCGGTTTCCTGACGCCAACGGGGCGTGCGTCGCTGATCCTGCCCGCGATCACGCTGGGGCTTTACCAGATGACGTTGATCATGCGGCTTGTGCGCGCCGAGATGCTCGAGGTGCTGCGCACCGACTATATCAAATTCGCCCGTGCCCGCGGGTTAAGCAATCGCGCCGTCAACTTCGGTCATGCACTCAAGAATACGATGGTCCCCGTGATCACGATCACCGGCCTGCAACTTGGGTCGATCATCGCCTTTGCGATCATTACAGAAACCGTCTTCCAGTGGCCCGGCGTGGGCGCTTTGTTCATCAACTCGGTCCGGTTTGTCGATGTGCCTGTGATGGCGGCCTATCTGATGATGATCGCGCTGGTTTTCGTGATCATCAATCTGATCGTCGATCTGCTTTATTATGCGGTTGATCCGCGGCTGCGCGTCGATCGCGCGGCGACACGTCATTGAGGATTTGCTGACATGAACCGCCTTGCCCGCATGTGGGACAGTGATATCGCTTGGTCTTTCCGGAATTCACCGGTCGCGATTGTCGCCGCATTCATTGCGTTGATCATCGTATTGGGTGCCGTGTTGGCACCTTGGATCGCGCCTCATGATCCGTTCAATTCCGCATCGTTGAACCTTATGGACGGCTTCACCCCACCGGGCGAACCGAACCAGTTCACCGGCAATACCTACTTGATGGGAACCGACAATCAGGGCCGCGATATTTTCTCGACTATTCTTTACGGTGCGCGGATTTCGTTGTTCGTGGGCTTTTCTGCAGTTGTGTTCGCACTGGTGCTGGGCATCGGGCTGGGCCTGCTGGCCGGTTGGCGCGGTGGCTGGGTGGACAGTCTGATCATGCGGATTGCGGATGTGCAATTGTCGTTTCCGTCGATCCTGATTGCGCTGCTGATCTTTGGCGTAGCGCGCGGTTTCATCCCGCCGTCGATGCGCGAGGAAGTGGCCATCTGGGTACTGATCGTGTCCATCGGCCTGTCCGACTGGGTGCAATACGCCCGTGTCGTGCGCGGTGCCGCCATGGTCGAAAAATCCAAGGAATACGTCCAGGCCGCCCGCGTGATCGGTGTGCATCCTGCCCGGATCGTGTTGCGGCATATTCTGCCCAACGTCATGGGGCCGGTGCTGGTGATTGCGACCATTGGTCTGGCGCTGTCCATCATCGCCGAAGCCACGCTGTCGTTTCTGGGTGTCGGTGTGCCGCCGACCCAGCCCAGCCTTGGGACGCTGATCCGGATAGGCCAACAATATCTGTTCTCGGGTGAGTGGTGGATTCTGCTGTTCCCGTCCATTGCACTTCTGCTGCTGGCTTTGTCGGTTAACCTGTTGGGTGACTGGCTGCGCGACGCACTGAACCCCCGGCTAAGGTGACGATCATGAGCGATGCATTGCTTTCCGTCCGCAATCTGCGGGTAGAATTCCCCACCCGTCGCGGCGTGCTGACCGCGATAGACGACGTGTCCTTCGACATCATGCCCGGCGAGGTTCTCGGTGTGGTGGGTGAATCCGGCGCGGGCAAATCCCTGACCGGTGCGGCGATTATCGGCTTGCTGGAACCGCCGGGTCGGATCGCTGGCGGTGAAATCCTGCTCAAGGGGGAACGGATCGACAATCTTGGCGCCGAACCCATGCGCAAGATCCGGGGCAAGCGGATCGGCATGGTGTTCCAGGACCCGCTGACCAGCCTGAATCCGCTTTATACAGTCGCCCAGCAACTGATCGAAACCATCCGCACCCACGTCGATATTTCCGAAGGCGAGGCGCGCAAAAGAGCCGTTGCGCTTTTGGACCGCGTGGGCATTCCTGCTGCGGCAAGGCGTATCGACGACTATCCGCACCATTTTTCAGGCGGTATGCGGCAGCGTGTTGTCATTGCGCTTGCACTCTGCGCCGAACCGGAATTGGTCATTGCAGACGAACCCACAACCGCGCTGGATGTATCGGTACAAAGCCAGATCATCGACCTGATCAAGGAAATCTGCGCCGAACGGGGCGCATCGGTCATGCTGATCACCCACGACATGGGCGTGATCGCGGAAACCGCCGACCGTGTGGCGGTACTTTATGCCGGCCGGATCGCCGAGGTCGGGCCTGTGCGACAGGTGATTACCGCACCTGAACACCCCTATACCGCAGGGCTGATGGGCTCGATCCCAACGCTGACGCAGACCGACGCGCGGTTGGTACAGATCCCCGGTGCGATGCCGCGCCTGAATGCGATCCCCCAAGGCTGCGCCTTCAATCCACGATGCGAAAAGGCATTTGACCGCTGTTTTAAGGAACGGCCCGAACCGATCCTGCGCAACGCCGACGGGCGCAAGGTTGCGTGCTGGCTATATGAAGCCATCGAAACCCCTGCACAGGAGAAGGCGAATGGCTGATGCGCTACTGAAAATCGAGCACCTGACGCGGTATTTCGATATCTCGAAGCCATTCCTGAACCGGATTCTGGAACGGGATGAAAAACAGTTCCTGACAGCCGTCGCCGACGTGAGCTTTGAAATCAAGCGCGGCGAAACCTTCGCACTTGTCGGCGAAAGCGGATCGGGTAAATCAACGATTGCAAAATTGGTGGTCGGCCTGCTTGCAGCGTCCGAAGGGACAATCGAATTCGACGGGAACACCATGGCCGGCACGTCAGGGACCGCCATGCGCGACCTGCGCCGCCGGTTCCAGATGATTTTTCAGGACCCCTTTGCAAGCCTGAACCCGCGGTGGCGTGTCGGTGATATCATCGCGGAACCGATCCACACATTCGGCCTGCTCAAGGGGGCCGACGTGACCAACCGCGTGGCTGAATTGCTTGATACCGTGGGTCTATCCGCCAAGGATGCCGAGAAATTCCCGCATGAATTTTCGGGTGGCCAACGCCAAAGGATCGCCATAGCGAGGGCGCTATCATCCAAGCCGGAATTCATCGTCTGCGACGAACCAACCTCGGCGCTGGATGTGTCTGTACAGGCGCAAATCCTGAACCTGATGAAAGACTTGCAAGACGAAATGGGCCTGACCTACCTATTCATCAGCCACGACCTGTCCGTGGTGCGGCACATGGCCAGCCGGATTGGCGTGCTTTATCTGGGGCGGCTGGTCGAAGTGGCCGACGGCAAGCGTCTGTTTTCAAATCCACAACACCCCTACACCCAAATGCTACTTGATGCGGTGCCCGATCTGGCGCTGTCGGGACGCCGGCGGAAACCTGTTGACGGAGAGATCCCCAACCCCATCAACCCGCCGCCGGGTTGTGCATTCCACCCACGCTGTCCGCTGGTGATGGATCGCTGCAAGGTCGAAGCCCCCCGCCAGGTTCAGACAGAGACCGGTTATGCGGCTTGCTTTGCGCTGGAAAAAAAATCCGGTGCCTCAAGAGTGAGGCAGCGTTCATGAGACAAAGCCGAAAAATTGCGTTTTTGAGATGAGAAGCTGATAACCAGATGAACGGGTGTTCATTGGCTTGGCAAAGAACATGCCCGGTCATAACGCTTTGGTTGCAGGGTCACGTCCTGCGGTGCTTTTCAAAGACCAAATATGTATACATATGCATACAGGACTTTCCGCCGCGCGCATGTTAAACTATCGGACAACAAGATTCCCTTCGCCACGGAGACGCAGAATGTCCAAGATCAAGGTAGAAAACCCCATCGTCGAACTCGACGGTGATGAAATGACCCGCATCATATGGCACTTCATCAAAGATAAGCTGATCCTGCCCTATCTGGACTTAGACCTGCTGTACTACGACCTCGCGATGGAAGTCCGCGACGAAACCAATGACCAGATCACCATCGATGCTGCCGAAAAGATCAAAGAAATCGGCGTTGGCGTGAAATGCGCGACGATTACGCCTGACGAGGATCGGGTCGAGGAATTCGGCCTCAAACAGATGTGGCGATCCCCCAACGGGACGATCCGCAACATCCTTGGCGGTGTCGTGTTCCGCGCGCCCATCATCTGCAAGAACGTGCCCCGCCTTGTTCCCGGCTGGACCGATCCGATTGTGATTGGCCGCCATGCCTTTGGCGATCAGTATAAGGCAACTGATTTCCTGATGCCCGGCCCCGGCAAGCTGACGATGAAATTCGTGGGCGAAGATGGCACAGTGATCGAGAAAGAGGTCTATGACGCGCCGTCCGCCGGCGTGGCGATGGGCATGTATAATCTTGATTCCTCGATCATCGATTTTGCCCGGGCATCGTTCAACTATGGCCTGAACCTTGGCTGGCCGGTCTACCTTTCGACCAAGAACACGATCCTGAAGGCCTATGACGGGCGCTTCAAGGATCTGTTCCAAGAGGTGTTTGACGCCGAGTTCAAAGACAAATTCGAAGAAGCCGGGATCGAATACCAGCACCGTCTGATCGACGATATGGTCGCTTCTGCGATGAAATGGTCCGGCAAATTCGTATGGGCCTGCAAAAACTACGACGGCGACGTACAGTCCGATACGGTCGCGCAGGGGTTCGGGTCACTCGGCCTGATGACAAGCCAACTGATGACACCCGACGGCAAGATCGTCGAAGCCGAAGCGGCACACGGCACCGTCACCCGCCACTACCGCCAGCATCAGGCGGGGCAAGCGACCTCGACCAATTCGATCGCGTCGATTTTTGCATGGACAGGCGGGCTCAAGCACCGCGCCAAGCTGGACGATAACGCAGAGCTGATGAAATTTGCCGAAACGCTGGAAAAGGTTGTCGTTGATACCGTCGAAAGCGGCTTCATGACCAAGGATCTGGCCCTTCTGGTTGGCCCCGATCAGGGCTGGCTGACCACCGAAGGGTTCCTTGAAAAGATCGACGAGAACCTCAGCAAGGCTCTGTGATCAAATCAGGCCGCCGCACAGGGCGGCCCTTTTTTGCCTTGGGTTATGCACCTTTTCTGCATGGGCAAACCGCTTGATGAATAAGGGGCTAGCATTTGCTGCGTATGCACTGTATCCGCGCGGCAACTTACCCAAAAGGCAGACCTATGGATATCCGCAATATTGCGATCATCGCGCACGTTGACCACGGCAAAACGACACTTGTTGACGAACTTCTCAAGCAATCCGGCGTGTACCGCGAAAACGAGGCCACGCAAGAGCGGGCGATGGACAGCAACGATATCGAGCGCGAGCGCGGCATCACCATTCTGGCAAAATGTACGTCAGTTGAATGGAAAGGCACCCGCATCAATATCGTCGACACCCCCGGCCACGCCGATTTCGGTGGCGAGGTCGAGCGAATCCTGTCGATGGTGGACGGTGTTGTGCTGCTGGTCGATGCCGCCGAAGGCCCGATGCCGCAGACCAAATTCGTAACCTCCAAGGCGCTGGCATTGGGTCTGCGGCCCATCGTGGTCGTCAACAAGGTGGACAAATCCGATGGCGAGCCTGACCGTGCGGTTGACGAAGTGTTCGATCTGTTCGCAGCACTTGAGGCCAGTGATGAGCAGCTTGATTTCCCATCCATGTTCGCATCCGGCCGTGCCGGCTGGTGTGATGCCGAACTGGACGGGCCGCGCGAAAACCTTGATGCGCTGTTCGACATGATCGTAGAGCATGTGCCGACGCCAGCGCAGATCACCCGCAAGGACGAACCGTTCCAGATGCTGGCTACCACCCTGTCGGCCGACCCGTTTATCGGGCGGATCCTGACAGGCCGTGTCGAAGCAGGCACGCTCAAGGCAGGCGAGACGATCAAAGCCATGTCGCGGACGGGCGAAAAGCTGGAACAATTCCGCGTCTCGAAAATCCTCGCGTTCCGTGGTCTGGGCCAACAACCCATTGATCTTGCCGAAGCGGGTGACATCGTCACCATCGCCGGCATGTCCAAGGCGACCGTGGCCGACACGCTGTGCGACCCCAGCATTGACACCCCCATCCCGGCCCAGCCGATTGACCCGCCCACCATCACGGTCACCTTCGGCATCAACGACAGCCCGCTGGCTGGTCGCGACGGCAAAAAGGTACAATCCCGCGTCATCCGCGAACGCCTGATGAAAGAATCCGAAGTCAACGTGGCGATCAAGATCGCCGACACTCCCGGCGGCGACGCCTTCGAGGTGTCGGGCCGTGGCGAACTGCAAATGGGTGTTCTGATCGAAAACATGCGCCGCGAAGGGTTCGAGTTGTCGATCTCGCGCCCTCAAGTCATCTTTACCGAAGAAGACGGTCAGCGCATGGAACCTGTCGAGGAAGTCACCATCGATGTGGATGACGAATACACAGGCGTCGTGGTCGAAAAGCTCACCGGCCCGCGCAAAGGCGAACTGGTCGAAATGAAGCCTGCAGGTGCCGGCAAGACCCGCATCATCGCGCATGTGCCATCGCGCGGCCTCATCGGCTATCACGGGGAATTCCTGACCGATACACGCGGGTCTGGCGTGCTCAACCGGCTGTTCCACGGACGTACGCCCTACAAGGGCAAGATCGAAGGCCGCCGTCAAGGTGTACTGATCTCGATGGAAAACGGCACCTCCGTGGCCTTTGCCCTCTGGAACCTCGAAGACCGCGGCAAGATGTTCATCGGCGCACAGGAAGCGATCTATACCGGCATGATCATCGGCGAACACAGCCGTGAAAACGATCTGGAAGTGAACCCGCTCAAGGGCAAAAAACTGACCAACGTGCGCGCATCCGGCACCGACGAGGCCGTGCGCCTGACCACGCCCGTCACCATGTCGCTGGAACAGGCGATTGCCTATATCGACGACGATGAACTGGTCGAAGTCACGCCCAACGCAATCCGCCTGCGCAAACGGTATCTGGACCCTCACGAGCGCAAACGGCAGTCGCGCGCAAGCTAACGGCCTGCTCCGGCCGACCAAAACTGCAAACGGCGAATACATCGTATCCGCCGTTCTTGTCTGTCCTGTACCTATTTCATGTCGGTCCGTCCGGTCAGCCGATCTCTTCGACGATGCTCAACTCGCGTTGACTGGCCCCTTTGGCAAAGGTTAACGCCTCTTGATAAGCATCTGAATAATAACAGTCATGCGCCGCTTGCAAGCTGGGAAAACGGGCCACGACGTTGCGCGGGCGGTCAGGCCCCTCCAACTGTTCATAGGCACCGCCACGGGCCAAAAAGACACCGCCATGATCGGCAATCGCACCAGTGGCGCGTTTGGCGTATTCGCCATAAGCGGCCTCGTCCGTCACGGTGGCATGGGCAATCCAGAGTGCACTCATTTCAATTCCTCCAACACAGTTTTCGCCGCGGCAATCGCAGCATCGGCATTTCCGACAGAGGCACCGCCGCCCTGAGCCATGTCAGAGCGTCCACCACCACCTTTGCCGCCCAGTTCCGGCGTAGCAGCACGCAGAATATCAACCGCCGAGACACGGTCGGTCAAATCGGCTGTCACACCAACGGCAACGGCCGCCTTGCCGCCGGTATCGGCAATCAACAGCACCACACCACTTTTCATGGATGTCTTCATTTCATCAATCAAGGCGGGCAGGTCCTTGCCGGTCACACCCTTCAGGACTTGCGCCTGAAACGCGACGCCATTGATGACCTCGGACGGCACCGCTTCTTTCGCGCCACCACCTATCGCCAGTTCACGGCGCAATTGCGCCACCTCGTTCGACAGTGCCTTACGCTCATCCATCAGCGCCTTCACACGATCAGCCACTTCCGATGCAGGCGCTTTCAATGCGGCGGCGACTTCGCCCAATCGTTTATCCTGCTGATGCAGATAATCCAGCGCCGCCTGCCCTGTCAGCGCCTCGATCCGGCGAACACCCGCGCTTGATGCGCTGTCACCCAGTGTCACAAAGGCGCCGATCTCACCCAATTGTTGCACATGCGTCCCGCCGCAAAGTTCAAGCGAATAGGTGTTTCCGCCGGTCCCCTTTCCGGACCCTTCTTGGTGGCCCATCGACACAACGCGTACCTCTTCGCCGTACTTCTCACCAAAAAGCGCCTGCGCACCCATGGCGCGGGCGTCATCGGGGGTCATGATACGGGTGTCGACCGGGCTGTTCTGGCGAATGACCGCATTCACATCCCGTTCGATCTGTTCCAGTTCCGCTTTATTCAGCGGCTTGTTGTGGCTGAAATCAAATCGCAACCGGTCAGGCGCATTCAACGACCCGCGCTGTGCGATATGATCGCCCAGCACCTCGCGCAGTGCTTCGTTCAACAGGTGCGTGGCCGAATGGTTTGCCTGTATTTTGGCCCGCCGCTGCGGATCGACCGCCAACTCTGCGCCCTGTCCTTTATGCAGATGCCCCTCGGTCACCTTGGCGAAATGCACGTAAACTTCGCCGAATTTCTTGGTATCGGTGATCTCTGCCTTGCCGGTTTCCGTGCGCAAAGTCCCTGCATCACCGACCTGACCGCCAGCCTCGGCATAGAAAGGGGTCTGGTTCAGAACGATCTGCACCGTGCCATCGGTATGATCCGTGGTCTGCCCATCCACAACGAGTGCCGTAATCTGGCCTTCGGCGCTCAGCGTGTCATAGCCCAGAAAATCTGTTGTCCCGCTTGCATCGGCGATATCGAACCAGATCGCACTGTCGGCGGCCTCGCCTGTGCCGGACCATGCGGCGCGTGCTTTGGCCTTCTGTGCGGCCATCGCAGTATCGAAGCCTGCTGTGTCAACCGAACGCCCCTTCTCGCGCAGCGCATCTTGGGTCAGGTCAAGAGGGAAGCCGAAAGTATCATAAAGCTTGAACGCCGCCTTGCCGGGCAAGGCCGCATCCGCGGGCAGACCGGCCAATTCTTCATCAAGCAATTTCAAACCGCGATCCAACGTTTGCTTGAAGCGCAGTTCCTCGTTCAGAAGGGTATCTTCAATCAGACGCTGACCCCGCCCCAATTCAGGATAGGCCGCGCCCATCTGTTGGACCAGCGCGGGTACTAGACGGTGCATCACCGGATCTTTGCTGCCCAGCAGATGCGCATGGCGCATGGCACGCCGCATGATACGCCGCAGCACATAACCCCGGCCCTCGTTGGACGGCAGCACACCTTCGGCAATCAGGAACGAGGTCGAGCGCAGGTGATCCGCAATCACCCGGTGATGGGTGTTGCCCGGTCCGTCGGGGTTACTTGATGTCACATCCGCCGAAGCCTCGATCAATGCGCGCATCAGGTCGGTGTCATAGTTGTCATGCTTGCCTTGCAGCAGGGCACCAATGCGCTCCAGCCCCATGCCGGTGTCAATCGACTGCATCTCGAGAGGCTTCATCGTGCCATCCTCGAACTGCTCGTTTTGCATGAAAACGATATTCCATATTTCGATGAATCGGTCACCGTCTTCCTCGGGCGATCCCGGAGGGCCGCCCCAGATGTGTTCGCCGTGGTCATAAAAAATTTCGGTGCAGGGTCCGCAAGGGCCGGTCGGCCCCATACGCCAAAAGTTATCATCGGTCGGAATACGGATGATGCGATCGTCGGGCAGGCCCGCAACCTTTTTCCAGATGGAGGCGGCTTCATCATCGGTGTGATAGACGGTCACCAACAGGCGGTCTTTGTCGATGCCAAAATCCTTGGTCAGCAACTCCCACGCAAAGGCGATCGCCTCGGCTTTGAAATAATCACCAAAGCTGAAGTTGCCCAGCATCTCGAAAAACGTATGGTGGCGCGCGGTGTAGCCCACGTTATCAAGGTCGTTATGCTTGCCTCCGGCGCGCACGCATTTCTGGCTTGACGTGGCGCGGACATAGTCGCGTGTTTCCACCCCTGTAAAAAGGTTCTTGAACTGCACCATACCTGAATTGGTAAACATCAGTGTCGGGTCGTTGCGCGGCACCAGCGGGCCGGAAGCAACGATCTCGTGGCCCTGTTTCCCAAAGTAATTCAGGAAGGTCGAACGGATGTCAGCAAGACTTGTCATTAGCGCGCTTTCAGGCAGTGATCTCTGTTGAAGTGCAGAAATAACCCCGCGCCCGCACACTGTCCACCGACAATGCATGCCGGAACTTTATCACCGAACCAATACACTGCCGCCGTAATGAAAAAGGGCACCGCAGATCACGGCACCCTCTCAATGACTATTCGCGATTATCAGCTGATGACATGCACGCGGCAGCCGCTCGACCTTGGTGGCGTCACACCTCTACAAGGTCGTCGCCACCATCATCTTTGCTCCCTTCGGGCAGATCGAAATCCAACCCATGAGCAGCGCGGATCTTATCCTCGATCTCCAAAGCGATTCTTGGGTTTTCCTTGAGGAATACCTTGGAATTTTCACGCCCCTGACCGATACGTTCATCGCCGTAGCTGAACCAGGCACCCGATTTCTCTACGATCCCGGCCTTGACACCCAGATCCAGCAACTCGCCCGTTTTCGAGATGCCTTCGCCGTACATGATGTCAAATTCCACCTGCTTGAACGGTGGCGCCACCTTGTTCTTGACCACCTTCACGCGGGTCGCGTTGCCCACAACCTCGTCGCGGTCCTTGATCGCACCGATGCGGCGGATATCCAGACGGACAGAAGCATAGAATTTCAGCGCATTGCCACCTGTCGTCGTTTCAGGCGAGCCGAACATCACGCCAATCTTCATCCTGATCTGGTTGATAAAGATCACCATGCAACCGGACCGGTTGATTGATCCGGTCAGCTTGCGCATCGCCTGGCTCATCAGGCGGGCGTGCACACCGACCGAACTGTCGCCCATGTCGCCTTCCAATTCGGATTTCGGTGTGAGCGCCGCCACGGAATCGACCACGACAAGGCTCACCGCGCCGGACCGTACCAGCGTATCGACAATCTCAAGCGCCTGCTCACCTGTATCGGGCTGCGAAATCAGCAGCTCGTCCAGATTGACGCCAAGTTTCTTGGCATACTGCGGATCCAACGCATGTTCGGCATCCACAAAGGCGCAAACGCCGCCCTTCTTTTGCTCTTCCGCGATGGAATGCAGGGTCAGCGTTGTCTTGCCGGACGATTCCGGGCCATAAATCTCGATCACGCGGCCCTTGGGCAGACCACCAATTCCCAGCGCGATATCAAGACCCAGCGAACCCGTAGATGTCGCCTCGATCTCGGGCATCTGGTTCTGGCCGCCAAGCTTCATGATCGAGCCCTTGCCGAACTGTCGTTCGATCTGTGCAAGCGCGCTTTCCAGCGCCTTTTCTTTATCTGCGGTCTTCTTGTCAGTCATTTTGAGGAGTTCTGCCGTTGCCATGTGTCCTGTCCTTATTTCACGCGCCCTGCTGGGCAGCAATCACTGCTTTTGTTCTTATTGTGTTCTCATTGTTCATGAGATCAAAAGCAGAACATTGCAACATAAAATTTCAATAGCGAGCTTCATCCAGGAGTGGTTAAGGAATGGTTTATACCGTAGCATCACGCCCATGTAACACGAAAGACACCAATCAAATGCTTGTTTTCTGGAAAGAAAATCTGGTTCTGCTGGCAGTGCCGAAAACGGGCTCCACTGCGTTGGAGGGGGCTTTGGCGCCCCGCGCCTCAATGGTGTTGCGCGATCCGCCCGAACTGAAACATGCGCCCTGCTATCGCTACAAACGATTCTTGAAACCGTTTTTTGCCCAGGCCGGTGGGCAAAAACCCGAACTGATGGCCGTTGTCCGCCATCCGGTCGATTGGCTGGGAAGCTGGTACCGTTATCGCACACGCCCCGACCTGATCGGTCATGAGAATAGTACCATCGACATCAGTTTCGATGACTTCGTGCTGGAATACTGCAAGGGAAACCCCGCCTCATTTGCCAATGTCGGATCGCAAAACAAATTCCTGCGGATCAACGAGGGCGAGATTGGTGCGCAGCATCTTTTTCAGTATGAACAATGGGACAAGGTGATCGGCTATCTGGAACACCGGTTACAGATGACAATCACGCTGAAACAGAAAAATGTGTCGCCCGTGATGGGGCTGACGCTCTCGCCACAAGCAGAAGCAAAGCTACGCGACAAACGCCCCGAAGAATTCGAGGTCTGGGAACACGGGCGACGGTAGGATCAAGCCCGCGTCAAAGTCCGCCGCACCGCGTTTTTCCATCCCGCATAGCGCCGTTCGCGCGTTCCTTCGTCCATCTGCGGCTCAAATCGTTGGTCCAACGCCCAATTCGCCGCAAAACCGGCCTGATCGGGGTAAACACCGGCCCGCATACCCGCAAGCCATGCAACACCAAGCGCCGTGGTTTCCAACACGGTCGGTCTGTCCACTGGCGCACCAATAATATCCGACAGGAATTGCATCGACCAATCAGAGGCGCTCATCCCGCCATCGACGCGTAAAACACCCTCTGTATCAGTGTTTTGCCAGTCACTCTTCATCGCTTCCAACAGGTCACGGGTCTGAAAACCGACGCTTTCCAATGCCGCCCGCGCAAACTCGGCGGGGCCGGAATTGCGGGTCAGTCCGTAGATCGCACCGCGCGCATCCGCATCCCAATAAGGCGCGCCAAGGCCGGTGAACGCCGGCACCAGATACAGTTCTTGACCCGCATCCGCCGTTTGCGCCAAAGGTTGCGTTTCCTTCGCCTCGCGGATGATCTTAAGCCCGTCACGCAGCCATTGGACAACCGCACCGGCAATAAAGATCGATCCTTCCAGCGCATATGTCGGCTTGCCATCGAACTGATAGGCAATGGTGCCCAACAAGCGATTCTGGCTTTCCACCAACGTATCGCCGGTGTTGAGCAGCGCAAAGCAGCCTGTGCCATAGGTCGATTTCAACATCCCCGGCGTGAAACAGGCCTGCCCGATGGTTGCGGCCTGCTGGTCGCCTGCCACGCCAAGGATCGGAAGTTCCTTGCCGAAAAGATCAGCCCGCGTCATGCCAAAGTCTGCTGCACAATCAAGAACTTCCGGCAGCATCTTCATCGGAATACAGAAACGGTCGCAAATCGTTGTGCTCCACCGGCCCTTGCGGATATCGTAAAGCATGGTGCGTGCGGCATTTGTGGCGTCAGTCACATGTCGTTTGCCACCTGTCAGCTTCCAGATCAGATAACAATCGACCGTGCCAAACAGAAGATCGCCAGCCTCGGCCCGCGCACGCGCACCTTCGACGGTGTCGAGAATGTAATTTACTTTCGTGCCGGAAAAATACGGGTCTGCCAGAAGGCCGGTCTTCTGCGTGATCGTCGCCTCGAACCCCTCTTTGCGCAGCACCTCGCAGAACGGGGCTGTACGCCGGTCCTGCCAGACAATCGCATTGTGGATCGGCTCGCCTGTGGTCTTGTCCCAGACCAATGTTGTTTCGCGCTGGTTGGTGATGCCGATCGCGGCTACATCGGCGGCAGTAATCCCCGCCTTTTCAATCGCGCCACGGCAGGTCGACGCCACCGAAGACCAGATATCGGAGGGATCATGTTCGACCCAGCCCGACTGCGGGAAATATTGCGTGAACTCTTCCTGTGCCGTCGCCTTGATGCGCATCTGGGCATCAAAAATGATTGCACGGCTTGATGTGGTGCCTTGGTCGATGGCCAGTATATAGGTCATACGTCCCCCTTTGTCGTTTTGTTTCAAGCCGCCATGAAAGCGTCAAGTGCCACAATCTGATCCTTGGTCAACCGCAAACCCAGCTTGGACCGTCGCCAGACCACATCTTCGGCGGTGCGAGCGTATTCCTTTGACACGAGCCATTTGACCTCGGCTTCGGTCAATGTCGCGCCAAAGTCCTGACCCAGATCGCTCGCTGCCTTTGCATCATTCAAGATCGCACGCGCCTCGGTGCCGTACCCCTTGATCAGGCGCAGCGCCCACCGCGCATCAAGAAACGGATAATCCGCCTGCAAATCAGCAACCAGCCGGTCGCGATCCTTTACTTTGAAATCACCGCCCGGCAACGCGGCGTCAACTGTCCAGGGTTCACCGCCGCCGACCAGCGGGCTGAGCTTTTTCAACGCATTCTCAGCCAGTTTGCGATAGGTCGTGATCTTGCCGCCAAAGATGTTCAAGAGCGGCGCGCCGTTTTGATCCAGTGACAGAACATAATCGCGGGTCGCTGCCGTGGCTGACCTTGCCCCGTCATCATAAAGCGGGCGCACGCCCGAGTAGGTCCAGACGACGTCATCGCGGGTCACCTGCCTTTCGAAATACTGCGAGGCAAAGGTGCAAAGATAGTCCTGCTCTTCATCCGTTGCATAAGGCGTCTGTGACAGGTTCTCATGCTCGCAGTCCGTGGTGCCGATCAGCGTGAAATCCGTCTCGTAGGGAATGGCAAAAATGATCCGCCCGTCTTCGCCCTGAAAGAAATAGCTCTTGTCGTGATCAAATAGCTTTCTGGTCACGATATGGCTGCCACGCACCAGACGCACGCCCTCTGACGTGTTGAGCCGTGCCACATCGCGCAGGATGTTTTCAACCCAAGGGCCACCGGCATTGACCAGCGCCCGCGCCGTATATGTCTGCTGCGCGCCATCGTGCTCTGTCACAATCTCCCATTGCCCATCGACACGGGCCGCGCTGACCACCTTGGTGCGGGTCAGGATCGTTGCACCCCGTTCTTCGGCATCGCGGGCGTTCAGCACCACAAGGCGCGAATCCTCGATCCAGCAGTCAGAGTATTCATAAGCCTTTTGGAACTTATCCTTTAGTGGCACGCCGACTACGTTCTGCGTCAGGTCCACAACACGCGTCCCGGGAAGGATTTTCCGCCCACCCAGATGGTCATACATGAAAAGGCCCAACCGGATCAGCCACGCAGGCCGCCTGCCCTTCATCCACGGCATCACAGTCGACAACAGTTTGGACGTCGGGGTGTCATTCTCGAACCGCATATCCTTGTGGTAAGGCAGCACAAAACGCATCGGCCAAGAGATATGCGGCATGTTTTTCAGCAGCACTTCACGCTCAATCAGCGCCTTGCGGACCAGACCGAACTCGAAAAACTCAAGATACCGAAGGCCCCCGTGAAAAAGCTTGGTCGAAGCCGAGGATGTGGCCGAGCCAAGATCATTCATCTCGGCCAAGCCCACCTTCAGCCCGCGCCCCGCCGCATCGCGCGCGATGCCGCAGCCGTTGATGCCGCCACCGATGATGAAAATGTCAAAGTCCGCGTCCATGTGGTCCCTCATATGGTTGCATCCGCTGTAGTCGCGTCACTTGCGGGTGCAAGTCACAACGCAGAAGATGTTCGCGTAATCCGATACGAAAGCATTAGGAAATCCATAAGCGTCATATTTATAACGGTTTTACCTTGCCTTATGTTCGCTTATTGACATAAGCGAACCCATGGACACCGAAACTCGCCTGACGCACATCCGCACGCTTGCCCAAGCGCAGGGCAAGGTCACTGCGACCGTCCTTGCCGCTGATCTTGGTGTTGCTGTTCAAACCATCCGCCGCGATCTGCGCCAGCTTTGCGCTGCCGGGTTGCTGGAGCGTGTTCACGGTGGCGCCGTCCTGCCCTCTGGCGTCAGCAACATCGGCTATGGGGACAGGCGCGCCCTGCACCGCGACATCAAGATCAGGATCGCCCGGCGCACCGCCCGGCTGATCCCCGATAACGCCTCGCTTTTTCTCAACATCGGCACCACGACCGAGGCGGTGGCCCATGCCCTGCACGCCCACTGCAATCTGATGGTGGTGACCAACAACCTCAACGTCGCCAATATCCTTGCCAGTAACCCAAGCTGCGATGTGGTGGTGGCAGGCGGCAGTCTGCGGCGTTCGGACGGTGGATTGGTAGGTGATCTGGCGGCACTGGCGATCGACCGCTTCAAGGTCGATTTCGCGGTGATCGGGGCATCGGCCATCGATCTCAGCGGGGATCTTCTAGATTTCGACCCCGAAGAGGTGCGGGTCAGCCAACAGGTGATCAAATCAGCACGGGCCACGATCCTTGTGGCCGACAGCAGCAAATTCACCCGCAAAGCGCCGGTAAAGATTGCGTCGCTGGCGCAGGTGGATCACTTTGTGACGGATCGAGTGCCGTCGGAGGCGCTGATAAATCGCTGTGCGGATTGGGGAACGCGCCTAAGCTGCGTCTGACCCTTTGAACCCTGTCGCCACAACGAATTTTTCCGAACTATCCGACCGCGACGCAGGCGGTTTGACATTCGCCACCTTCGTGAACCGCGCCTTCAACAGCTTTTGCAAGTCACCCTCGGCGCCGCCGGCCAGAACCTTGGCAATAAACGTCCCGCCTTCTTCCAACACATCGAAGGCGAAATAGGCTGCCGCTTCACATAGCGCGATGATGCGCATGTGATCGGTCTGTTTATGCCCCGAAGCCGAAGCCGCCATATCCGACATCACCACATCGGCTTTACCGCCCAGCCATTCGCGCACCTTGAGGTCGGCGTCATCCTCAAGAAAATCGAGCTGGTGGATTTCGGCCCCAGCAACGGGCTCTACCTCTTGCAGATCAACCCCCAGCACATATCCCTGCGCCTTGCTTGTCCGTTCGCCAAGCGTATTGGCGCGCTTGACCGCAACTTGCAGCCAACCACCCGGCGCACAGCCCAGATCGACAATGCGGGCACCCGGCACCAGAAAGCGGTACTTGTCGTCCAGTTCCAATATCTTGTAGGCCGCGCGCCCGCGATATCCGTCAGCCTGCGCGCGCTTGACGTAGGGGTCGTTCAATTGCCGCTGCAACCATTGGGTCGAGCTGAGCTTGCGGCCGCGCGCGGTTTTCACCTTTACGGTCAAATCGCGCTGTCCGCGCCCGGAGGTATTCTTTGTGGGTTTCTTGGCCATGCCTGCCTATCCCCTAAAACGGCGTGTCTTCCAAGACCCCATGCGCAGACATTTGCGCATAAAGCAGGCCTTCGCGCAGACCACGGTCCGCCACGGACAGGCGATCCGTCGGCCAAAGCCGCATGAGAGCCTGCAAAATCGCGGAGCCCGACATGATCAACGCCTGCCGGTCCTTGCCGATACGCGGGTCGGAACGGCGGCCAGCAGGCCCCAGCGACAGGTAATCGCGGATCACGGTGTCGATCTGGTCCGTGGTCATCCGCAACCCGTCGACTTTGGTCCGGTCATAGCGTTTCAGACCCAGATGGCTTGCGGCGACCGTGGTCACGGTGCCACTGGTACCGATGATCTGGAACCCTTCACGCGCCTGCGCTGCGGCATAGGGGGCGAAAGCCTCAAGGCTTTCCTCAAAGAACCAGCTCATCAAGGCAAAGCGTGCAGCGTCATCCTCTACATCGGAAAACTGGTCACGCAGGGTCGCGACGCCCAACGGAACGGATATCCAGTCCACGACCTTGGCGGCTGCAAACGGGCCGGGGTCAGACTTGAAACCGGCGTGCAGGCGCATGATCGCCCTTGGACGTTCACGCTTGGGGACATTCGTCAAATCAATCCACACCAATTCGGTCGATCCGCCACCAATGTCGACGACCAGCAGTTGTTCGGTATTCATGCTGACCAATGGCGCACAGGAAATCACCGCAAGGCGTGCTTCCTCTTCGGGTTTTATGATCTCGAGGTTCAGCCCCGTTTCACGCCGCACCTGCGAGATAAAGTTGTCACCGTTCAGCGCACGGCGACAGGCCTCGGTCGCGACAAGGCGCATATGCTGCACCCCATGCCGCTTGAGTTTTTCGCGGCAAATGCGCATGGCAGAAATTGTCCGGTTCATCGACGCGCGCGACAACCGGCCCGTGCTTTCCAGCCCCGCGCCCAATTGCACGGATTTGGAAAAACTATCAACCACATGAAACTGGCTGCCCTTTGGTTGGGCAATCAGCATGCGACAACTGTTCGTGCCCAAATCCAATGCTGCATAAAGCTGCGCCGGATCAGGCGGTTTCGGCGCGGAGGTATCGACCACTTTGGGGAACGCGCCCGCACCTTTGGGACGCTTGGGCGCCATAACTCACGCCCTCCATTTTCGAGTTAACTTGAAGCTAGGGGGCCGAACAGGTTTGCACAAGGCTTGTCATGCGTTGTCATGTAAACGCTCACAACCTTTATGCAAATTATGAGGGCGCACAGCGGTGTCGCAGGCAAGCGCCATGGGTTAGCAATTGACGCGGTCGCTGACTGCACGTCGCATGTCGAAAACCGACATTGAGGTGGGTTTCGCGATGATAGAACGAGAGCACGATAAACAAGGGGAATCACATGGCGGACGTCACAATCGTCTATTGGCGCGATATGCCGGCGCAGGTCATCGTGGGCCGTGGACGACGCGGGGTGAAACTGCCCTTGCCGGAACGCTTCGAGCAGGCAATCGACCGTGCCGCGATGAAATCGGGCGCCGCCGAGTCCGATGATTACATGGCGGGCTTTCGCAAGGCCGACCCCATCCCCGTCGATGGCAGCGATCAGGAGGCCGCAGAGACCACTGTCGCCAAAATCGATGCTGACTATGACCAAGAGCGGATCAAGACGCTCATCGCCAATGACGGCTGGGCTTGAACACCCCGCCCCCTTTCCCTTTTCGCACCCTTGGGAGGTCGCTTATGTCCTTGCTTTCATTCCGCAAAAACAAAGATGTCGTCGAGACGACCGTAAACCCCGAAGTGGAGTCCTTCCTTAAGGACTATTCCATCGAAGTAATGCCGCGCACGGCCGAAAAGGTCGAGGATTTCCGCGATCTGCTGCCCGCCGGCACCCGTGTCTATATTGCCCACATCGAAGGCACCCCGATCGAGGATATGGTGGCAACCGCCAAGCGCCTTGCAACGGACGGCTATAAAGTCATGCCGCATTTTCCTGCGCGCATCATCAAGGACGAAGCAACGCTGTCCGACTGGATCGCTCGCTATCAGGGCGAAGCAGACGTCGATCAGGCGCTTTTGCTGGCCGGTGGCGTGGCCGTGCCGCATGGCGACTATCATTCTTCCATGCAACTGCTGGAATCCGGTCAGTTCGACAAGGCAGGTTTCAAGCGCCTGCACGTCGCAGGCCACCCAGAGGGCAACCGCGACATCGACAAGGACGGATCAGACAAGAATGTGATGGAAGCGCTGCGCTGGAAGCAGAAGTTTTCCGAAACGACAGACGCGGATATCGCGCTGGCCACACAATTCGCCTTTGAAGCAGGGCCGATCATCGCTTGGGCCGATGCCTTGCGGGATGCAGGCATCACCCTGCCCGTTCACATCGGCATCGCCGGTCCGGCCAAACTGCAAACCCTGATCAAATTCGCCATCGCATGCGGCGTCGGTCCCTCGCTCAAGGTGCTGCAAAAGCGTGCGATGGATGTCAGCAAGCTGCTGCTGCCCTACGAGCCCACAGATGTGCTGAGCCAGCTTGCCGCCCACAAGGCTGCCAACCCTGACTTCAACATCACCAATGTTCACTTCTTCCCGCTTGGCGGCATCAAAACCAACGCCAACTGGGCCATTGCACACGGCGGCGCATCCGCTGTCCCTGCTTCTCAATCCTAAGGACCTCACATGACACGCACGATTGTCGAATCCAAAACCAAGACTGCCATCATCGGGTTCGACCAGCCCTTTTGCGTGATCGGCGAGCGGATCAACCCCACGGGCCGCAAAATTCTTGCCGAAGAACTCGAACGGGGCGATTTCAGCCGTGTTGAGGCCGATGCGATTGCGCAGGTCGCCGCAGGCGCAAATATCCTCGACATCAATTCTGGTGCTGTCTTTTCCAACAAGATGGCCGAAGACCCGCGTTATGCCGACAACAACTTCGTCGAACCGCCCCTGATGCGCGAGATGGTCCAGCGTGTGCAGGCCATCGTCGATGTGCCGCTGTGCATCGACAGCTCTGTGCCCGGCGCACTGGAAAACGGTCTGGCCGCAGCCGAAGGCCGCCCGCTGCTGAACTCTGTCACCGGCGAGGAAGAGCGCCTTGAACTGGTCTTGCCACTGGTCAAGAAATACAACGTGCCTGTCGTGGCGATCTCAAACGATGATACAGGCATTTCCGAAGACCCTGACGTCCGCTTTGCCGTTGCCAAAAAGATCGTCGAACGCGCCGCCGATTTCGGTATTCCCGCCCATGATATCGTGGTCGATCCGCTGGTGATGCCCATCGGCGCAATGGGAACCGCCGGCTTGCAGGTCTTTACCCTTGTGCGCCGCCTGCGCGAAGAACTGGGCGTGAATACCACGTGCGGCGCGTCCAACATCAGCTTCGGCCTGCCCAACCGACACGGCATCAACAACGCCTTTCTGCCCATGGCGATGACGGCCGGGATGACCTCTGCGATCATGAACCCTGTTGCCCTGCCTATCGGCCCCAAGAAGATCGCGGAAAAGAAAGCCGAGATTGCCGCCGCCGGAATCATCCTGCCCGAAGACATCGACGACGAGGTTTTCGTGCAGCTTTTCGGCTTGGGATCGACCAAACCACGTGCAAGCAAGGAAATGGAAGCCATCCGCGCAGCCAACTTCCTGACCAACAATGACGCATCCGGCAACGAATGGATCAAGTTCAACCGTGTCGCCCCGAAAGAAGGCGAAGGCCGCGCGCGCACCGGACGCCGCCGTCGCGGCTAGCTTTAGCCTTTCACCCGCCCTGCCAAAGCGCGCAGGGCGGTGTTGAGTACCAGCATATCGCCACCGACCCCAAGGAACGTCACCCCTTTCCGGGCGTATTCCGCGAACCGGCTCTCATCAAAGGTGATGATCCCTGCGATCTTGCCCGCAGCGACAATGCGCGCAATCGCATGGTCAATCGCCTTCTCGACCTCGGGATGGTCGGGTTGGCCGGGATAGCCCATATCCGCTGACAGGTCCGCCGGACCGACAAAGACACCATCCACACCTTCAGTGGCGGCAATCGCGTCGATATTCGCAACCGCAGCCGCACTTTCCGCCTGTACCAGCAGGCAAACCTGCGCATTGGCCGTATGGGGGTAATCTGTCACCGATCCGAACCTGGTGGCGCGCGCCAATGCCGCACCCATGCCGCGGCTACCTTCGGGCGGATAGCGCATCGCACGGGCCATCGCCTGCGCCTTTTCGGCGTTATCGACCATCGGTACCAGCACGGTCTGGCACCCCAAATCCAGCACCTGCTTTACCATCCACCCCTCGGCATTGGCGATGCGGACAACAGCAGATGTCCCGCTTATTGCAAGTGCCTGTAACTGCGACAGTATTTCCGACACCGTGTTCGGCCCGTGTTCACCGTCGATCAGGCACCAGTCAAAGCCGGCGTTCCCAGCAAGCTCTGCCAGAACAGGCGTGCCGGATGTCAGCCAGATACCGGTTTGTAACTGACCGGTCTGAAGGGATTGTTTCAGCATGTTGACGGGTGTCTGCATCAGGTGGTCTCCAAAGAAATACGCGCCGATGCGATCACATCGGCGCGTTCATGGCAACCTCATAGCGTTGGGTGCTAGCGGTAATAAAGCGACTTCCCGTTGTGGAAAATTTGCACCTTTTCAGGAACCGCAGCCATGCGTACGGATTTTCCGCGCAATTCCGCGTGAATGCCCGGCAACTTGCCGATCACGGCGTCATTGTCGCCCACCTTGTCAAAATACAGCAGTGTGACTTCGCCAAGCGCTTCGGTGATATTCACCTTGCCCTCGAATGCGAAATCGTCACCATCGGTCGAGATCATATCCTCGGGGCGGATACCGATATTGACCTTGAGGCCCTTGTCGGACGTCCGCGTCGGCACCGCAGATTTCGCGAACCCGCCTGCATCGAGCTTGACTGTCGTCTGTTCGCCAGTCTCGACAATTTCACCCGCTAGCAGGTTCATCGCAGGCGAGCCGATGAATTGGGCCACAAACTCGTTTTCGGGGCGCTCGTAAAGCTCGAGCGGTGTGCCAACCTGTGCAATGCCCTTGTTGGCCAGCACCACGATCCGTGTCGCCAGTGTCATCGCTTCGACCTGGTCATGCGTGACATAGATCATCGTGCTGTTGGGCATGGATTCCTTGAGTTGCGCAATCTCGATCCGCGTGGCCACGCGCAATGCGGCATCGAGGTTGGAAAGCGGTTCGTCGAAAAGGTAAACCTTGGGGTCCCGCACAATCGAGCGGCCAATCGCAACACGCTGGCGTTGCCCACCGGAAAGGGCCTTGGGCAAGCGGTCGAGATATTCGTCAAGCTGCAATATCTTGGCGGCGCGGTTCACGGCCTCTTCGATCTCTGCAGGGGTTTTCTTGGCCAGCTTCAGGGCGAAAGACATGTTATCGCGGACGGTCATGTGGGGATAAAGCGCATAGGACTGGAACACCATCGCGATGCCCCGCTGCGCGGGTGGCACATCGTTCACCACCGTGCCGTCGATTTCAAGCGTGCCGCCGGTGATCTTTTCCAGACCCGCGATCATCCGCAACAGCGTGGACTTGCCGCAGCCTGACGGACCGACAAAGACAATCAATTCACCCGTTTTGATGTCGAGGTTGATGTCCTTGAGAACATCAACAGCCCCCCCGTAGGTCTTGGCGATGTCCTTCAGTATCAGATCAGCCATGTCTCACTCCCCTTGAAATTATGACTTGAGCGCGAGGCAAACCTGCCACGGCCCAAGATGCAGTCTGCCGTCTGCGGATGTATGGGCACTGCCCAACTCGGCACCGATCGGTGTCCAGCTCCCCTCGGGCAGATCGAAATCGGATGGTGTTTCGCTCACGTTGAAAGCGCAGAAAATCGTCTGATTGCCATCTGACCGCGTGAAATAAACAACATCGCCTTTCGCTTTCACACTGTCATGTTCGCCCACGCTCAGCGCAGGGTGCGTATGACGGAATGCAATCGCCTTGCGATAATGATGTAACAGCGCGCCGGGCTCTTCTTCCTGAGTTGCAGCCGACATATGCAGATGCTCGGTCGCGACGGGTAGCCAGGGCTGTGCGGCAGAGAAACCACCGTTCTGGTTGCTCTGTTCCCATACCATCGGTGTGCGGCATCCGTCGCGGCCCTTGAATTCCGGCCAGAATTCAATGCCATAGGGGTCTTGCAGGTCTTCAAAAGCAACATCCGCCTCGGGCAGGCCCAATTCTTCGCCTTGATAGAGGCAGACCGATCCGCGCAGACACATGATGAGCGTGGCAAACATACGCTGTGCCGCTGGCGGCAACTCCCAACGCGAGGCATGGCGCATGACATCGTGGTTGGAAAACGCCCAGCAGGCCCACCCGTCAGCCGCAACCTCATCGACATGGTTCATGACATCTACGATACGGGCGGCGGTTGGCTGATCCTTCGCCAGAAATTCAAAGGCATAGCACATCTGCATCAGATCATCACCGGCGGTATACTGGCCCATGATCTCGAGCCCAAGCTGGGCATCGCCTACCTCGCCCACGGCGGCAGCACCATAAGGCTCCATGACAGCACGCAGTTTGCGCAGGAAATCAAGGTTTTCCGGCTGGTTCTTGTCGTGAAGATGCTCTTGGTGGTTATAGGGGTTCACGGAAGGCGCGATTGTCGCGTTGCGCCGTTCGGGGGGAAGGCCCGGATTGTCACGCAATTGCGCGTCGTGGGTGTAAAAGTTGATGGTATCAAGCCGGAACCCGTCACACCCGCGGTTCAGCCAGAACCGCGCCACATCCAAAAGCGCCTCTTGCACGGCAGGTTCATGGAAATTCAGGTCAGGCTGGGCCACAAGGAAGTTGTGCATATAATACTGTTCGCGGCGCGCGTCCCAATGCCATGCAGAACCACCAAAGATCGACAGCCAGTTGTTCGGCGGTGTGCCGTCGGGCTTGGGGTCCGACCAGACATACCAGTTCGATTTGTCATTTGCGCGGCTGGTGCGGCTTTCCGCAAACCACGGGTGCTGGTCACTGGTATGGCTCAGGACCAGATCAATCATCACCCGGATGCCCAGACGATGCGCGGTTTCGACCACCGCGTCAAAATCGGCCAAGGTGCCGAACATCGGATCGACATCGCAGTAATCGCTGACATCATAGCCGAAATCCTTCATCGGCGATGTAAAGAATGGTGAAATCCAGATCGCATCTACCCCAAGCGAGGCGATGTAAGGCAGGCGCTGGACGATCCCCAAAAGATCGCCGATGCCATCGCCATTGCTGTCCTGAAAACTGCGCGGGTAGATCTGATAGATCACCGCCCCGCGCCACCAGTCTTTATCAACAGCCATCTCTGTATTCGAGGCAAGCGCCGTCGTCATTGTCTTTCATCCTAGGTTGAGTGCGGCCCCGTTCCCTTGGGCCGCAGTTGCTTATTTCACAGAGCCTGCCAGCAGACCGCGCACAAGGTACTTCTGCATCGCAAAGAAGACCGCCAAAGGCACCGCAATCGACACGAAGGCAGAGGTGGCAAGGATTTCCCAGTCACCGCCACGCGTCCCCAGCAGTTCCACGATCTGCTTGGTCATCACGGTCGTCTGACCCGATGAATCGATCAGGAACACCAGCGCGACCAGCAGATCGTTCCATGTCCACAAAAACTGGAAGATCGCGAACGACGCCAGCGCAGGAAAACTGAGCGGCAGGATGATCTTGGTGAATATCTGGAAATCCGTCGCACCATCCACCTTTGCGTTTTCGATGATATCGCGTGGCAAGCCAACCATGTAGTTGCGCAGCAGATAGATCGCCAAGGGCAAACCAAAACCGGTATGCGCCAGCCAGACCCCCAGATACCCCTTCCCGATCCCGATCGCGTTATGCAACGACAACAACGGGATCAGCGCCAATTGCAGCGGCACCACCAACAGTCCGACAATGACGGCAATCAGGATCGCGCGCCCCGGAAAGTCCATCCACGCCAGCGCATAGGCCGCGAACGCCGCAATCAGAATGGGAATGATCGTCGCCGGTATCACAACGGTCAGCGTATTCAAAAACGCCTTGGCCATACCTTGAGAGTTATCTTCATCAAAAAGAACGAAGTTATAGTTCTCCAGCGTAAAGTCCGGCGGAGTCACGACATCCAGCAACAGTCGCTGCGCACGGCCACTGATCTGGTCATCATCACCTTCCCAGACATACGTGCCATCCGCCTCAAGCGTCAGGGTTTCACCGTCGCCAAGGTCGGCAGTGGTGCCGGGCTCGAATTCACCCAGCCGGCGGCTTGATGTGCCCCATGCATTCAGCTCACCCCGAAAGTCTTCATCCTCAAAGATGTTGCCTTCGACCATGAACCGTCCGTTGCCCAGATCGATCCGGTTGGTGTCCGGGTCTGCAACGCGGATTTGCATTGTCTGCTCTGAGGGAAACAGCGCTGACCACCATCCCGAGGCGGTAATCTGATCCCCCGTCCGGAAGGACGAGATGAACAGACCCAGCGTCGGGAACAGCCAGAGCGCCACAAGCAGCACAACCGAGATATTCAGCGCCCACACGACTGCGGGCTTTCTTCCTGCCATCGCATCCATCACTGCGTCTCCTTGCGGGCGTTATAGACGTTCCAGACAAGGATCGGCGTCACCATCAGCATGATGATCATGGCCGAAGCCGACCCCATACCCCAATCGTTCGCACGGAACAGTTTATCGTACATATAGTTGGCCAGAACCTGCGTTTCCCACTGGCCGTTGGTCATCGCAAACACGATGTCAAAGACCTTGAGCGTGGCAATCGTGATCGTGGTCCAGACCACAACGATGGTCGACATGATCTGCGGAATCTTGATCTTGAAGAAAATCTGGAACGGGTTGGCACCATCAATGATCGCTGCTTCGACAGTTTCTTCGGGGATACCGCGCAGTGCGGCTGACAGGATCACCATGGCAAAGCCGGTCTGGATCCAGATCAGCACCGCCATCAGGAAAAAGTTATTCCAGAACGGTATTTGCAGCCATTGTACGGGCGCGTCCCCACCAAAGGTCAGATAAAGGTGGTTCAGAATACCGATCTGCGCGACATCCTCGGGACGGGCCTCGTAGATCAGTTTGAAGATCACGGCAGCACCGACAAAGGAAATCGCCATCGGCATGAAGATGATGGATTTGGCGATATTGCCCCACCTCAGCCGGTCCGTCAGTTGCGCGGACAAAAGGCCAAAGCCTGTGGCGGCAGCGGGTACAACGACCAGCCACAATACATTGTTACGCAAAGCTTCCATGAACTTGGGCTCTGCGAACATCTGGGTGTAGTTATCAAAACCGACAAAGGCGTATTCATTACCGGGCAGACGTTCGAGAAAACTCAGGCGCAGCGTCGCGAACACAGGGTAAGCCAGATAAAGCCCCAGCGCCAGAAGCGCAGGCATCAGAAACAACCATGGCCGGATCTGGTTGGCACGGTTGATGTTACGGCCGGCGTTTGGACCGCTGGGCTTGAACAAGACCTTATCAAGGAACAGGTTCGCACCGTAGAAGTAGCCGACGCAGCCGCCCACTCCGATAATGATCGTGATCAATCCTTGTAATGCCGGATTCATGGCGCCCTCCCCGTCGCGATGTATCTCTTACGGCTGCATGGAGCGCCGTTGGTAGGTTCGGACGGTCACCCGTCCGAACCGGTTCTTAATGAGATCCGTTCCTAACGACGCTGATTACTTCAGTGCATCCCAGCTATCCTGGATCGCACCGGTGACTTCTTCAGCGGATGCGCCGCCAACATAGTCAACCATGCCTGTCCAGAATGCACCTGCACCAATCGCACCGGGCATCAGGTCCGATGCATCAAAGCGGAAGGTCGTGGCGTTTTGCAGGATTTCGCCCTGACCACGCAGCGTGTCATCACCATATGTGGCAAGGTTCACCCCTGTATGTGGTGTCAGGAAGCCAGTCTGTGCCATCATCACCTCGTGGGCGATCGGCTGCTGCAGGAACTCCATGAAAGCCATCGTTGCGTCAGACGCATCCGTGACGGCCAGCAACGTACCACCGCCCAGTACAGGGTTGCCGAGGTCTTTTTCGGCGAAGGACGGAAAGTAGAAGAAGTCTGCGTCAGTTCCCAATTCCGTGCCTTCAGGGAAGAAAGCAGGCGCAAAAGATGCCTGACGGTGCATGTAGCACTGCGGCGGCGATGTGAAGAGACCTGTCGGGCTGTCGCGGAAGTCGGTCGAACCAACGGCAGCGGCACCACCGGCAACCATGTCGTCATTCTTGGCGAACATGCCGAATGTCTCGACTGCTTCGATCACGCGCGGGTCGTCGAACGGGATTTCGTTGGTCACCCAGCCGTCGTAGACCTCTGGTGGCTGCGTGCGCAGCATGATGTCCTCGACCCAGTCAGTCGCAGGCCAGCCTGTCGCCGCACCCGAACCCAGACCGATGCACCAAGGTGTTTCACCGTCAGCGATCATCTGCTCGGACAAGGCGATCAGTTCTTCCATTGTCTCAGGCACGTCGTAACCGGCATCTTCAAAGTTCTCTGGCGAATACCAAACCAGTGATTTGACGTTCACGTTGTAGAAGAAACCGAAGAACTGGTCGTCGCCGGTTGCGTCGGGATATGTACCCAGATCAACCCAGGATTGGCCTGCCGCATAGTTGTCGGCAACCCAGGACGCCATGTCGTCGCCCAGTGGCGTCACAAGACCTTGCGAGGCCATCGACGCAGCCAGACCCGGCTGCGGGAACACGGCGATGTTCGGTGCCGAACCGGCCTCCGAGTCGATCACGATCTGCTGCTCAAAACCGTCAGAGCCAGTATATGTGACGTTTGCGCCTGTTGCATCGGTGAAATAGGCGATCATCGAACGGAAGATGTCATCTTCAGGGGCCAGCCAAGGCCCGAAGATCGTGACATCCTGACCGCTAAGGTCCGGTGCGTTCGCAGCCCACTCGTTATAGCTGTCCCAGCTGAAGTCGCCTTCGCCCGGTGTAAACGCCAGATGGCC
The DNA here is from genome assembly GCF_046498525.1 of Yoonia sp. GTDB lineage: Bacteria > Pseudomonadota > Alphaproteobacteria > Rhodobacterales > Rhodobacteraceae > Yoonia. Next base: position 49,274 of record NZ_JAWOAN010000013.1, read on the forward strand.
GGCTGCGCTTGCCGCACTCGCAGTGAGGGCAACCGCCGCCACGCTGGCATACAGTTTCGTTTTCATTGATTTTCCTCCCAATCGCGCCGCGAGGACGCATACCTTACTTCGCATTCTCATGCTGTCACTCCCGAATGCGCCAAGGAATCAAACCCCCAAAGCGCTTTGGATTTACCCACAGTCAGCGAAGTTAGAGCGTCTGTCAATACAACAGTGTTAGCGCTAAAAATTCCTTGGATTTCCATAAAAACATGCTAGTCAACGCGGGCCGCGCGTTAAAATACACGACGCGGCATGGCCGAAATTTCTGATTAATAGCGCTTTGGACGCTCGACTGACCCTATGAATTTAAAAGAACTTTCGCAAAACTTGGGTCTGAGCCAGACCACTGTCAGCCGTGCGCTCAACGGCTACCCAGAAGTGAGTCCCACAACCAGGCGCAGGGTCGAAGAGGCCGCAAGAACCTTTAACTATACCCCATCCACCCGCGCCAAGGGACTGGCGACAGGCCAGGCTCTGGCAATCGGGCACGTCATTCCGCTTTCCAGCAAGCACGAGATGGTGAACCCGATCTTCGGCGACTTCATCGCAGGCGCAGGCGAGACATATTCACGGCATGGTTATGAAATGATCCTGTCCATCGTCGATGACGCGGACGAACGACGCATTTACGAGGGGCTCAAGTCGCGGCGCGCCGTGGATGGCGTGATCGTACATGGTCCGCGGATGAATGACCCGCGGATCGGGCTTTTGCAGGAATTGGGTTTGCCATTTGCCGTGCATGGACGCGCCTCGGGCCATGAAACACCCTATGCATGGCTTGATGTGAACAACCGCAGCGCGTTTCAGCGCGCCACCGATTTCCTGTTTGACCTTGGGCATCGGCGCATCGGTCTGATCAACGGGCTAGAGGTCATGGACTTCGCCCATCGCCGACGCGAAGGCTATTCTGCGTCGTTGCGTTCACACGATGTCGCTTTGGACCCTCTGCTGATGCGGTCTGGCGAAATGACCGAGGTGTTCGGCTATCAATGCACCCGTGACATGCTGTCGGGCGACAATGCACCAACCGCCGTCATCTGTTCGTCGTTGATCTGTGCTCTGGGTGTGCGGCGCGCCATCGAAGAAAAAGGCCTCGTGATGGGCAAGGACGTGTCCGTCGTCACGCATGATGACGTTCTGTCCTATCTGCAGAACGGTGGCGATGTGCCAATTTTCACGGCGACCCGATCCTCGGTCCGTGATGCGGGCCGCAAACTGGCCCAAATGCTCCTTGCCGCCATTGCCAATCCCACTCACACACCGCAGCAACAATTGCTCGAAGCACAACTGATGGTCGGGTCTTCCACCGGCCCTGCCCCCCGAAAGGACTGACATGGATTTCAAACGATCCGACTTCCCCGAAGGCTTCCTGTTCGGGGCCGCCACCGCAGCGTATCAGATCGAAGGGCACAGTTTCGGCGGCGCAGGCCCTACCCATTGGGACAGTTTCGCGGCAGGCCCCGGTAATGTGGTGCGCGGCGAAGACGGGGCGGTCGCCTGCGATCACTATCACCGCTACGCCGAAGACCTTGATCTGCTCAAATACGCGGGGATGGATGCCTACCGTTTCTCGACATCATGGGCGCGGGTCATGCCCGACGGGCGCACGCCAAATCCCGAAGGGCTGGATTTCTACGACCGTCTGGTGGATGCCATGCTGGAGCGCGGCCTCAAGCCGTTTCAAACGCTCTATCACTGGGAACTGCCAAGCGCGCTTGCCGATAAAGGCGGCTGGATGAACAGGGACACCTGCGCATACTTTGGCGACTACACAGGAGTCATTGCCGACCGCATCGGCGACCGTGTGGCGGCGATTGCAACCATCAACGAACCTTGGTGTGTCTCGTACCTGTCGCATTTCCTCGGCAATCATGCACCCGGCCTGAAGGATATCCGCGCGACAGCGCGGGCCATGCACCATATCAACCTTGCCCATGGTGTCGCAATGACGCGGCTGCGCGAGAAAGGCATGAAGAACTGTGGCGTGGTCCTCAATTTCGATCACACCGAACCGAAGGACACTTCGGCTCGGGCGGCTGAAGCCGCCGCCACATGGGATGCAATCATGAACCGCTGGTTCGTCGAAGCGATCACCAAAGGCACCTACCCCGCCGAGGCGCTGGCCGGGCTTGCGCCCCACATGCCCAATGGCTGGCAAGACGACATGGCCGAGATCAGCCAGCCCATCGATTACCTCGGGGTTAATTACTATACCCGCCACAAAGTCACGGCAGACGAGACAGCCGTCTGGCCTCATATCGCATCCGAGGAAGGCCCCGGCGACAAAACGCAAATGGGCTGGGAAATTTACCCGCAGGGGTTGCAGTCTTTCCTGACCCGCCTGTCAAACGACTACGTCGGAGACATGCCGATCTACGTCACTGAAAACGGCATGGCTTGGGATGACGCCGTGGAAGACGGGGCTGTCGTCGACCCGGAACGGGAAAAATTTGTCTCCGACCACATAAATGCGACAAAACAGGCGATCGCAGAAGGGGCCAACGTGCAGGGCTTCTTCTACTGGTCACTACTGGATAACTATGAATGGGCCTTTGGCTACGAAAAACGGTTCGGTATGATACACGTCGACTTTGAAACCTTGAAGCGTACGCCCAAAGCGTCCTATCACGCGCTCAAAGCTGCTATCGCGCGTTAAGGATTATCATGGGACATCCCAAAGACACCTACTCACTGGTCGCCGATATCGGCGGTACGAATACCCGCGTCGCTTTGGCTGATGGGCGCCGGATCGTCGATGGCACGATCAGGCGCTATCGGAACGCGGAATTTCCGGGGCTCGAATCTGTTCTGACCCGCTATATCGCTGACGAGGGCGGCGTCGATCCAATCGCCGCATGCGTTGCGGTTGCGGGTCCTGTACGCGATGGCAGGGCCACCTTGACCAATCTGGATTGGACGATCGATAAGGACACACTCGCGCGGGCGACCAAAGCCAGGACAGTGGCGATCCTGAACGACCTGCAAGCGCAGGGACATGCGCTGGGTTATATCGAGGTTTCCAAAATCCGCAGCATTCTGCCGGGACCGGCTGATAATGCAAACGCGGCAAAGCTGGTTGTCGGCGTCGGAACGGGTTTCAATGCCGCACCGGTTTACGATCTTGAACATGGGCGCATCGTGACCCCATCAGAAAGCGGCCACGCAAATCTGCCGATCCGCACCGAAATGGAACTGCGTCTGTGCCAGTTTGTCTCGACGGCGCATGGTTTTCCAGCAGTCGAAGACGTGCTGTCCGGTCGCGGGCTCGAACGTGTGTATGCATTTCTGGGTCAGGAAGCAGGCGATCCGCGCGAATGTGCAGCCCAAGATATCATGACCGCCTGCGCCAGTAGCGCGGACCCGCGCGCCGTGCAAGCGGCCGAGCTTTTTTCGCGCATTTTGGGAACAGTCTGCGGGAACCTGTCACTGATCCAACTGCCTTTTGGCGGTGTTTATCTGGTAGGTGGCGTCGCGCGTGCTTTCGCCCCGCATCTGACCCGTTTCGGCTTTGGCGATGCCTTCCGTGACAAAGGCCGCTTTGCAGGCTTCATGAGCAATTTTGCCGTATATGTGATCGAAGATGACTATGCCGCATTGACCGGATCTGCCGCGCATCTGGTGGCGCTGGGACAATGATGGTTCAGGGTTCCGTCAATTCCGGGACCGCTTGCAACTGGTCCTGAACGGCGTCTGTCAGATCGCTGAGCGAGAACGGTTTAGGCAGGAACGCCGCGCCCAAGACCTCCGGTTGCCCATCATCAAAGGCATCTTCGGGATAGCCGGACATAAAGATCACCTTCGTATCGGGGCGCTTGACAAGCGCCTGCCGCACCCATGTCGGCCCATCAAGCCCCGGCATGATCACGTCGGTGACAAAAACATCGACATGCAGATCTTCGTTTGCCAGCATTTCCAAAGCGGCTTCCGCGTGATCTGCCTCAAGCACCGTATAGCCGCGCAGGCGCAGAGCGCGGGTCGCAAAGGCCCTGACCGGCGCCTCGTCCTCGACCAGCAGAACAACGCCTTCGGCGCTTGTCTTGATACGCGGCGTAGCTGCGGGCGCAGGCTTTGCAGGGGCCTTTTCTCCTGCAACGTGGGACGGGAAGAACAGTGAAAACGTCGTGCCTTCGCCAACGACGGTATCAACGAAGATATACCCCCCTGTCTGCTTGACGATACCATAAGCCGTGGACAGTCCAAGCCCGGTTCCCTCACCCGTTCGTTTGGTGGTGAAGAATGGCTCGAATATCTTGGTTAACTGGTCTGCCGGAATCCCCTGCCCCTCATCAATGACCTTGACCAGCACGTAGTCACCGGCAGGAATGGTGGCACGATCGCGATGCATCGCTTTCACAAGTCGGGTATTCTTGGTGATCACACGGATACCACCCGCGCCCTCCATTGCGTCACGGGCATTGACCACGAGGTTCATCAACACCTGTTCAAGCTGGCGCTTGTCAGCTTTGATGTGGAAAAGTTGCGGGTCATGATCCAGCGTCAGTGTCACTTTCTCGCCCACCAACCGGTTCAGCAGATGGGTCAGATCCGAGAGCGTGTCGCGCAGGTCGATCGTTTCGAGGTGCAGGTTTTGCTTGCGCGAAAACGCCAGAAGCTGACCGACAAGACTGGCGGCGCGATTTGTGTTCTGGTGGATCTGGATCAAATCACCATAGTCTTGATCATGCTCATCATGGCTGCAAAGCAAAAGCTCGCAGTGGCCGGAAATCGCGGTCAGCAGGTTGTTGAAATCATGCGCAACACCGCCGGCCAGCTGACCAATCGCCTGCATCTTCTGGCTTTGTACGAATTGCAGTTCAAGCGATCGCAATTCAGTCACATCGTTCAGTACGGCAACCAGGTGCACGTCATCGGGGCCTCCTGCCGTGTTCAAGGTGACCTGCACGAAAATATCCTGCTTGTCTCCGCGCCCGTGCAGAACCTGTGACACATTCCCGGCACGACCGGACAACGCCTCTGCCAGCCAGTCATTTATCGGTCGCCCCGGATCGGTCAGGACATCTGCAAGATGCAGTTTTCGGGCCGGTCCGATATCAAGAAGTTTCCGGGCCTCGCGATTCGATCCAAGCAATGCGCCATCTTGCGCAACCTTCAACAGCGGCACCGGCAAATCCTCGATCGCATCCCAGCCAGCACCGAGTTGGGGCGGCATCGGCGCTGCGCCGTTTCCGGGCAGCAAATAGATATCATGCGCCGTATCCTTGCCTTCAACGACCGCGACCATAACCGAAACCGTGCGTTCCACCCCCCGCAGGTCATGCATCTGTCCTGATCGTAAAGGGACCTCGGCAAACACCTCTTCCAGCCGTTTCGGTACGGCCCCGACCAAGCCCCGAAACGAATCATTCATCGAAATGATCCACCCGTCCGGAGCGACAGAAACCATTGGAAACGCCGGGTTTTGTCGCCGTTTGACACCGCCCGTACCTGTCTGGCTGAGGTCATCAAGCCACCAAAGCTGGCAGTTCTTCGCCATGATCAGCAGGCGCAGGCGAAAGTGACCGCCGCGCGTGACGATATCTTCGGTTTGCGCGCCTGTTTCACTGGCCTGCGACATCACTTGCGACAACACACTGCCCGGATTCGCCAACATCAGTTCGAAAACCACGGCCAGACTACGGCCCCTGGTATCGCCGAACCGGTCATGCGCGCCTTCGTTGGCATATTGCACCACGCAACTGCCATCAGTGACAAAGCCAATCCCCACATCATGCATGATCACGCGCCGCGCATTTTGACATAAACGGCTATTGACCCGCCCCGCATTGAGATCTGCGATCTTGAGAAAGGCCGCCAGACACATCAGGATGCCGCCAAAGACGGCAAATCCATATTGCAGTGAGGCCAGCGGCGAAATCATGGCCAACGCAGCAAGAACAGCCACGACCACCAACAGATGCGCCGCCCGGGGCGGTTTTGCAGGAACATCCGCGGGCGTTGTTTCGCATGATTGATCAAAGGGCATTCAAGAAGTCACCTCGCTACGCATCACAGGATCCTAACCCTCAAACGATTAAGCCGCCCTTAATACCGCATAGCAGATCTTGAATTACAATTCTAGGTTGTTATCCTTGCGCATAAGGATGCAGGAAAAAAATCCATCCCCATTGGCGTCCGGAAACCGTTGGCTTTGCTGCAGAACACCCCACGCGGGGCTGCGCGCGCAAAATTCCGCCACGGCTTTCCCGTTTTCCTGCGGCAAGACCGAACAGGTCGCATAAACCAGAATACCGCCATCTGCGACAAGCTGTGACGCGCTATCAAGCACTTCGGCCTGCGTTTGCATCAGTGCGGCCAGACGGTCCTCTGTCAGACGCCACTTGGCATCCGGGGTGCGCCGCCAGGTCCCGCTCCCGCTGCACGGTGCATCGCAAAATATAACGTCAAAAGCAGGCTGGTGTGCCAACTGCGCTGTCTCAAGCGTCACGATATCGACCCCCGCACGCGCAGCACGGACCGGAACGTCGTTCAGGCGTTGCGGTGCAACATCATGCGCAAAAACCTGCGCCTGATACATATCCGCAAAGGCCAGTGCCTTGCCGCCACCACCGGCGCAGTAATCCAGAATACGCGCGCCCTCAGGCACCGGCGTGTTTTGCACCGCCTCTTGCGAGGCCGCGTCCTGCAACTCGACGGCCCCGGTCAGATACGCGCGTGTGGTTTTGACGCGACGCGGATTTTCCGTGACACGCAGACAGCCTGCAATCTTAGGGTGCACGACAGTACCAACCCCTTCATCGGCCAAGGCCTGCACGGCCTGCGCCGCCGTCCCTTTGCGTCCGTTCACGCGCAGGAACACTTCGGCGCGGCCTTGCTGCACAAGCGCCGCCGTAACGGCCTGATCACCCAGTCCTGCATTCCAAAGCGGCCAGAGCCAATCCGGCAGGTCGCACCGCGCCGCATCGGAAAGATCAAGCGGTGTCTCGGATGCCGCCCTTTCGGCCAGGCTCAACGGTTCAGGTGCATGGCCTTCACCTGAAAAAAGCGCATCAAGGTCCCATCCTTCGCGCACCGCCAATCGCTGCATCAGGCTGCGGCCTGTCCCATCACCCAAAGACCGTTTGGCGCGCAGCACGTCAAACACATGGTCGCGCACTGCGGCACGGTCCTTGGACCCTGCAAAACGACTGTTCCGCGCCCAGCCTGTCAGGGCCTGCTCGGCCGCTGCACCGTCTTGGATCTGATCAAGCACCGCAATCGCGGCGGCCACACGCGCGCCGGGGGTCATACCCTAGCCGACCCGGTAATTCGGGCTTTCGCGGGTGATACGCACGTCGTGCACGTGGCTTTCCTTCAGACCGGCACCTGTGATTTTCACAAAAGTACAGCTCTTGCGCATCTCGTCGATCGTTGCACAGCCGGTATATCCCATCGCCGCGCGCAAACCGCCCATACCGCGGTAGGATTTGAACGACCGGCCCTGATAGAGGATCACCTCGCCGGGGCTTTCGTCAGTGCCAG
>NZ_JAWOAN010000043.1:0-4432 GCF_046498525.1 Yoonia sp.
CACCCACCGCCGCCCTCCGGGGCGGTTTTTTTATGAGCGGGGTCCAGGTCGCTCACCCTGCGCGATGACAAGGCCGAATTACCGCTCGGCTAACACGATCCCCGCGCTCACGTCTTAGTGACGAGGTGCCCTCGATGCCCCGCTGCTGCAACCCTATCAGGATTGCGTAACTCGCGCCACACTTGGTAGCCGAGCTTTGATTTAATAATCCTCCATCCGTCTCTTGTACTCATCCCACACCCGGCAAAACTCTTGGCACGTTTCTTTATCGACATGGCCCGTAGCGTAGTGCCGGTCTATCAGGTCGATCCGGTGATCAACGATCATCTGGGTGACGCGCTCTGGGCCGTCGGCCGCGAAATCGAGGCGCGCTTTCAATGGCAGCGCGCCCTGTCCTTCGATCCTCAAGAGGATGAAGCACTCCGTATCCGTGACAAGTTGCAGCGTGGGTTAGATCTGGTTCTGGTCGATGAGGGGCTGACCCCCATTCGGATCGCCAGTGGCGACGATTAAGGTCAGCGCCCCCGCCAAGGTCAACCTGACCTTGCATGTGACCGGCCAGCGCCATGACGGGTATCATCTGCTAGACAGTCTGGTGGTGTTTGCAGGTGTCGTGGACAAACTGAGTGCAACGATTGCGCCAGATTTGCGCATCTCGGTCGGCGGCCCGTTTTCGATGGGCGTGCCGACTGACCACACCAACCTGATGATGCGCGCGGCCAACGCGCTGCGCACAGCGCGCGGCGTGACCAAGGGTGCGGCACTCACCTTGGAAAAACACCTTCCCCATGCCGCAGGCATTGGCAGCGGGTCGTCGGATGCCGCCGCAACGCTTGCGATGCTGGCCGAGCTTTGGCAGGTGGCGCCACTTCCCGCCACTGCCCCCGAGGTCGTTGCACTGGGTGCTGATGTGCCTGTTTGTCTCTGCGCACCCCGTCCCGTGCGCATGTCTGGGATCGGGGATGTGTTGTCGCCTGTTTCACCCTTGCCCGATTGCGCGCTGGTCTTGGTGAGGCCACCGGTTGATGTGCCGACCGGCCCCGTTTTTCAGGGGCTGGCCTCAAAAGACGGCGACCCCATGTCAGAGTTGCCAGAGGGGTTGGACTATGATGGTTTCGTCCGTTGGCTCATGGCACAGCGCAATGACCTGCAGGCTCCTGCCGAAGCGATCGCACCTGCGATTGCCGAGGCCATCGGCAAACTGAGATCACTGCCTGCCGTATCTCTGGCGGGCATGTCCGGTTCTGGTGCCACATGCTTTGCGCTGGTCAAGGATATGGCAACAGCGCGGCATGTGGCGCGCATCGTGCAGGTCGCAAAGATGGATTGGTGGGTCGTGCCGGCAGCGTTACTGTAGCAGCTTATGATTTTCGTCAGAAAATCGCGATGTTTCAATCAAGATCGCCTGATCTGTCCATCCGCTTCCACAGCAGGCTGAGCAGTGTCTCACCAGCCAGCGGATTCACGCAATCCGAAATCAGAACTGGCGCACCAAACGGCACGGGCGCAGGCAAAGGGACGCTGGGCCGCTCTTGCCTTGCAACGCGCGGGATGCTGCTGAAATCTGTCGCATCGGTCATGGTGCAAGCCTAGCGAAACCTGCATGAGCGCGCAAATCAACTCTCTGCCTTCAGGAGGCTGACCCAAGTGTCGCCATAGCGGCGTTGGTCAAGACCGGTGAAGCCCGGCGGTGCGATTTGTGCGCTGCTTTCTTCCCAGACGATCAGAGCTTCAGGCGCGATCCATCCTGCGCTCTTGGCTGCGATCAGTGCTTTGGGCCCAAGATTTTGCCCGTAGGGAGGATCAAGGAACACCAGTTCGCAGGCTGCTCCTTGCGGAAGCCTCATAGCATCCACGCCGAGCAGCATAGTATCATCCTGCCTGCGCAGCTTTGCAATGTTCTCGCGGATCAACTTTTGCGCAGCCCGTCCGCTATCCACAAAGGTCACATGTGTAGCACCGCGCGACAGCGCCTCAAGCCCCAGCGCACCGGTGCCGGCAAACAGGTCCAGCACCTGCGCGCCGGTGATCGGGTCGCCAAAGCGCCCGCCTTGCAGCACGTTGAACAGGCTTTCGCGCACACGGTCGGCTGTGGGGCGCAAATGCGCCCCGACATCGCCTTTGCCAACGGCAGTAAGGGCCGTGCCACGGTGGATTCCGCCGATGATCCTCACGGTTTCAGCAAGGCTTTCATATCGGTGGCAGGGTCCGTGATGACTGCAGGGTCAGGGCTGCGCCCTGCCTCGATCAGGCGCTTGCCGATCATGTAGTTGCGCGGGTCGTTCATCGCGTCAACGGCCAGCAAGGTTGCGCCATTGTAGTACCAGTTTGATTGCACATCCGGTGCATCGCCCTTGCGGACGTAGACATCGGTATAGCCGATGTTGAGACCGGCTATTTGCAGCTTGCAGTCGTATTGATCGGACCAGAACCACGGTTTCGGCGTGTAGGGTGTATCGCCACCCGCAATGTTCAACGCAACGACCTCGGATTGGTCAATCGCGTTGCCGACGCTTTCCAGCCGGATCGTTTGCCCGTGGAACTGGCATGACGCACAATCGCCTGCCGCCCAGATGTGGGGATCGGAGGTGCGCCCGTGGCTGTCGGTTGTGATGCCATTATCCACGGCAATCCCTGCACTTTCGGCAAGGATCGTCGCGGGGGTAATTCCCACGCCGACAACAGCAAAATCGACGTCCAAGGTTGTGCCGTCAGTCAGCACCGCGCCGGTCACATGATCGTCGCCCAGCAACCTGTCCAGCCCGACGCCTTCGCGGATATCGACGCCGTGCGACTGGTGCAGCGCGCGGAAATAGTCTGACGTTTCCGGGGCTGCAACCCTTTGCAGGATGCGGTCTGCCATCTCTACCAGTGTGACCTCCAGCCCCAATTTGGATGCCACCGCCGCTGCTTCAAGCCCGATATACCCACCGCCGATGATCAAGACACGCTTGCCGGGCGTGAACGCAGGGGACATTGCGTCGGCATCGCTCAGGTCGCGGACCGCAAAGACACCGTCCAGCATGCCGCCAACCGCTGCCGGTAGCGTCCGTGGATGCGCGCCTGTGGTGAGCGCCAGCTCGTCATAATGCAGTGTTTCACCATCGCTTAGCACAACGGTTTGCGCGGCGCGGTCAATGCCGGTAACGCGTGTATCCAGGCGCAGGGCGATATTGTGGTCTGCGTAAAACGCGGCAGGGCGCAGATAAAGCCGTTCTTCCGCCAATTTGCCGAGCAAATAGGCCTTTGACAAAGGCGGGCGCTGATAGGGGGGGACCTTTTCGGCGCCAATCAGTGTGATGTCGCCTTCAAAGCCCGTGGCCCGCAATTTCGCGACAAGCGAAGCACCCGCCTGACCTGCTCCGACGACGATAACATGGGTCATGAAAGTTTCCTTTGCAATCAGACTGGCGACTGATACCGCGCACTCTATATGTGAAGCAATCACAGAAACAATTGCCAACGAGGGTGACCTATATGACAATCAAGACAGGCGACACTTTGCCAAATGCGACATTGCTGACAATGGGCGAGGAAGGCCCGCAGGAAACGGTGCTGGCCGACAAGTTGGAGAACCGGAAAGTCGTGATCTTTGGGCTACCGGGTGCCTTTACCGGTACATGCACAACTGCACATGTGCCAAGTTTTATGGTCACTTTTGACGATTTCAAAGCCAAAGGGGTGGACGAAATCATCTGTGTCTCCGTGAACGACCCTTTCGTGATGAAGGCATGGGGCGAAAGCACGCGTGCTCTTGAAACTGGCATTACCATGCTGGCAGATGCGGAAAGCGAATTTACGACTGCGATTGGCATGAATTTCAGCGCCGCGCCCGTGGGCTTTGTGAACCGTTCTAAGCGTTATGCGATGCTGGTTGATAACGGCATTGTCACTATTCTCAACGAAGAGGAAGGCCCCGGCGTTTGCGAGGTCTCCGCAGGCGAGACATTGCTGGCCGCGATGGGCTGATATTTGGCTGCTACTGCCCGGCCATTCCGCCGGGCAGTGACCTGCTTTACCCCTGTACCTGCATGACCGTCCGCGTCGGAAACGGAATTTCGATTCCGGCCTGATCAAGCGCTTCTTTCACCTGCCGCTTCATATCTGCCTGAAACGCGAAATAATCAGCGCTGTCGCACCAGACGCGCACCAGAAAATCAACAGAGAAATCGCCAAGGTTATTGACCTGAATGAACGGCTCGGGGTCTGTCTTGGCCCGTGGATCGGCCAGAATAGTTGTCCGGATCGTATCTTCGGCCAGCTTCAGATTGGCCCCATAACCGACCCCAAAAACCCATTCGGCGCGGCGTGTGTCATAGGTGGAATAGTTGGTGATCGTATTGCCCCAAACCTGACTGTTGGGGATGATGATCTGGACGTTGCTGATGGCAGCCAGTTCTGTGCAATTCAGCGTGATATCCTTCACCGTGCC
>NZ_JAWOAN010000144.1:0-22026 GCF_046498525.1 Yoonia sp.
AGCATCCGCGCATTTTCTTCCAAAGCCTCGTCGCTGAGGTGATGGCGCTGGATCTCGATCGGATTGGTCAGCAGGCCCAAAGGCGGATGCTCATAGCTGGCATATTTAACATCGAACTTGAGCGCTGGTTGCGCCTCGGCCTTGGCCTGACGTGACGGTTGCTGTGCACGCTTGGGTGGGTGTTGCACCACGCTGCGCGACTCTGGCGGCGGGGCCATCACAGGCGGCGTCGGCACATGGACCTTGGGGATCGGCATATGAGGCTCGGCCATGCGTGGGGCGTCTTCCATGTCTTCGACCAAGGACTCGTCTGCAAAAGCATCTTCATCCAGCGGTTCGAAAACCAAAGGCAAGGGGCCGCGACCGGCGGTCAGCGACGGCTCGATCCGGACACCGGTGGGTGATGGCGGCACAGAGCGGCTTTTGATTGCATCGGCAATGCGTGCGCTGACGCGGTCAGTGTCACCTGCAGTGGGACTGGTATGATCAACCGGCTCAGGCGTGACCAGTTCCGGTTCAGGCATCGCTTCATTTCGCTTAAGCAATCCCGACAGGAACCCACCACCTTGCGGTTCCGGTGCTGGGGTACGCGCTGGCGCGGCAAGTGGGGGCGCAGGCGGCATCTTGGGTGCGGTCAACGGCGGTTCTTTGGTCGGCACGACAGGGTTGGCACGCACGACGGCTGCAGCGCGGGTGCGTGCGTCGTCCTGCAATGGCGGAACCGAGAACGGATCTCGCAACGCTGGCTCTTCGGCGCGCGCGGCACGGGCCTCGTGTATTTGCTGCCGGCGGGCCTGCATAGTGGCCGACATCCCTTGGGCAGCCTGCGCGGAAAGCGAGGCCCCCTTGCCCAAGACACGCAATAGCATGGCATAGAGCATCACCGTTCCAAGCAAGACAAAGCGGCCAGCCGCTTTCATTTCAGGACGGGTAAAGCCCAAAATGAAAGCAATCAGCGCCAGAAGGGCCACACCAGTCAGGAACGACAACAGCTTGACCCCAAAGATCGCACCGACAGGCGCGATTGTCAGGATAACACCCAACACGGTGTCCCCGAATAGCCCGCCAAGGCCAAAGTTCGCAGGCCAGTCTGTGCCCGGGGTCAGCGTCGCGGCATGCACCGACGCAAGAATAATCGCGACCGGCACAAAAACCAGACGCCCAATGGCGCGTTCCTGCCCGTGGTGCATGACAAATCGCACGCCCCACATGACAAGAGCGAGCGGCATGACCCAAACCCCAAGACCGATCACCATCATCAACGGCGCCGCAGCAGAGGCACCAAAATGGCCCAGCCAGTTCTGCACAGGCGCATCCGTCGCGGAAATCCAGCTTGGATCGTTGGGTGAATAGCTGCCCACCATCACTGCAATCAGCAACCCGACAAGGATCAGACCAAGGCCCAAAAGCTCTTTGGTGCGCTTTTCAATCGCTGCCTGCGTCGTGCTGTCCAAAAGCGGATCGCGCCGCCGGGATTGGTAAGATGCCATGCTGTTCTTCCTCAACCAAACAAACAGCGGCGGATCAGGGTCAGACCGCGCTGCAATTCTTCTTCTGGGGCCACCATAGCGACCCGAATATATGTCTTGCCGGGATTTTCCCCGTTTGCGTCCTGGCTCAGATACGCGCCGGGCAGCACGCGCACACCCGTTTCCTGCCAAAGCTTCACTGCGGCAGTCTCGCCGTCATCGACAGGCAGCCACAAGAAGAAACCCGCCTGTGGCGCGTGATAGCCCTCCAGATCCGCAAAGATCCTATCCGCGATCTCGTACTTGCGGTGATAAAGCGCGCGGTTTGCCACAACATGCGCTTCGTCATTCCACGCAGCCGCCGCGACCGCCTGCAAAGGCTCTGGCAGCGGCGCGCCCGCGAAGGCGCGCAACATGCGCAACCGCGCGATGGACTGCGGACCGCCCGCACAAAAACCGGACCGCAATCCCGGAAGGTTCGACCGTTTCGAAAGCGAATGAAAAATCAGAACCCGCTCAGGATCGGCACCCATTTCCCGAGCGGTCTGCAATGCGCCGGGGGGTGGCGTGTCGCGGTAAATCTCGGAATAACATTCATCCGCAAAAATGATGAAATCATGCTTTTCCGCCAGCGCAATCAGGTTGCGCCAATAATCCACATCCGCGACAGCACCCTGCGGATTTGCAGGCGAACAGACATAAGCGATGGCCGTCCGATCCAGCATATCTGCGGACAACGCATGAAAATCAGGCAAATGTCCGCTTTCGACAGTGGCAGGAACATAGACCGGCTTTGCCCCAACGGAACGTGCCGCAACGGCATAGACCTGATAAAACGGGTTCGGTGTCAGAATTACGGGCTGACCATTTTTTTCTTCGCGGCACAAGGCCATCGCCGCGTTATAAAGCCCTTCGCGGGTGCCGTTCAGTGCCAGAATCTGATCGTTCGGCACGTCCAGACCATAACGGCGCCCCAGAAAGCCCCCGATAGCGTCAAGCAAAGAGGGCGTGCCATAGTTGTCAGGGTATTTGGCAAAACCCGCCAGATTATCCGCAAGGATATCGCCCACAAACGCAGGAAACGCATGGCGCGGTTCGCCAATCGTCATGTTGATCGTCTCGGACGCCTGTGTCGGCACGTCTAACAATGCACGCAAGCGTGGCCACGTCGCTGCCGGAAGGTCCGAAAACCGTTCAGGAAATACCATAACTGCCTCAATTCACCGGATCATTTCGCCCGAGTTTTTCACAAACTAGCCCGTCAGCGGCGGCTCTGTCCAGAACAAGGCAAAAAACAGAGCAGTTTTTGTGGCTTTTCGGTCAGTTAGGTCAAAGCCCGCTCTGCCGCAGCCGCCAGTCGCAAAAGCCGTTCTTCAGTCCCATGCTGACCGTTGAACATGATGCCGCAGGACGGTACGCCCGTTGGCAGGGTGATCGAACACACATCCAGCAGGTTCGCGACGCGGGTGTTGCGCAACGCCAGCAGGTTCTCTGCCTTGTAGTATGCGTCATCGTTCAAGAGCCGGTCCGCATTCGGCGGCAGGATCGGCGCGGTCGGCATGATCACTGCGTCAAACTGCGCGGTCTCTGCGTAATACTGTTTGCGGATGTCGCGCAGCATGTTCCAGCCTGCGCAATAGTCGGCTCCGCCCACTGTCCGCCCGCCACGCACACGTTCCAGTATCTGCGGGAACATCTTTTCGGGACTGGCTTCCACCAAGTCACGCCACCAGCCATAGCTGTCAGCGGCATAAAGATCACCAGTCACCCTGAACGCATCGAAAAGCTGTGCAAAATAGCGATGCTCAATCTGTGCACCGGCGGCACGCAGTTGCGCAACGGCCTTGTCAAACGCTTCGCGCGGAGCATCACGCACATCGTCAGGGACAATCGTATCAAGGACCATCAAACGCATACCATCAAGGGAATTTCCCGCAAGATCCGCCGGCTTGTTACCCTCCAACACAGCCAAGAGCAGATTGGCATCTTCGACCGTCCGGCACAGTGGACCAACCGTATCGAATGTCAGGCAGAGCGGAACGGTGCCTTCCAGAGAAATCCGCCCATGTGTGGTCTTCAGCCCCACAAGATCGTTCCACGCCGAGGGGATACGCACCGAACCGCCGGTATCAGTTCCGATGCCAGCAGCCGCCAGACCGTAAGCAACAGAGGTCGCAGCCCCGGATGATGACCCGCCCGGCACGGCGTCGTGGTCATTCACACAGGGGGGCGTCGCCGTGATCGGGTTCAGGCCAAGGCCGGAAAACGCAATCTCGGACATGTGCGTTTTACCAAGGCACACCAACCCCGCCGCCGTCGCCGCCTTGACTACCTCTGCGTCCTGATCGGGGACACGGCCTTTCATCAGCGCCGTGCCCGCCTCTGTTCCGACACCAGCCGTGTCGAAAAGGTCTTTCCACGACACCGGAACGCCATCCAGCGCGCTGCGGCGCAGCCCTGCCTTGGCCCGCTCCGATGCTGCCTGCGCCTCGGCGCGCGCCCGGTCATGCGTGACACGGGCATAGATGCGATCACGGAATTCATGCGCGTCGATGGCCTCCAGATACACCTCTGTCAGTGCGACAGGATCAATATCGCCTGCACCAATGCCGCGCCCAAGGTCCGCAGCCGTCATCCATCGCCAGTCTTGCATGTCATTCTCTCCATTTGGCGCGACGGTAGCGGCCATCAGGCGCATGGACAATCCCGCACGGCCGCGCATATTGCACATCATGGATATAGATTTGATCATCGTAGGTGGCGGACTGAATGGGCCTGCCTTGGCACTGGCGGCGGCGCAGGCCGGATTCAAAGTGACCATCATCGACAGCCTGCCACTTGATACGCGCAAGCGTGTGGACTTTGACGGGCGCAGTTATGCGCTCGCCCATGCATCCATGCGCCTTTTGCGCGGGATCGGCATCTGGCCCGCGATCAGTGACAAAGCCCAGCCCATGCTGGAAATCAAGGTAACAGACGGGCGCGCCGGTGAAGGCCCATCGCCCTGGATGCTTCACTTTGACCATGCCGAGATCGAAGAAGGCCCAATGGGTTTCATGGTCGAAGACCGGCATTTGCGGCGGGCCTTCCTTGATGCCATGGCAGAAGAAGACCGCATCACGCATCTGTCGGGCGAAACCGTCGTGGCGCAGTCAGTGGATACCGCCAGCGCCACCGTCACGCTGGCATCTGGCAACCGGGTCACTGGCAAGCTGCTGATCGGATCGGACGGGCGCAAGAGCGGAACCGCCGAGCGTGCGGGGATCAAGCGCACGGGATGGGGTTATGGGCAAACAGCCGTCGTTTGCGCCGTGAAGCATGAAAAACCGCATCACGGCATCGCGCACCAATTCTTTATGCCCAGTGGCCCGCTGGCCATTTTACCGCTGACCAAAGACCGCAGTTCAATTGTATGGAGCGAGACCGACGCGCGGGCGAAGGAACTCATGGCGATGCGTGACGAAGATTTCCTCGCAGCGCTACGCCCTGCTTTTGGCAGTTTTCTGGGGCAGATCAGTCTGACCGGGGCGCGCTTCAGCTATCCATTGGGGCTGACGCTCGCCAATAGCTTTATTGCAGACAGAGTGGCACTGATCGGGGACGCAGCACACGGGGTGCACCCGATTGCCGGACAGGGGTTGAACGCCGGCCTACGGGACGTCGCGGCCTTGGCCGAGGTGCTGGAAGAAGCACGCGGGCGCGGCGAAGACATCGGTGGGGGCCAAACACTTGCGCGCTATCAGCAATGGCGACGGTTCGACACTGTGACGCTGGCTTTGGCGACTGATACTTTCAACCGGCTTTTCTCAAACGACAACCCGGTGCTGCGGACGGCACGCGATATCGGCATGGGGCTGGTGAATGCAGCGCCCGGTCTGCGCCGGAGCTTCATTCGTGAAGCTGCCGGCCTCACAGGCGATCTGCCGCGTTTGATGCGCAGCTAGACGCAAGTCGCACTAAGGTTTGTGCGGCGCTGCTCGAATCAGCGCCAGCCCTTCTTTTTTGCTCTTTCTTGAGCATCGCTGTGACCGCTAACATAGATCACGACATTGGTCCGAACATGCCCCGGAAAATGGTCTTTGCCGCATGAGAGGGTATTGCACCGGGTTTCGTGACGTTACGTCATTAAAGCGCCAACACATTGCAGTTTAAGGCAAAAGCAAGGCAAGCGTAACTCCGATTTACAGCATGTGCAGCATGTCTTGTTATTTTATTTACACAAAAACTAAGCCAATTCAGTTATTTGCCCTGCTTGGCACCGTATACAATAGAATACATTTACGATCAGACGGGTAAGCTCATAGCCAATTACCAAAGTACTTCCCGTCGCGTTCGCAAGGAGGAGCTACTATGAACACCGATACCGTCTCACTGACAGAGACAAAGACGGGTGCGTCCAAACGGGTGCCGCACGTCAATGCACAGCAGTATCAGTCGCTATATGAGGCGTCGATCAGCGATCCGGATAAATTCTGGGCGGAACAAGGCAAACGCCTTGATTGGATCAAGCCGTTCACCAAGGTGCAGGACGTTGATTTCACTCTCGGCAATGTCTCGATAAAATGGTTCGAAGACGGTGTTCTGAATGTTTCCGCCAACTGTATCGACCGCCATCTCGAAACACGCGGCGATCAGACGGCGATCATCTGGGAACCGGATGATCCAAACGACAAGGCTCTTCACATTACTTACAAAGACCTGCACCGCAGTGTCTGCAAGATGGCCAACATCCTTGAAACGCTGGGCGTGCGCAAAGGCGACCGAGTCGTGATCTACCTTCCCATGATCCCGGAAGCCGCGTACGCGATGCTGGCCTGCGCGCGGATTGGCGCGATCCATTCCATCGTCTTCGCCGGTTTCTCGCCCGATGCGCTGGGTGCGCGGATCAATGGTTGCGATGCCAAGGTCGTCATTACCGCAGACGAGGCCCCGCGCGGCGGGCGCAAAACTGCGCTGAAGTCAAACACGGACGCCGCCCTGCTGCACTGCAACGACAAGGTGAAATGTCTGGTGGTCAAGCGCACAGGCGGCCAGACCACATGGACCGACCGCGACTATGACTACAACGAAATGGCGCTGGAAGCCGACGATCACTGCGCCCCCGCACAGATGAACGCCGAAGACCCATTGTTCATCCTTTATACCTCAGGCTCCACTGGTCAGCCTAAAGGTGTCGTCCATACATCCGGCGGCTATCTGACCTACGCGGCCATGACACACGAACTGGTATTCGATTACCACGAAGGCGATATCTTCTGGTGTACCGCCGATGTCGGTTGGGTCACAGGGCACAGCTATATCGTCTATGGCCCGCTGGCCAACGGCGCGACCACGATCATGTTCGAAGGTGTACCGACCTATCCGGACGCCGGCAGGTTCTGGGCCGTTTGCGAAAAATACAAAGTGAACCAGTTCTACACGGCACCCACGGCAATCCGCGCTTTGATGGCGGCGGGCAACGGCCCTGTAGAAGCCTATGATCTGTCCGACCTGCGGGTTCTCGGGACCGTTGGCGAACCGATCAATCCCGAAGCATGGCATTGGTACAATGATGTTGTCGGCAAGGGAAATTGCCCGATCGTCGATACATGGTGGCAAACCGAAACCGGCGGTCACCTGCTGACCCCGCTGCCCGGCGCGACCGAACTGAAACCCGGCTCTGCGCAGCAGCCTTTCTTTGGTATCGTCCCCAAGGTCCTCGACCCGCAGTCAGGCGAGGAAATCACGACAACCGATGCCGAAGGCGTGCTGGTGCTGGCCACGAGCTGGCCCGGTCAGATGCGTACCGTCTGGGGCGATCATGACCGCTTCGAAAAGACCTACTTCAGCGATTACAAAGGCTACTACTTCACCGGTGACGGCTGCAAACGCGATGCGGACGGCGACTATTGGATCACTGGCCGCGTTGACGATGTAATCAACGTCTCCGGCCACCGGATGGGCACCGCCGAAGTCGAAAGCGCGCTGGTGGCTCACGCAAAGGTCGCCGAGGCCGCAGTCGTTGGCTATCCGCACGACATCAAGGGTCAGGGCATCTACGCCTACGTGACCCTGATGAACGGGCAGGAGCCATCCCAAGAACTGCGCAAGGAGCTTGAGACATGGGTCCGCACCGAGATCGGACCGATCGCCAAGCCGGACCTGATCCAATGGGCACCCGGCCTGCCCAAAACACGCTCCGGCAAGATCATGCGCCGCATCTTGCGCAAGATCGCCGAAAACGATTTCGGTGCCTTGGGTGATACCTCGA
This sequence comes from Yoonia sp., assembly GCF_046498525.1. GTDB lineage: Bacteria > Pseudomonadota > Alphaproteobacteria > Rhodobacterales > Rhodobacteraceae > Yoonia. The sequence goes on from NZ_JAWOAN010000144.1 coordinate 7,720, forward strand.
CATTGGCGGAACCTGCCGTTGTCGATGACCTTATCGCAAACCGCATGAACCGGAAAGATCCGTAATGAAAGGCTCAAGCATATCACAAAAGCCCCCGGTCCTGATCCTGCTGGGGCCTCCGGGTGCTGGCAAAGGTACGCAGGCAAGGATGCTGGAAGAACGCTTTGGCCTTGTGCAACTGTCCACGGGTGATCTGCTGCGCGCAGCGGTCGCATCGGGCTCGGATGCAGGCAAGGCGGCAAAGGCCGTTATGGAGGCCGGTGATCTTGTCAGTGACGACATCGTCATCGCCATTCTGCGCGACAGGCTGGCCGCACCGGATTGTGCCAAGGGCGTGATCCTTGATGGCTTCCCGCGGACCACCTTGCAGGCAGAGGCGCTGGACCAGATGTTGGCCGAAAGTGGCCAGCAGATTGATTCCGCGATCGAGCTGGAAGTGGATGACGCGCAAATGGTGACGCGTATCGCGGGCCGCTTTACCTGTGGCGCTTGCGGAGAAGGCTATCACGACACATTCAAAGTCCCCGAGGTTGCAGACACATGCGACTGCTGTGGCGCGCAAGACATGACCCGCCGGGCAGATGACAATACTGAAACCGTGATGTCGCGCCTTGATGCATATCATGAACAAACAGCTCCGCTGGTTGCATACTACGCTGATAAAGGCGCATTACGCCGCGTCGATGCCATGGGACAGATTTCAGACATTCAAGATGCCATCGCGGCACTGACCGAACACGTCATGCCATAAGCAATTCGTCCGCGCGACGACCGCGCGGATGTAAGATAGCCAACACATTAAGGAGGAGCGCCAAATGGCGGAACAATCAACTACTGCGAAAGCAGCCCAAGACGGGGCGGGCTACTGGACCGCGAACGTCCGGATCATATTGGTGAGCTTGGTCATATGGGCACTCGTGTCTTTTGGCTTCGGCATTCTGCTGCGCCCCATGCTGTCCGGCATCGAAGTCGGCGGCACGGACCTTGGGTTCTGGTTTGCCCAGCAAGGCTCAATTCTCGTCTTTCTCGCGCTGATCTTTTTCTACGCTTGGCGGATGAACAAACTCGACCGTGAATACGGCGTAGAAGAGGACTGATCGGATGGAACAGTTTACGATTAACCTGCTGTTTGTCGGCGCGTCATTCGCGCTCTACATCGGCATCGCGATCTGGGCCCGTGCAGGGACCACGTCAGAATTCTATGCCGCAGGTCGGGGTATTCACCCTGTCACCAACGGCATGGCCACTGCGGCAGACTGGATGTCTGCGGCCTCCTTCATCTCGATGGCGGGTCTGATCGCCTTTACGGGCTATGACAACTCGACCTACCTGATGGGGTGGACCGGTGGCTATGTGCTTTTGGCGCTACTGCTTGCACCATACCTGCGCAAGTTCGGCAAGTTCACCGTGTCGGAATTTATCGGCGATCGTTTCTATTCGTCGACCGCACGCATGGTTGCCGTCCTCTGTCTCATTATTGCGTCCACGACGTATGTGATTGGCCAGATGACAGGCGTTGGCGTGGCCTTTGGCCGTTTCCTTGAAATCTCGAACACGGCCGGTCTGTTGATCGGTGCCTGTGTCGTGTTTGCCTACGCGGTGTTTGGCGGCATGAAAGGTGTGACATACACCCAAGTGGCCCAATATGTCGTGCTGATCATGGCCTACACGATCCCTGCCGTGTTCATCTCGTTGCAACTGACCGGTACGCCAATCCCGGCGCTGGGTCTGTTCTCTGAAACCACGTCAACCGGTGCGGAAGGCAGTGTTTACCTGCTGACCAAGCTTGACCAGATCGTGACCGATCTTGGTTTTGCCAGCTACACCGAGGCACACAAAGACAACCTCAACATGGTTCTCTTTACGCTGTCGCTGATGATCGGTACGGCGGGCCTGCCGCACGTGATCATGCGCTTCTTCACGGTTCCAAAAGTGTCTGACGCACGTTGGTCCGCTGGTTGGGCGCTGGTGTTCATTGCGCTGCTTTACCTCACAGCCCCGGCTGTCGGTGCCATGGCACGCCTGAATATCACCAACTTGATGTGGCCAAATGGTACGAACGGTGATGCGGTTGCGGTACAGACAATCGAAAACGCACCAGAGTACGACTGGATGCTGACATGGCAGAAAACCGGTCTTCTTGATTGGGAAGACAAGAACGGCGACGGCCTGATCCAGTACTACAACGACGGATCCGAAGCGATGGCCGCAACTGCTGCTGCAAACGGCTGGGAAGGGAACGAGTTGACCAACTTCAACCGTGACATCCTCGTGCTGGCAAACCCGGAAATCGCCAACCTGCCCAGTTGGGTGATCGGTCTGGTGGCTGCCGGTGGTCTGGCGGCGGCACTTTCCACGGCGGCGGGTCTGCTTCTGGCGATCTCGTCGGCGGTCAGCCATGATCTGCTGAAAGGTCAGTTGACACCCAACATGTCCGAAAAAGCAGAGCTGATGTCGGCCCGTATCGCCATGGCTGTCGCCATTGCCGTGGCAACAGTCCTCGGATTGAACCCTCCGGGCTTTGCGGCGCAAACCGTCGCCTTGGCCTTTGGTCTGGCAGCGGCGTCGATCTTCCCTGCATTGATGATGGGTATCTTTTCCAAGCGCATCAACAACATCGGTGCTGTGGCGGGGATGCTGTCCGGTCTGGTCTTCACACTGGTCTATATCTTCCTGCACAAAGGGTGGCTCTTCATCGCCGGGACGAACTCTTTCCCGGACACCGTTGACGGTTCTCTCTTCGGGATCCAGTCCACTGCGATCGGTGCGGTCGGCGCCTTGATCAACTTCGCTGTCGCCTATGGCGTGTCGATGATGACCAAGGACACACCGCAAGAGATCAAGGAGCTTGTCGAAAGCGTCCGTATCCCTGCCGGCGCAGCCGGTGCTGTCGATCACTAAGACAACCGGGCCAGCAGCAATCATGTTGCTGGCCCCACTTCCATTGATGCAATATCGCGAGACATGCCGATGAACGACACCGCACTTTCGTTCCTCAAGCAACTGCACCCTTACGACGCCCTCCCCGACAGGGCGTTTCATGCTTTGTGGAACGATGTGATGTTTCGGACCTATCCCGCTGGCGCCAAGATCTATGATTTGGGCGAAGAACTGGACGGGCTTTACGTCATTGAAAGCGGTCAGGTCACGGTACGTGACGAAAACGGCCACATCATTTCCCAATTGCAGCGCAAGAACTCTTTTGCAGAGCGCGGCCTGATGAAGGGCGGCATCGCTGTCACCTCGGCTTACGCGCAAGACGACTGTCGCTTGATCTGTATCCCGCCGACGCTGTTTCACAAGCTGCGCGCGGACCATGAACCCTTCCGCCGTTTCTTTGACCGAAAGCACAGCACAAAGGCGCATGACGCACTTGGCAAGTTTGATCTGACGCGCGCGCACGTCGCAACGCTGATGGTCGCTGATCCTGTGACCTGTGCGCCATCCATGACAATTCAGGCCGCCGCGCAAAAGATGCGGGACGAGAGGATTTCCTGCCTTTGCGTCGTCGAGAAGAAAAAACTCGTCGGCATCCTGACGGTGCGCGATCTGTCTGGCAAAGCACTGGCGCAAGGGCTGGCGCATGACACGCCGGTGCGTGAAATAATGACGCCCGATCCGCGGGTACTGTCCCCCTCTGCCATCGGCTCTGACGTACTTCATATGATGATGGAATACCGACTGGGGCATTTGCCCATTGTCGAAGCAGGCAAACTTGTCGGGATCGTCACACAAACCGATCTGACAAGGTTTCAGGCATCCAACACGGCCGGGTTCGTCGCAGACGCGGCGCGGGCCGAAACCACCCAAGACCTTGCCGCAGTGACCGAACGCATCCCGAACCTGCTGGTCCAACTGGTGGCAGCAGGCAACCGGCATGATGTCGTGACGCGCATGATCACCGATATTGCGGATGTCGTCACACGGCGCCTGCTGGCGCAGGCCGAGGAAAAATTCGGCCCGGCCCCTGCCCGCTATGTGTGGCTGGCCTGTGGCTCTCAAGGGCGACAGGAACAGACAGGTGTGTCGGATCAGGACAACTGCCTCATTCTGGAAGACGACATTGACGAACGTATGCTGGCTTATTTTGAACCCTTCGCACAATTCGTCAGCGACGGGCTGAATGCCTGTGGCTATGTCTATTGCCCGGGCAACATGATGGCGACAAACCCGCGTTGGCGGCAGCCCGTATCGGTTTGGCACGACTATTTCCGGCACTGGATCAAAAGCCCCGGCAAAGAGGCACAGATGCTGGCCTCTGTCATGTTCGATCTGCGGCCCATCGGCGGTGATTTCAGCCTTTTCGACGGGCTGCAGGCCAAGACCCTGAAGGCCGCTTCTGCCAATTCGATCTTTACCGCACATATGGCAACAAACGCGCTGACCCATGCGACACCGCTGGGGATGCTGAAGGGGCTGGCAACCATCCGGTCCGGCGAGCACCGCAATACAGTCGATATGAAGTTGAGCGGCGTCGTGCCTGTCGTCGACCTCGGGCGCATGTACGCGCTGCAAGGCAACCTTGAACCGGTGAACACGCGCGCGCGCCTGCAAGCGGCCATCGCGGGCGAAGTGATCAGCAAAAGTGGGGGGCGCGATCTACTGGATGCTTACGATCTGGTTGCGCAGACCCGGCTGGACCATCAGGCGCGCCAAATCAAACGCGGCAAGGCACCTGACAACTTTTTACCACCTGCGGACCTGTCCGATTTTGAACGCAGCCACTTGCGCGACGCCTTTGTCGTGATCAAAACAATGCAATCAGCCCTGATGCAGGGAAGAGGCGTCTTGGGCTAACACATAGAAAACAGGGAGGAGGCCCCATGTTTTTCGAATTGATCGGCACCATTGTGGCAGGCGCAACCGCCGCATTGCTGGTGTGGGCAATCAACAGGACGCTCAAGGGCCGACTGCCAAAGTGGCTGATACCAGCCGCTGCGGGTGCCGCGATGCTGGCCGCCACGATTTCGAGCGAATACAGTTGGTATGCACGCACAGTCGCGACCATGCCCGAAGGCATCGTCGTCGCGCAGACGATCGAGGAAACCGCGCTGTACCGTCCGTGGACATATACCGCGCCCTTTATTTCACGGTATGTGGCCGTTGACCAAGTCAGCACCCGCACGCATCCCGATCAACCCGACCAACGGCTTGTCGATCTGGTGTTTTACGGGCGCTGGACCCGCACAGCCAAGGTGCCCATGCTGTTTGATTGCGCCGAAAACCGACGTGCAGATGTGGTGGATGGCATAACCTTTGGCGAAGACGGGGCCGTCACCGATGCACAGTGGTTCCCGCTTGCGCCCAGCGACCCCCTGCTCAGGACGGCCTGCGAGGATATGTGACATGACCAGCCTCAGCCTGCGCATGCGTGTTTTCCTCTTTTTCTGCCTAATCGGCATCGGCGGGATCGTGGTCGTGCTGGCTGCGCTGTTCTTGGGTTACAGGCAATTGGGGATGCCCGATGCTATGTCCGCCTTTGTCACGGTCGGGATCACGGCAGCTTTCGGCATCCTGGCACTGGCCACCTTTGTCTGGCGGCTTTTTGACGAAAACATCAGCAAACCAATCGAAGGACTTGCCGCACAATTCAGGGTATGTGCAGATGCGGGGGTCGGGACGGCGCTCGACGAAAAGGCGGCGCGGTACCTTGGCGATCTGGGGCCTGCCGCCTTTGCGATCAGCAACAAGTTGGGACAGGCAAATCAGGCCACCGCCGAAACCGTTGCCCAGAAAACCAGCCGGCTCGAACGTCATCGCGCGCAGCTTTTGCGCATTCTGTCCGATATTCCGGTCGCCGTGATCGTCGCGACCCCGGATGACCAGATCGTCCTGTACGATGGACAGGCCGCTGACCTGATGGAACGTGAAGCGCCTGCGCGGTTGGACGGATCAGTCTGCGACTACGTGGATAAAGCCACGCTGCACGCGACACTGTCCAAGATGAAAGAGCGCGGCCAGATGCGCCACCCGGTCGCAATCAAGGGCAAGTCGGGGGCCGTTTATTCCGGCCACATCCGCGTCTTTGATGACGGCAGCGGATATATGCTCATGCTTGAACCGCTCGCCCCCGAGGCCGCGCGGCCCTTGGTCTATGACTTTGATTTGCTCGACCGGAGACCGGCGGCAGACATCAATCAATCCACCCTGCGCGATTTGACATTTGTCGTGTTCGATAGCGAAACCACCGGGCTTGACCCCAAGAAGGATGACGTCGTTCAACTGGGCGCTGTGCGCATCGTCAATGGCCGCGTCATCGCGTCAGAAACATTCGAGACGCTCGTCAATCCGGGGCGGCCCATACCGATACAATCCACCAAGGTGCATGGGATCAGCGATGCAATGGTCGCGGACGCGCCCATGTTTCCAGACGCGCGCAAGCGGTTCAAGACCTACGTCGCAAATGCCGTGCTTGTCGCGCACAATGCACCATTCGACATGGCCTTTCTCAACAGGGATGGCGTGATATTTGACAACCCCGTGATGGACACCGTCCACATTTCCGCCATCGTCTTTGGTGGATCGGCGGTGCATACACTTGATGCGCTTTGCGACAGGCTCGAAGTCGGCATACCCGACGATCTGCGCCACACTGCACTTGGCGATGCGATGGCCACTGCACATGCGTTCGCCGCTATGTTACCCATACTCGAAGTGCGCGGATTCCGGACATTTGCCGAAGTGCGCAAAGAGGCGCTCAAACATCGTCGTATTCTTGAAGTGCACGAGTAGTTGGCCGGATCACTCCAGCGACCGCGCCTCGTCGATCAACATCACCGGAATACCATTGCGGATCGGAAACGCCACCTTTCCCGCCTTGCTGACCAATTCCTGCTTTTCCGCATCATAGGTCAGCGTGGCTTGCGTGATGGGGCAGACCAGCGCCTCAAGCATCTTGGGATCGAACGCTTTTTCGGTCATTGCATTATCTCTTCACCCGATCCGCCGCGCAGGGCGAATTCAATCAAAGTCATGAGGGTTTCACGCCGCGTGGTCAAGGACGGTGCCTCAAGCAGGGCCTGCTTGTCCTCGGGCGCGAACGGACACAGCATCGAAAGTGAATTGATCAGCAATTCATCCTCGGCCTCACCAAGGCTTTCCCAATCGGTCGAAAGCCCCTGATCCACCAGAAACCGCCCAAGCGCGTCCATGAATTTTTCCCTGTCAAAGCTGTCGTCTTTTTCAGTCGGGCCAAGATCGCGGTCAAACCCCTGCCAGTTCACCTTGCAGCGGCGGTAGGGGGTGAATCCTTCCACTTCTTCCATGATCCGAAAGCGCGACGCGCCGGATAGGGTAATCATATAGCGCCCGTCCTCGGTCTCGGAAAAGGCCGTGACCTTGCCCGCACAGCCAATGCTGTGCAGCCTGCCGCCACCATTCGGCGTATCATAGGGCTGTACCATACCGATCAGCCGCGACGAGGTTTTCAACACATCATCCAGCATCGCCAAATAGCGCGGCTCAAACACATGCAGTGGCAAGCGCGCGCGCGGCAAAAGCAGCGCGCCCGGCAGGGGAAAGACAGGAATTGTGTCTGGCAGATCAGTCTTTGATATCATGTTATACAAGATAGGCCGAACAGTTCATCAGGCAAATATCATCGACGAAAGTTTTCGCCGCCCGTTCAGGACAATCGGATCTTTCGCATCATGGGCATCAAAAATCTTGAAAAGCTGTGTTTTCGCCGCCGCGTCATTCCACTCACGATCACGCCGGAACAGTTCGAGCAACTGGTTGACCGCCTCTTCTGCCTGCCCGTTCGCGTGCAGTGCTGTCGCAAGATCAAACCGCGCCTGATGGTTGTCCGGCTCGGCCTCGACCGTTGCCTGCAATTCTGCCACGGGTCCCGCGTTTGCCGCCTCGCGGGCCAGCGTGATCTGGGCATGGACCGCATCCAGCAAGGGATCGGTTGAAATTTCTGCGGGTGCGCCGTTCAGAATGGCCTCGGCCTGATCCACATCATCCAAAGCAAGATAAGACCGAACAAGCCCTGCGTAGGCGGGCGCGTTGTTCGGCTCTTCCTGCAGGATCGCGGCAAAGGTTTCTGCGGCGTCCGCAGCAGCGCCCTCTTCCAGCATCTGCCCTGCGGCTTCAATCGCCGCGGTCAGGCCTTCGTCTTCGGGTTCACCGGCCATCGCGGCGATCTTGTCAACAAAAGCGTTAATTTCGGAGGGCGGTAAGGCCCCTTGAAAGCCATCGACAGGCCGACCCTGATAAAAGGCATAAACCGTCGGGATCGACTGCACTTGCAACTGACCGGCATAGGCCTGATTGGCATCTACGTCGATCTTGACCAACTTGACGCGGCCCTTCGCATTCGTGACCGCCGCCTCGATCGCCGGACCCAGTGTCTTGCAGGGGCCACACCACGGTGCCCAGAAATCCACGATCACCGGAACGGTTTGAGAGGCTTCGATCACATCCGCCGCAAAGCTTGCGTCGGTACCTTCCTTGATCAGATCAGCGGGGGCTTGTGCGTTTGCACTTGCGTTCAATTCCAGCATCGCCTGTCTCCTTCAATTTTTCGTTGCCCCTTATATGTGCGTTCAAAGCGGCGAGGCCAAGGGGCAAAGCCGCTTTACCATTCTGCACGCCGCACCTAGCTTGGCGACATGACAAAATCAGTCCTGATATTCGCAGGTTGCAGCACCGCATCGGGCAGGCCCGAAAATGCCTGTGGCGCGCGCGGCGCCGTCAAGATCGGAGCGATCTAATGCACCCCAAGCTAGGCGCGATCGCTGTAGTCTACCGCGAAGGCCGGTTCCTGTTGGTCAAGCGCAAGAAAGAGCCCAACGCGAACACATGGGGGTTTCCGGGCGGGCATGTGGAACTGGGAGAAACAGCATTCGACGCAGCGGTACGCGAACTGGCGGAAGAAACCGGCGTGACAGCCAAGGCCGAACGGTACCTCACAAATGTCGATGTGATCACGCGGGACAAAGACGGGGCAATTCGCTTTCACTATTTGCTGGCCGTGGTGATCTGCAGCTATCAAAGCGGAACGCCAGTCGCCGCCGATGATGTCAGCGACGCGGGCTGGTTCACCCCGGCAGAGGCCGCGATGCTGCAACAAAGCCCGAACCTGCAAACCATCATCGACCAGATCGCAGGCTAAGGCACAGGTTCCGGCCCGTCCTACTCTGTCACGGCTACCATCGGCCCCAATTGGAACCCGAAGTCACTGCGCCCCAAGGCGCGCGAATAAAGTCGCGATACCTTGCCATCGAAATAGAGCGCATTGGGCAACTTCAGATAATCAAGAAAGAAGCTGCCGAATTCGTGAAAAGTGACGCTGTCGTTGGAAATCACGAAAACCGCCGTCCCGCCGTCCGCGCTGGTGCCTACCCCGTTGCGGATGAATCGCGATGTGCTGTCAGGCAGGAACCGCGGATGCAGCGCCCCGTCGATCACCAGCATCGGGCCTGATTGCGTGGCGTCACGACAGGCGGGCGCTGCGGCGACATAGTCCAGCGTTTCATAGACCTGTGCAAAGCTTTCATTGATGCAGAACACCCCGTTGGGGAGCAAACCAAAGTTACCGGGCCCGGCGTTCGTGACCACCCGCATCGTCTGCACACCGCCCTCAAGATAGTGTCCAACCGGTGAGCGGTCATTGTGATACATCCCCGCATTCATCGCAAAGGCAAGGCCGTTGACACCGGGCATTTCAGCGATTCTGCCAAAGCTGCCAATCACGGACCCGTCAGGGGCCTTGTGGAAAAGGCGCAGGTTCGCGGACGTGACATCGACCGTACAGGCAGTAAAACTTCTGCCCTCATACGTCAGGTCCTCGCAAGTCACCGCCGCTGCGGGCTGTGCCCAGAACAGCAGCAGCACAGCAAGCCAGCGCATCAGTCGTCCAGATCCTGACGCACGTGATCTTCCGCCAGCAGCGCGCGGGTTGCGTCGATCTGGTCGAACGTACCGTCTATCTCGAAACGCAGTTCAGGCGCGAATTTCATCGTGCCCCCCTTGACCACCAGATGCCGGATCTCGTGCCTGTTGCGGCGCAGGGCCTCCAGCGCCTCTTCCTTGCCCTGCCCGCCAAGCGGCAGCACGAAAGCCGTCGCGATTCGCAGATCGGATGTCATCCGCACCTCGCCCACCGTAATGGACATGCGCGCGAGGTCTTCGTCATGCACGTCACCACGTTGCAGGACTTCGGACAGGGTCCGGCGAATAACCTCGCCCACGCGCAACATGCGCTGGGTGGGGGCTTTGCCGTCTCGGTTTGAATTCTTTGCCATGCCGTTCATTTAATCGTTGTGGCCCCAGATGCCAAGCAAGGCTTTGCGTCAGCGGCAATCCGGCGCTAAACGGGTGGCCAAGAAAAGGGAATACAACATGACAGACACACCCGGCATTGTGATCACCGGCGGATCGGGCAGGATGGGCCAAATGCTGATCAAGACACTGTTGGCCTCGGACAAATGCCGCCTGGTCGGCGTGTTGGAACGGACAGGCCACGACTGGGTCGGTCAGGACGTGGGCACAGCGATGGGTGGCCAGCCCGCAGGCGTTGCCGTTACCGATGACGCGGTCGAGGTTTTCGCCAAGGCCCAAGCAGTGATCGACTTTACCGCCCCTGCCGCGACCGTGGCGTTTGCAGGCCTTGCCGCGCAGGCCCGCGCCGTGCATGTGATCGGCACCACCGGCCTGTCAGATGACGACCTGAAAGCGGTCAAGGCCGCATCGCGCCATGCCGTGATCGTGCGGGCGGGCAACATGTCGCTTGGCGTCAACCTGCTGGTGCAACTGACACGAAAGGTGGCCGCCGCACTTGATGACGACTTTGATATCGAAGTGATCGAGGCACACCACAACCAGAAAGTCGACGCGCCCTCCGGTACCGCCCTGATGCTGGGCGAGGCCGCCGCCGAAGGGCGGGGTGTGTCTCTCAAGGAGGTCAGCGACAGCGGTCGCGACGGGATCACAGGTGCGCGCAAGAAAGGCGACATCGGCTTCAGCGCCATCCGTGGCGGCGATATCGTGGGCGAACATGACGTGCTTTTTGCCGCCGCCGGTGAACGGATCGTCCTGCGTCACATCGCGACAGACCGCGCGATCTTTGCCCGTGGCGCGTTGAAAGCCGCCCTTTGGGGGCAAGACAAAGGCCCCGGTGAATACGACATGATGGATGTACTTGGCATTTAACCAAAACCAGTAGACAGGACAACACCCCTATGACCGCGAACAAACGGATCGTTCTTTCAAGCGATCATGCCGCAATCGACATGCGTCGGGCCATCGCCGATCACATCACAGCCAAGGGATGGGAGGCCGTTGATATCGGTCCGCAGACACCCGAAAGCACACACTATCCGGCACATGGTGAAGCCGCCGCGCGGCGGGTGACCTCTGGTGATTGCGCGCTTGGCATTATCCTGTGCGGGACCGGTCAGGGCATCATGATGGCTGCCAACAAGGTCAAGGGCATCCGCTGCGGCGTTTGCTCCGATGTGTTTTCCGCGCAGATGATCCGCGAACATAACGATGCCAACATGTTGTCGATGGGCGCGCGCGTGGTCGACACCCCGCTTGCACTTGAAATCGTTGACGCATTTCTGGACGCCGAATTTGAAGGCGGACGCCACGGCACGCGGGTGGATATGATCAAGGCGTTGGAGGCCTAGGGCGCAAGTCGGCCCAATTGCGCCTATTCAGCACGCTTGCAAAAAATCCTGCTGCGCAGGAGTGAACCAAACCATAATTTGCGTCGTATCAAAGGTATTCTGCGGATAACGGAGGGCCTGATGAAATACGCGATCCTGTCTTTGATCTTTGCATCCGTGGCAGTACCTGCCGCCGCTGACAGCTATGTGCCCGTGAAAGACCAGACGACTTTCCTGTCGCTGGTCGAAGGCAAGGAACTGCGTAATTTCTTTTACGGGGTCCGGCTGAACGTGCTTCCCAATGGTGAGATTGATGGATCGGCGATCGGCTGGGGCATCGAAGGACAGTGGACTTGGCAGGATGGATATTTCTGCCGCGAGCTAAGCTGGGGGGGCGACCCGATTCCCTACAACTGCCAGCTTGTCGAAGCACGCGGCGAGGACCGGGTCAGGTTTACGGTAGACCAGGGTGCAGGAGACTCTGCCTCTTTTCGTCTGCAGTGACCTAACCCAAGCCTGCCGACCCGTAGCGCAGGATCACCGGAACGATCAGTTCTTCCTCATCAACCAGATGACGGTCCAGCAGATGTTCCAGCCGCGCCAGTTCATCCCGAAAACGGCCGGCTGATGTCTGCAGTTTGCCCCGTTCACTGGCAACGCCGATGACCTCGTTCGCGCGATCCACAAATTCGGCCAGAAACGCATCAAGGTCGTGATGATCCTGATCCAGAATGGCAAAACCCTTTTCGATCCGCGCATCCTTCGTCACCAGTTTGGGAAAATAGTAATTGTCCTCGATCGTGTGATGCTCGTGCAGACCATTGACGAACATGCCGCCATAACGCGATGTCATGGCAATGTAGCGTTGGGGATCCAACTTGCGGTCCAACAGCGCCTCTGTCCCGCCGCGCAGTTCTGACATCAGCTTGCGAAACATCATGTGCCGGTCAAGCCAGAAGCGGATCAAACCATCAAAACCGGGGTCCGCTTCCCATGCGTCACGAGGGTATTCCGCCAGCAGAACCCGCACGGCATCCGGCAGTCGGTCACGATTTTCAAGGGCGAGGTTGTCCATGGAATACTCACTGCGATGGGCTTTGGAATGCAACATCATATCTTGGCACAAAATGCAAATTTTGTTCAGGGCACCGGCGCGGCCAGTTTCACTGGGGCACGATAGCGGCACCGTCTTGTTGCGTTGACCGACAAGGCGGCACTTAGACGGCCCTGTCGTCGGGTCAACCTATGATTACCCTTGCCATTTAGGGCTTCGCGTCAAAAGATAGTCCCACCAGCGCCGAACGCGCGCAAAATCCAACGATTGTATCGCCAATAGATACAACAACAGGGAGATATCTCATGACACTCAGAACCAGACTCCTCGCAACCACGTCCGCTGTATTGATCGCTACCACAGGGGCGCTCTACGCAGACGGCCACGCCACACATCCCGAGACAGGCGAGGTTCTCGCCTCTGACCAAACATTCACTTACCGCGATCTCGACGAAAGCCCGTCGATCGATCCGGGCGTTGCCGAAGACAGTGCCGGTGGCGATATCCTGCGTGACCTCTTCGAGGGGCTCTATAATCAGGACGCCGCGGGCAATCTTGTTCCGGGCGTAGCGCTCAGCCACGACGTGAGCGACGATAACCTGACATATACGTTCACGCTGCGCGACAACGCCAAGTGGTCCAACGGCGATCCGGTGACCGCCGGTGATTTCGAATATGCGTGGAAACGCGCGGCATCGCCTGAACTTGCTTCACCCTATTCATGGTTCATCGAACTGATGGCGCTGGAAAACGCCTCCGAAGTCATCGCCGGTGATGCAGAACCGTCCGCACTGGGCGTCACCGCCATCGACGACACCACGCTGGAGGTTCGGCTGACGCAACCGCTGCCATACTTTGCGCAGATGCTTACCCACTTCACGACATTCCCTGTGCATCAGGCCACAGTCGACGCATTCGGTTCTGAGTGGACCAAGCCGGGTAATATGGTGTCCAACGGTGCCTATGTGCTGACCGAACATGTGCCGCAGGAAAAACTCGTGCGTGAACGCAACGCAATGTATTGGGACAACGACAACACCATCATCGAAAAGGTCACGTCACTCGTCATCAACGATGAAAACGTCGCACTGACCCGTTATCTTGCCGGTGAACTGGACCGCACCGATGTGCCCGCAGGCCAGTTCCCGCGTCTGGCAGAGCGGTACCCCGATCAGGCCGTTTCCGTGCCCCTGTCATGTTCCTACTACTACATGTTCAACCTGCGTGACGGCGCCCCCGAAAAACTGCAGGATCCAAACGTCCGCAAAGCGCTGAGCCTTGCAGTGAATCGCGATATCATCGTCGATAACGTCCTCGCCGGTGGTCAAAAGGCGGCTTACACGTTCACCCACTGGGCAACGGCAGGGTTTGAAACGCCGGACATTCCCATGGCGACCATGACACAGGACGAGCGCAACGCGATGGCGCAAGACCTGCTGGCCGAGGCTGGCTATGGTTCCGACAATCCTTTGTCCATCGAACTGGTCTACAACACCTCAGACTCACAGACGACACGATCCCGCCACAGTTCATCAAAGCCGCGGAAAAAGGCGTTATGGACTCGTTTGAAAGCGGTTACCTGATGGGATATCCGGTCGTGGATGTCGAGGCAGTATTAACCAAAATGACAATCAGTGAATC
>NZ_JAWOAN010000155.1:0-7245 GCF_046498525.1 Yoonia sp.
GCGGATCTTTTATCCCGGTATTTAAGGTAATATGCGTGTTCCCATAATGATTCGCAATAATATGCTGATTGCACATTGATGTCAGGTTATCCCAGCTTGTATTGCCTTCATGTACGTTGTATTCTCTGTAAAAGGCTTCCGAATAATATGAAGGAAACTCGTGGTCATCCCATACGTCGCCGGGTTTCAGGCTGTTGTCATCCGCAATACAATACTGTTTAACTTTACTAAGGTGGTTTGTGGCATACTGCGCATAGGTTATGCTGCGCCCCGCAGGAGCGCCTCCCCATCTTTTGGAAGCCTGTATAAGCGCAAAGGCAATATCAGTATCAGCGTCAGTAGCGGCTCCGGCGTCAACAATATTACCGCTTGTGTCCACACGCCAGCTTATGGCATGGCGTGTGGACAGCCGGTTCGCATCGACCAACATCAGGAATACGACGCCCGCAGCGCAAAGATGCGCCAGATCGCCTGTTTCATCCTGCCGGTTCGGATTTACGACTGCGACCGCATCGGGCAAGGTTTCACCGCCCAGATGGTGATCCAGAACGATGACATCGGCTCCCACCGCCGCTGCGATCGGGCCATGAGAGAGCGTGCCGCAATCTACGCATATGATCAGGTCATGGTCTTTGGCCAGGGCAGACATCGCAGCATCATTGGGCCCGTATCCTTCGTCGATCCGGTCGGGGACATAGAGCGTCGCTTGCAGGCCCATGTCGCGCAACCAACAGATCAAAAGGGCCGCAGATGTCCCGCCGTCGACGTCATAGTCTGCAAATACGGCGATGCGCTCGCGTTTGCCGACCGCGTACAGAAAGCGGTCTGTCGCGCGGTCCATATCCTTGAGAACGCGCGGGTCGGGCAGCAAGTCGCGCAGCGTGGGGGCCAGAAAGCCTGCCGCATCTTGTGCCGAAACGCCCTGCCTGACCAGAACGCGGCATAGCGGGGCGGCAAGACCGGTTTTCTGCGCCATTGCTTCGGACAGGCGGTCCTCCTCAACGGTCGGACCGACCCATCGGCGGCCGGTGACCGAGGGTGCGACATTCAAAAAGGCGGGTTTATTGGCGGGTGCGTCCATTGCCTTGCATACTAAGCGCCAAGCGCGTGTTTGACCACGGCTTCATCTTCATCGGGGTCAAAAAACTATCGCGCGGCAGGCAGTGATCCTAACCGGTCGGATTACGATAGATCATGCGCCGGACAGAACCGGTCTTGGACCGCATCAGGATCGTCTCGGCCGTGACAAATCCAACCTCGCGCTTGATGCCTGGCACGAGCGACCCATCCGTGACGCCGGTTGCGGCAAAGATAACGTCTCCGGTCACCATGTCATCGCGGGTATAAACGCGGTCAAAGTTGGTGATTCCGGCTTTTGTTGCGCGCCCACGTTCATCATCATTGCGAAACATCAGGCGACCGAAAATCTGCCCACCCATGCATTTCAGCGCAGCCGCAGCCAGCACGCCTTCGGGCGCGCCGCCGGAGCCCATGTACATGTCGATGCCGGTCAGGTCCGGTTCAGCGCAGTGCATCACACCTGCAACATCACCATCCGTGATCAGGCGAATTGCGGCCCCTGTGCCGCGGATTTCGGCAATCATGTCTTCATGGCGCGGACGCTCCAGAACGCAAACGGTGATGTCGTTGGTTGAACATCCCTTGGCCGCCGCCAGTGCCGAAATGCGCTCGGACGTAGACATATCCAACGTCACCACACCGGGGCGAAAACCGGGCCCGATGGCAAGTTTGTCCATATAGACATCCGGTGCATGCAGCATGGACCCGCGCGGGCCCATCGCAATGACCGCCAGCGCATTGGGCATGTCCTTGGCCGTCAATGTCGTGCCTTCCAGCGGATCAAGTGCAATGTCCACACCGGGACCTTCCCCTGTGCCCACCTTTTCACCAATGTAAAGCATAGGTGCTTCGTCGCGTTCCCCTTCGCCGATCACCACGACGCCGGCAATATCAAGCTTGTTCAATTGGGTGCGCATTGCATCGACTGCGGCCTGATCTGCCGCCTTTTCATCGCCCCGACCAATGAGCGGAGCGCAGGCGATGGCCGCAGCTTCGGACACGCGCGCGAGCCCCAATGAAAGGTTGCGGTCGTTGAAATCAAGTGGTGCAGGCATAAAAAAGGTCCTTTGGTGACATAATACCCCTAAAGCCTGTCCGTCCCGTCGCGGCAAGCCTGTTTGCGCTAAACCGCCTCAATACGGATTGCGACAGGGGTGCTTGTGACGACGCCCGTGGCCTTGAAATCGGCCAGAGCCTCATCCAGTGCTGTTCGCGTGGTCTTGTGCGTAACGATCAGGACCGGGGCAGAGGTGTCTTCGTGTCCGTATTGGCGCATCCGGTCGATCGAGATGCCTGCTTCGCCCAAAGCGTGTGCGACCTTGGCCAAGGCACCGGGTTTGTCGATCAACTGCATGCGCAGATAGTAAGGGGCCGGGACCGCGGCGCGGGCGGCGCGCGCCTTGCGCAAGGTGCTTGCCGGTTGGCCGAAGGTCGACACCCGCGCGCCGCGTGCGATATCCATCACGTCACCCATCACGGCGCTGGCGGTCGGGCCTTCGCCTGCGCCGGGGCCCCGCAGAACAATCTGGGTTACAGAATCGCCTTCGAGCACGACCATGTTGGTGCCGCCTTCCAATTGCCCGAGGGGCGACGTGTCGGGTACGAGGCAAGGGGACATGCGTTGCTCCAACCCGCGGCCCGTCATCTGCGCGACCCCCAGAAGCTTGATCTTGTAGCCCATATCGGCGGCTTGTTGGATGTCATCGATCGTGATCGACCCGATACCTTCAAGCTCGACTGCACCGAAATCAACCTGTGTGCCAAAGGCGATCGAAGACAGTAGCGCCAGTTTGTGCCCCGCGTCGATGCCGCCGACATCCAGTTCCGGGTCCGCTTCGAGGAACCCAAACTGGTTGGCCTCATCAAAGACCGCTTCATAGCTGAGTCCTGCGTCCTGCATCCGGGTCAGGATGTAGTTGCAACTGCCGTTCATCACGCCCATCACGCGCGTGATCTCGTTGCCGGAAAGACCTTCGGTCAGTGTTTTCACCACAGGGATACCGCCTGCGACGGCTGCTTCAAAGCGGATCACATGGCCTGTTTCTTCCGCCGCTTCCGCGAGCGCCTGTCCGTGAATGGCAAGCAGCGCTTTATTGGCGCTGACAACGTCTTTACCCGCAGCAATTGCTGCTTCGGTCGCGTCTTTAGCTGGCCCGTCATGGCCGCCCATGACCTCGATGAAAACGTCGATGTCCTCACGTTTGGCCAAGGCGACGGGATCGTCTTCCCACGCGTAGGAGGACAGATCGACATCGCGGTTCTTGGTTCTGGATCGGGCAGAGACAGCCACAATCTCGATTGGTTTGCCTGCACGCAGCGCCAACAATGGCCCGTGTTTCTGCACGATCCGGACGATGCCCACACCCACGGTGCCAAGTCCCGCGATTCCCAGGCGAAGAGGTGTTGTCATGTATATGGGTCCATCGTTGTAATGCGTCACGACGGGTCTAGCGAAAGCGTGCGGCTACTGCAACGCAGCGATATCGATCTGACGAATACGCGACGCGCGTGCCTGAAGCGCATCAATACGTGCAAGCAACGCGGTCTCTTCGTCACCGTTTGCGGTCGGAAACGGGGGAAGTGGCGTCAGCGCGGGGTAGGGTGCTTGCCGTGCGGCATCGCTGATCGTGCCTTCAAGCGCGGGAAACGCGGCGCAGGCGAACAGCAAACAAAATGGCACGAGCAAAATACAACGCATGATCTTAACCTTATCCGGCCTGTGTATGCAGGGGCAACCGCCGATGAGGGGTTTCCAAATGAACAAGCGTTCAGTTAAATGGACGCCATGGCACGCAAGCAAGGCTCACACTCTGATATTACCGGCCCACGGGTACGGCAAGCAGCATTGCGCCTGATTGCAAAACACGGATATGCCGCTGTTTCCATGCGTAAGATCGCGGCCGAAGTGGGCATACAAGCCGGTGCCCTTTATAATTATACACCTGACAAGCAGTCCTTGCTGTTTGACCTGATGCAGGGGCACATGAGCGAATTGTTGTCCGCTTTGGATGACGCTTCGCTCTCGGGTCATCCGTTGGCCAGATTGGAAGGCTTCACCCGATTCCACATCCGCTTTCACTTGCCACGCTCCGATCAGGTCTTTGTGTCCTACATGGAGTTGCGCAACCTGTCGGACGATAACTTTGCGACGGTCGAGGCAATGCGTCGCGAGTATGAAGAAGCCTTGGAAACCATTCTGCGTAACGGTGTCGCGGAAGGTGTTTTGGCAGTCCATGATCCACGCGTCACCACGATGGCCCTGATTGCCATGCTGACGGGGATCAACAGTTGGTATCGCGCCGGTGGGCGGCTCGAGATTGCCAGGATCGAGGCGATCTATTGGGATATGGTCCGGCGCAGCGTGACAGCCTAGGCTTTCGGTGCGCTGTAGGTTAAGCGATCTGCAACGACGGAGAGAACCGATGTTCCAACCAGACGAAGACGGCATTTACGCGCAGGTCGAGGCGTCGCCCGCACGTAGGATACTGGCCTATGGCGTTCAGTTCGGGCTGGGTGCCTTGCTGATCTACGTCACGTTGACACGGCCTCCGTCCTTGCCGTGGATGATCGTCCTGCTGGGGTTCGGTGTGAGTATGTTGTGGCAGGCAGAGCGAATGCGGCGTGCGACTGCGGTCACCCTCATGCTGACCGATACAGAGCTGCGTGACAGTACCGGCACTGTTCTGGCGCGTATTGACGAGATCCGCAGTGTCGAGCGTGGAACATTCGCCTTCAAGCCGGCCAATGGGTTCACGCTGGTCCTGCACAACAAAAAGCCCCGCGCATGGCTGCCGGGGCTTTGGTGGCGCGTCGGGCGCCGTGTGGGGATCGGTGGCGTCACAAATGCCGGTCAATGCAAATTCATGGCCGAGCGGATCAGCATGATGGTCAATAATTAACTGCCCGGACCGCAAATGGTCGTCCCGTCATTTCTTTCAAAGCATAGACGTGTTCCGCGCGGGCGAATAACCACGTCGTTCGTAAAGGTGAGGTCTTCGAGGTTGGTGACCGTAAAAGGACCCAGACCTATATTGAAAGGGGCATCATATTGGGTACGCGTTTCGATATAGATGTTTTGGTCGAATTCATTCATCGCAGGAAGGCGACCCGCCGTTTTGAGATCGGCGAGGTCGGCGTTCGTCAGGGCCTCGCCAAAGCCACGGTGTCGAGACCAAACACGACGAAAGGTATCGTCGGATTCTCTGTAACGATAGACGGTAACGCGATAGTCCGGGTTCGCTTCTTCAAATGTCAATGTGCGCAGGACTTGTTGTGCACTATTGAGATAGGTGCTGTTCACAACATCTTCGCGGCTGAATAATTCAGCCAGCGTAATTGTCGCGCGAACCGCGTTTGTTTGAACGCGGAAGACGTCGAAGTAAACGAATGTCGACAAAAACACCCACAGTAAGATTGGCACGACAAGAAGCAGTTCAATTGACATTGATCCGCGTTCATCTTCGCGAAAGGCGCGAATGAATGTTGTAAAACTCTTCATGATTATTCGTTCCGGAAAGGTTCGACAACGAACGCACTCGTTGCAACCAATGCATAAGAGTCGCCCGCTGCTGTATCGCCTGCATTTCCCGCAATGAGTGCCTTGCCTAAGTTTGATGTTGGCAGGATCGGATCAATACGAATACATGCACGCAGGAACATCAGTTCGTTATTGCCCGTCGAGTCGAGTGTACCTGTGTATGGAGCTGTCAGGTCGCCACGATCAACACACTGGACATCGTCACTGAGCGGGACCCATGCGACCCGAGGATCACGCTGGATCATCTCGATTTCAAGCTGGTTTTCGCAATCCGGCAGGATACGGGCGCTATCGCAGATGCCCGTCCGAAGCGCTGCGCGTAACAGATCGGAATCGGTTTCGTCTATGACGCCGATGCGGACGTTGCGGACCGTCACATCCACACCATGTTCAAGCATCACCTGACGCGATGACAAAATGCCCGATTCATAGGTCATCAAGAAAAAGCCAAAGAAGACCGGGAATACCAACACGATCTCGATGGATGATGTCCCGCTTTCATCTTTTAAGAACCGATTAAGAAAACTCTTCATACCAAGGGTACCTTTACAAGCTCAGCCGCAATGCCGTGATCTGATCCGAGATACTTTTGAAAATCTCATCCAGTCCCGGTTCATCGGGGTCGTTCGTAATTGTAGACAAGAAGGCATTGCCCTCTTTGCTGGCACAGTCGGTCATTGTGGCATTCTGGATACCCATGGAGATCGTGTAGACTTCTGTCACTTCATCCCCCGCCAGATCACAGATCTGGCTCAGCTTTTCGTTGAGCTGCGTCTCTGACCCGATTGTCGTACTCATGTTATAATAGTCAGTGGAGCCGTTGCCATCATTTTGCCCATAGCGGTAAAGGGACTGCTCTGACATTCCCTTCCACTCGTCAAACTCGTTATAATAGTCAACGGAATCGCCATAGAAATCGCGCTTGATCCGTCTGGACGAAACGGTCAGACCATCTGTCATGATCACAAGATACTTTGACGTTGTCCGGTCTGTGTAATCAGCTGGTCTTGTGCCGCGAAACGCATCGTCGACCGTTGGAATGCCACCAATCAGGTCGCGCATGGATGGATCCAGCAATGAAGCCCCCCATTTTGCCCCGCGGTGGATAGACGTGTTCAGGGTGGGGGTGAATTGGTCAATGGCGTTTTGCAGCTGCTCAACATCCTGAGAGAGCAAGATCGTCTTGTGGTAATCCTCTGATGCACAAGGCTCGTACCCATCGGGGAAGCTGTAGCTGGTTGTATAGAAATCAACATGCTCGACCTGCGTGTAAACGCGGTTAACATCGAAAGTCAGTGTATCGTATTCGTCATCTTCGAACAGGACGCATCGGGATGGGTTGGTGATAACCTCTTGTCCCTCCGCCCACGCCAGATCAATCGGGCTGTCATATGGCCCGACCATCGTTGCATCCGGCGTATCCGCGCTCACTTCCTCACCATCGGCATTCACCCATCTATAGTTGAAAGGCGCGGTATAATTGTCTGTGATTTGACCGAATGTGCTGCCGAACAACCCATCTGCGCGGATCGAGTCAGGCGTTGTCTTGAGCGCAGTATAAAGATCATCGCCAAGCGCGACATGCTGCGAGTACGCAATCAGATTGATCGAAATACGATCTTCATATT
>NZ_JAWOAN010000161.1:0-8000 GCF_046498525.1 Yoonia sp.
TCCATGGGAGCCATCGGAGCGTTGCTTTACAACAGGGAGCACGGAAGCAAGGAGACAACCTACAAGGGAACCGTCAATCAATGGCCTGTAACCTTATGTTTTCGGGCGATTTCGGCTAGGCGATACCAAGAACATCGCGCCGCGCCGCTTGCCGGACAGCCAAGGCATCGACCTCGGCTTTTGTCGTGGGGCTCAATCCACCGCCGGGTTTGCGCAGCGTGTCATGTGCGATCACCCCGCGCTGTGCCAGCGTGTATTTGCGGATCGCCAGCCCCAGACCGGGCTGTGCCTCGTAGCGCACCATCGGCATATAGGCGTCGAAAATATCGCGCGCGTGATCGAGATTGCCACTACGATAGGCGCTGATGACCTGCGCCATCATTTCGGGATAGGCAAAGCCGGTCATGGCCCCGTCCGCCCCGCGCAGCATTTCCTCCAACAGGAAAAGCCCGCCATTGCCACACAGGATCGAAATGCGTCGCGCCCCTGCGTCAGAAGCCGTGCGCAAGGCGCTGATCTTTTCCAACCCCGGCCAGTCTTCGTGTTTGAGCATCACGCAGGTCGGGCAGTCCTGTACGATTTGCAGGATCACCTTGGTGGGGATCACCACATTCGTGACAAGCGGAAAGTCCTGCAGCACGAATGGCGCGTCACCCAAGGCTTCGGCGGCGTTGCGATAATAGTTCAAGATCTGATCGTCGGTTTTCAGGCTGGCCGGCGGCGCAACCATCACACCCGCCGCGCCAAGATCCATGGCCGCATCGCTGAGCGTCTTCATGGCCGCGAACCCGGGCGCAGAGACACCGACGACAATCGGCACCGTGCTGCGCGCCGTGACCCGCTTGACGACGGCGATGGATTCCTCTGCCGTCAACTTGCCCGCCTCGCCCATCATGCCAAGGATCGTCAGGCCGGTCGCGCCTTTTTCGATATAGAAATCGACCATGCGGTCGATGCTGTCCCAATCCAGTGCCCCGTCGGGCAAGAAGGGTGTCACGGCAATGGTAAAGACGCCTTGCGCGGTTTCATCCAGCATCGGTGTTTCCTTTATGGCTGAGGTTCAGGGTAATCTGGCTGATGGCCATGGCAGCAGCGGCCTGACAGGGATCGACCACTGGCAAGCCGGTTTCGGCCTCTAACGTGCTGCGATAGTGCGCCATGCCTGCACAGCCCATGATCAGGACGTTCGCGCCGTCTTCGTTGCGCAGGCGTTTGCCGGTGTCGATCATCGCATCGAGGCTTTTTTCAGGATCGGCCAGATCGGCAACAGAAAGGCCCAATGCCCGATCGCCTGCGAGCCGGTCCAGAACCCCCATGGCCCCGAACGCCCGCAAGTGGCGCGGGATCGAGGCGGGCAGGATTGCGATGACACCAAAGCGCTGGCCAAGGGTCAGCGCGGTCATCACAGCCGCTTCCTGAATGCCCACGACGGGCAGGGTGGTTTGATCGCGCAAGGCATGCAGGCCCGGATCGCCGAAACAGGCAATGACATAGCCTGCCGCATCTTTTTGCGCCGCGGCAAGGCGCAGCATGGGCGCGATGGTGTGATCTGCCTGACGTTGGTTCTCGATCCCCTGCGGTCCTTCGACCAATGTCAGACAACGGATCGGTGTCCCGAATTTGCGCAACGGATCAAGCGCAAGCTTGATCCCGTCCGTTACGGTCTGTGAAGAATTCGGGTTGATCACGATAAGGGTGTCGTTGTTCATGCGCCGTTCCGCGTGGCTGTCTGGATTTCGATCTGATAGCCTTCTGGATCGTTGAACACGAAGGCGCGGATGCCGATTTCATCATTTACGAAAAGCTCTGACAGGCCATCGAGGTTTTCTTCCTTGGCATAGGCGTGCCATGCGTCCACGTCTGGTACGCGGATGCACAATTGCACTGTCTTGACCGGTTGCCACTTGTTCATGCCGCGGGTTTCATCGACCAACCCCACATGCGCGCCGAAGCAGATTTCATATATCTTGCACCAGCCTTGATCAATCGCCAGCGGCAAGCCGAGAATACCTTCATAGAACCGCGTCGCGGCAGGCAGATCACGGTAATAAAGGAACGTGATCGCAAGCGTGTTGGGTGTGTCGGGGCGGGGCATGGCTATCCTTGGCGCTGGGGTGTGGTGGTTTGTGTCGCCAATGTCGGGCGGTCGATCCAGACGCCGGTGCCGGGGGTGGCGGCAAAAGTGCCGTTCCGCACGATGTGATTGCCGCGCAGCCAGACATCTGTGGGCCAACCGGTGATCGTGCGTCCGACCCAAGGGTTATAACCGACGTTGTCGTGCAGGTCATTCTCGTCGTAGGTGACGGATTTGTCGGGGTCCCACAGCGTGATGTCGGCCTGCATCCCGATCGCAAGACGGCCTTTGTCTTGCAGCCCGTAGATTTCCGCAGGCGCGGTGGCGGTCAGCCTTGCAAAGTCTTCCGGCCCGCCGCGCCCTTTGCTGACCATCGCGTCAAACATCAGCGGCAGGCGTGTTTCCAGCCCCGGCAAACCGTTGGCGATCTCGTGAAATCCGGCATCCGGCCCGGCTGAAAGCTTGCCGGTTTCATCAAAGCGGTAAGGGGCGTGATCAGAAGATACCAGTTGCAGGTCGCCTGTATCGAGTGCGTGCCAAAGTGCCTCTTGATCGGCCATCTGCCGTTGCGGCGGCGAACACATCCATTTCGCGCCCTCCAGATCCGGCTGATGCAGGATGTCTTCGGTCATGAACAGGTAATGCGGGCAGGTCTCGGCCCAGATCGGCGCGCCACGCACGCGGGCATCGCGCACGGCGGCGGCCCCTTGGGTGGTCGAGACATGAAAGATCATCACCGGTTGCCCAAGGTATTCGGCAAAGCGGCACATGCGTTCGATCGCTTCGATCTCGGCCATGCGGGGATGCGAGGCGGGGTGATAATGCGGGGCGGTCTTGCCGGCGGCGATCAGGGCGGCCTTTGCCTGCGCGATGATCGCGTCGGTTTCCGCATGTACGCAGACCAAAGCGCCGTTGGCGCGCGCAGCGGACATGACAGCCAGTATCTGCGCATCGGACAGCTGGATATTGTAGGTCGTGAATACTTTTATCGATCGGTTGCCAGCCGCGATCAAGCTGGCCAGATCCGTTTCAAAATCGGGGACAGTCGTATCTGTCACAGTCATGTGGAAGGCATAGTCGATCATGGCACCGCGGATTGCGCGGGCGCTGTAATCCGACACCGTGTCTGCCAGCCTTTCACCCTTGGCTTGCGCGGCAAAAGAAATCACGCTTGTTGTCCCACCCATCGCGGCCGAGCGTGTGGCCGTTTCAAAAGTGTCCGCGTTCATCACGCCCATGCCGGACATCTGTTCGATGTGGGCATGGGGATCAACGCCGCCGGGCATCACGTATTTGCCTGCCGCATCAATGATGATTTCGGCGGTGCCAAGATCGGTGCCGATGGCCGCGATTTTTTCACCGCGCACAGCCAGATCACCTGTCACAATCCCTGTCGGCGTGACAACCCGGCCGCCTTGAATAAGCAAATCATATGGTTCGGACACGGCGGCAACTCCCTTGGCGGTGCGTTGCTGCATGTTGCCCGCCACCTTGCGGCCTCTGCAAGGGCTTTAGGGGGTATTAACCGGTTTATCGTGCTTCTTTTTGAGATCACCGACAGAGGCCCGCCCGATCATATGCGCGCCGATAGGCGCGGTGAGCATCAGGAAAAGGATCGTCGCGACGACCCGCGCGGTGACTTCGACCTCGGCCAGATAGATTGCGCCACCGATCAGGATCAGGCTACTGCCCAGCACACCGGCCTTGGTCGAGGCGTGCATGCGCGTCAGCACATCAGGCAGACGCAGCACGCCGATGGCCGCGATCAGGGCAAAGAACCCGCCCAAGAGCAGAAACAGGGCGATGATGATATCAATCATGTCCGCTTTCCTTTTTGCGACTATCGCGTCGTTCCGCGAAACGGGCGAGCGCGACGGTGGCAAGAAAGCCCACCAGCGCCAGTACAAGGGCCACGTCCAACAGGGCGCCGACGCCGGTGGCGACCGCGGTGACACCGCAGACGGCGATGATGGAAACGGTCATCATGTCAAGGGCGACGACACGGTCGGCAAGGCTCGGCCCCTTGGCCAACCGGATGAATGCGATGGCCAGTGACAGCATCACCATCACGAAGGTGATATAGATGGACCAGTCAAGAAATGCAGCGGATGTCATTCTTCGAATACCTCTTTGACCATACGTTCCATACCAGATTTGAGGCTTGCGATCACCGCATCGGGATCATCCGCGAACATCGCATGCACGATCAGGGTCTTGCGGTCGGGGGTGACGTCAAGGCTGAGCGTGCCGGGCGTGAGAGAGATCAGGTTCGTAACCAAAAGGATCTCGATATCCGATTTCACGTCCAAAGGCATTTCGAGGATCGCGGGGTTGCTATGATCCGTGGGTGTCAGCACGTCATAGGCGACGCGGATGCTGGACACGCACAGATCATAAAGGAAAAACAGCACCAGCCGCACGATACGGTAGGCGCGCAGGTAATACCCGCTTGGCCCACCGAACAGCGGCTGCGCTATCCACAGGGTTATGAAACCGATGACGAAGCCGAACGCCAGTTGGGTCAGCGTGAAACTGCCCCACAGCCCGGCCCATGTGACGGCCAGGAAAAGGTTGAGAAGAAACAGGTTCATCGCGCTTCTCCCAGCACTGTGGTGATATAGGCGGTCGGATCAAGCAGTTGTTCTGTCGTCCGCTCGGCGAAGATCACAAAGGGTTCGGGGTTCAGGCCGATGATGATGGTCAGGACAGCCAGTCCGGCCACGGGAATTAGCTGCGCGGCCTTGTTGGGTAGCGTTTTCAATTCCGGTTCGATCCCGTCAGGATGAGGTTTCCAGAACGCCTCTGCCCAGATTTTTGTCATCGAATAGATTGTCATCAGGCCCACGGCCAGCGCGATGAAGGCGACGAACCACATCTCGACGTCCAGCGTCGCCTTGACGATAATGTATTTGGCCCAGAATCCTGACAGCGGGGGAAAGCCCGCCAGCGAAAACGCGGGAATCAGGAACAGAATGGCAAGGAAGGGGGCTGATTTGTAAAGCCCGCCAATCTTGTAAACATCGGTGCCCCCCGTCAACCGCTTGGCGATGCCTGCGATCAGGAAAAGGTTCGCTTTCACGATGATGTGGTGGACCAGATAGAACACGGCCCCCATCAGCGCGAGCGGGGTCATCAGGGCAAGCCCAAGGATCATATAACCGATCTGGCTGATGATGTGGAACGACAGGATCTTTCGGAAATCCGATTGCGCTGCAGCCCCCAGTACGCCGATCACCATAGTCAGGCACGCGACCCAAAGCAGAACTGAATGTGTGAACCCGATGTCGTGGTCGAACACCATCGTGAACATGCGGATCAACGCGTAGACCCCGACCTTGGTCAGCAGGCCCGCAAAGACGGCCGACACTGAAAAACTTGGCGTATGATAGGCCGCTGGCAGCCAGAAAAACAGCGGGAACACCGCCGCTTTCACCCCGAAGGCCACCATGAACATCATGGCGACCACGGTCAGAAGGCCCTGATTTTCGACCTGTGCGACCTTTAGCGCAAGATCGGCAAAGTTCAGCGTGCCGGTCATGCCGTAAAGCAGGCCGATGCCCGTCAGGAACAGGATCGTCGAAATCAGGTTGAGCGCCACGTATTTCACGCCGCCGTCTATCTGTTCTTTCCCGCCGTTCAGGATCAGCAGACCGAAAGAGGCGATCAGCATGACCTCGAACCAGACATAGAGGTTGAAAAGGTCACCTGTCAGAAAGGCACCTGTCACACCGGCCAGCAACATCTGGAACAAGGCGTGATAGCCCAGTTTTTCCTGACGTTCGGTGATGTCGCCCAAGGCATAAATCGCCACGGCAAAGCCCGTAATCGCCGTGATCAGCACCATGACAGCCGACAGCAGGTCCGCGACCAAGGTAATGCCGAAAGGCGCAGGCCAGTTGCCCATTTGACCGGCAATGACGCCTGCATCCAGCACAACGACCATGAGCACACCAGACGCAATCAGTCCAAGGCCGGAACCGATGATTGACACCCATGCGCCAAGTGGCGACGACCGCAAAAGATAGGCTGTGATCGCCGCCACAAAGGGGATGACCAGCGGAAGGGTGAGATACCAGCTCATTCTTTGACTTCTTTAGGTTCGGCGACGCGCATCTCGTCGGTATTCAGGGTGCCAAGGCTTTGATAAGCGCGGAAGGCAAGGATGAGGGCAAAGGCGAAAAGGCCAAAGCCGATAACGATCGCGGTCAGCACCAGCGCTTGTGGCAGGGCATTGGCTACAACACCTACGGGCGTATCAAGTCCATCGGGGACCAAAGGCGGGGCACCCGGCGTCAGGCGGCCCGCGACAAAGATTGTCAGGTTCGCCGCGTTCGACAAAAGGATCAGTCCGAACAGGAACCGCAAAAGGTTGCGCGCCAGCATCAGATAGACCGCAGAGGCAACTAGAATACCGATCAGGACGGAGATAATTTGTTCCATCAGACCGCCTCTTCCAAAGAAAAGGCAATCGACAGGGTCGCCCCCAGAACAACCAGATACACACCGATGTCAAAGACCAGCACTGTGGAAAGAGGGATGCCCTTGCTGTCCTCGGTCGCGCCAATGAAAAGCCACTGTCCGGTAAAGAATGCATCGCCCCAGAACACCGCCAGGATGCCTGCAAAAAGCGCGATCCCAAGACCTGCGCCCGCGATGCTGCCGGGATCGAACCGCAGCGCCTTGCGCGCATCGGCGGTCCCGCAGGCAATCGCGTAAACGACAAACCCCGTGGCCGCGATCAGCCCGCCGATGAACCCGCCGCCGGGTGCGTTATGGCCGCGCAGAAGCATGTAGGCCGAAAAGACCAAAAGCAGCACTGCCTGCAGGCGCGCCCCTGCGATCAGGATGACGGAGTTCATTGTTTATCCTCCTCGGGCTTGGCTTTCAGCAAGGCAAAGATGCTGATGGCGGCGATCAGAACGACCGCGATTTCACCGAACGTATCCAATGCGCGGAAGTCCACGAGGATCACATTCACGATGTTCTGGCCGAAGGCTTCGGGCCAGCTTGCGGTTTCGAAGAATGTGGTCAACTCGCGGTCGATCGGACCGGCGGTGACCTTCAGCAGGATCACGGTGGTTACGACACCAAGGCCGATGGCGACAACGGCGTCGACCCAACGCTTGCGCAGTGGCTCCGGTGTCAGGTGCGGCAGTTTCAAAGCGGCAGCGGCAAAGAGCACGACCACAAGCGTTTCCACCAGAAGCTGGGTAATCGCGACGTCGGGTGCGCTGTAGAAAATGAAAATCATCGCGATGCCGATACCGACCACACCCAGTCCGGCAATCGCGGCAATGCGCGAATTCGTGATCAGCGTCAGTCCTGCTCCCAGCAGGACCAGAAGGAACACCAGCCAGTCCCAGAGTTCCACTTGTGGAAACGGCATTGCCGGAATGCCGGTACTACGCAACCACAGCGTGACCGCAAGCACAGCCAGCGCCGTGCCAAAGGTGGCAAGCATATAGTGATAAAGCACGCCGGTCTGAATCGCGCGGGTCAACGCCTTGGAGCCGGAGGCCACGCCAGCCATCAGCTTGTCCCAGCCGTTGTCAAAACTGGGGCCGCGTGTCGTCAGATCGATCAGGATTGTCCGTAGCTGTTGCTTGAAGAGCGTTGAAGCTCCAGACGGCCGGGTCGGGAATCTGCATGGTGCATGCATCGTAGATGTAGATGAAAAGCAGGATAATACCGGCCGCTGCAGTAATCACTGCCCCGACCGTGGCGCCAAAGGTGACATATGACAAAACAAGTAGGCCACCGGCAGCAAGCTCGACCAGAGGATACTGCCAGCTAATCTTCTGCCCGCAGCTGCTACAGCGGCGGCCAAGAAAGGCAAAACTCACCAGCGGAATCAGCTCACACCAAGCGAGCTTGCGTGCGCAGTGCGGGCAGGCCGAGCGATATCGCGTCCAGTTTTGGGTGTTTT
>NZ_JAWOAN010000242.1:0-2857 GCF_046498525.1 Yoonia sp.
GTGGCACCCAGCATGATCTGCAATTCCGCAGGGGTCAGCGCCCAGAATTCGCGGGGTGGCAGCCGTAACTGATGCAACCCCGCCCGCATCAGGCCCGCCCAGTCCATCCGCTATTCAGGCGCAGCAAAGGCGCGCGCCAGCATCAGCGCCGCAGCCTTTGCAGCACCGACCGGACCACCGGCAATCTCGGCAGTCATCAAATCTGCCGCCGTGCCGTTCCAGCCGCCACCGCGCAAACCGGCCACCACGACGGCCAATACATCGGTGCCGGAAAAAGCAGCCCCCTCGAATCGGCGGATCAGGTCCACCAGCGATCCTTCGCCAAGCGTTGCCTCCAGCTCTGCCAGTGCCCCGAGCGTCAGCTTGCAGTCGTGCGACACGCCGTCGATCACGACAGCAACCTCACCGGTCCAGGGGTTCCCCATCAGATCAACGCCACAAAGGTCAGCGCCCCGGCAGAGGCCATGGATAATTCATAGGTCGCCTCGCCATTATGCGAGCCGGCATATTCGATCGAGGTGATCTGGAACGGCCCTTGGAGGGTGCCGAACCCCGGCACGATCACCTGAAAACCAGGTGTCTCGCCATCAAAGAAAATCTGGCGCGCGCGTTCATCCGTCGCTGCATCCTTGAACACGCCAGAGCCGGAAATCGCAGCGGTCTTCACGCCTGCCCCGCCCAGCAACTCGCGCCAGCCCCCTGTGCTTTCCAGACTGGTCACATCCACGGTTTCCGCGTTCAAGCTGATCCGCGTCGCGCGCAGGCCAGCGGCGGCTTCAAACAGCCCGTCACCGGTCATGTCAATTTTGACCAGAAGGTCCTTACCATTTTGTGCAGCCATCAGGCGTACTCCTCAAATTCAGATTTGGTTATGTGTCGTCTGCCACGCGGGCACGAAAGATCAGGTTGATCTGGCGAACAGCGCCGGTCCCGACACGGGCCGCCTTGGCCTTGTGGAAGTTCAGACAAACCAGCGTGCCGCGCTCCAGAGCCAAAGGCGCATCGACAAGCGCGTCACTTACCGCAGCTGCCGCCGCCTTGGCGGTGGCAAAACCGGCACTCTGGGTCACGACGATGACGGTGAACTGGTGCCAGGCGCCGCGTCCTGTCTGATCGGACGCATCACGCACATCCTCTGCGCCCAGCACCACATACAAGGGTGGCAAGGCGCCTGCTGGCATGGCGTCATAAATATGAGGTCCAACAAGGGCCGCCAGTGCGCCGTCTGTCGACAAGCGCTGAAAAACGGCCCTTTGAAGGGCTGCGGCGTTGCCATAACTCATGGGGCAAGCTCCTCTTCGGCATGGCACGTCAGATAGGCTGCTTTCACGCCCCATTCCGCGACGGCGAAAATCTTGAAAATGCGGGAACCGTCACGCAGGCGTTGTCCCGCAACGGGGCGCGAAGGTGCACCATACGGGGCTGCACGCACGGTGATCCGATAGGGCACCCGCGACAGGGTCGCCGCCGTCTCTGCCTTCTCGCGACCGGTCCCCGCCTTTACTTCGGCCCACAGGACACCCAAAGGCTCCCAATCGCGGGTATAGCCTCCAGCTCCGTCAGCGACCTTCAAAGGGGCCTCCAGCACGAACGAACGATTCAGTTGCGGGGTACTCATACGCGTCCCCCCATGAACAGGCGGACCGTGCGGTAGCGTTCGATCAACGCCAGTACACCCAGCGGCATCGGCGGTGCCGACCGCGATATATCATGGCGGTAGTCGTAAAAATGCGCCGCAAGCAACATCACCGCCTGCGCCAGATCAGCAGGCAGATCGGTCCACTCCGGACCAAAACCAGCCAGCAGACCAATCCGCACAGAGCCTCCGGCAGAAAGCGGCGGCAAGCGGGAACCCGAAGGCTGCAAGCATGGGCGCTGCGTGTCAGGCTCTAGATACCAGCGATCCGGATCAACCAAGGTTTCCTGCCCCTGAACATCGATCAGCGTCACCGCAATAATCGCATTTACCGGAGCCACCGGCAGCGGCTGGCGGCTTGCATCGCGCCAAGCGGTCAAGGTCCAGCTAAACGCGCGCTCGATCAGGATCTTTCCCGTCCGCGCCTCGATTGCTGCATGGGCTGCGCGCAGGTAGCTTTCCAGCATCGCATCCTGAACTCCATCGTCGGAAAACCCCGATCCCAGGCGCAAATGGTCTTTGAACTGAGCGACCGGAAGCGCCAACACAGGCACAGTGGTCTCTTCGACTAACATCATGGAATTACTCCGAAAACGCATGTACCCCAAGGGCGATAGAACCCGGACGCACCCGCCCCCCGCATTGCTCGGACGGAAGGGAACTGCTAGACAATGCGAGGATTGTCATCCAGAGAGGGACGAAATATCCGCACTCTTGAGAACCTGACAGGTGTGGATATGATTATTGATGACACACCCGAAGTGGTAGTTATTTCCGGCTTTGACCCGGTAAGAAGGGAAATTGCCCGGCTCTCACTTGAACGGCTCATTCAAAACGGCAGGATTCATCCTGCACGAATTGAAGAGGTTGTAGAAAAAGTTACTGCTGAACTTGATGAAAATATGCTCGAGGAGGGAGACAAGGCCGCGTATGAACTGGGAATTCCCGGTCTCAGCCGTGACTCACTTCTCCACATCGGCAAACTGAAGTATAGAACCAGTTATGGTCAGAACGTTCTTGACCACAGCAAACAGGTCGCAAACCTTGCGGGAATTATGGCAGGTGAATTAAAACTTGACGTTAACCTTGCAAAACGCGCAGGCCTGCTTCATGATATCGGCAAAGGAAGCGTTGTTGAAGGTGAAGGCGCGCATGCAATTATCGGCGGTGATATGGCAAAGAAATTCGGTGAAAACGAAAAAGTTGTTAACATCATTGCTT
>NZ_JAWOAN010000252.1:0-5236 GCF_046498525.1 Yoonia sp.
TCGCCCCCCGCACAAGACACGGTAACATCCTGCCCATCATGCAGCAGATGCGTGGCGTCCCCACATCCCACCACCGCAGGAAGTCCCAATTCACGGCTGACGATCGCCGCGTGTGACGTGCGCCCGCCGTGGTCGGTCACGATGGCGGCTGCACGCTTCATGATCGGCACCCAATCGGGGTCGGTGGTCGAAGTGACAAGAACAGAGCCATCGACGAAACGGTCGATCTCGGACGCTTTTTCAATCATGCATACGCGCCCTGCCACAGCCGCGTTTCCAACGCTCAGGCCGGTGACAAGCACCTTCCCCGGGTCAGTCACCTCATAAGTCTTCAGCGCACCGACGACCGCCCGCGACTGCACCGTTTCGGGCCGCGCCTGCACGATATAGAGCGTGCCGGTCTTGCCATCCCGGGCCCATTCCATATCCATCGGACACCCATAGTGATCTTCGATCACCTTGGCCTGCCGCGCAAGGGTCAGGATTTCGGCATCGTTCAGGACAAAGGCCGCCCGCTCTGCCTTGGAGGTCGGCACGTTGCGCGGGGTGCCGTCGCGGTCATGGATCATCTTGATCTTCTTGGCACCAAGGGCTTTCTCAAGAATCGGTATCTTGGTCTCGTCATCCAGAAACGGCTTGAATACCTCATACTCGTCAGGGTCCACAGCCCCCTGCACCACGTTTTCACCCAACCCCCATGCAGCATTAATCAGTACCGCGTCGGGAAAGCCAGATTCTGTGTCGATAGAAAACATCACTCCGGACCCACCGGTGTCGGCGCGCACCATCTGTTGCACCCCGACCGATAGCGCCACTTGCGTATGCGAAAACCCTTGCATCTGGCGATAGGAAATCGCGCGATCCGTGAACAGCGACGCATAGCATTTACGGCAGGCGTCCAAGACCGCCGCCTCTCCGATCACGTTCAGAAACGTCTCTTGCTGACCTGCGAAACTGGCATCCGGCAGGTCTTCGGCGGTCGCGCTTGAACGCACGGCAACGGGAATATCCGCCTCACCCGCCGCTTCGGACAAAGCGCGATACTCCGCCACGATCGCCGCGCGGGTTTCCTGTGACCATGCGCCACCAAGGATCAGATCACGAATGGCCTGCCCTGTCTTGTGCAATGTCGCCCTGCCCTCTGCCAGTGCATCCAGCGCCTGACCGATCTTTGCATCCAGATCATTGGCGGTCAGGTAGGCCCGGAACGCATCGGCCGTTGTCGCAAAACCGGGCGGTACAAGAATTCCCTTGGGCGTCAGCGCATGGATCATCTCACCCAGCGACGCGTTCTTGCCACCAACGGTTTCGACATCACCGCGACGCAGTTCGGCAAAGTTCAGCACAAGCGATGTTTCTTCTGTCATCTGGCGGTCCTACAGCAACGGTTCAAACAAATATTGGCAAACCAAAGGGTTGAGACAATGACATAGGTCAATGTCACGGCAGAGGCCTGTGGGAAGAATGGAGCCACCGAATTTTCAACAAAAGAGGCCCACATGGACATCGATGACCGCCAAAAGCAAATCGAGGATCGGATTGCGGAACTATCGTCGCACCTGAAAAAGATCGAAGACGATCTGGAGCAACCTTTGCCTGCCGATCTTGAAGATCAGGCCATTGATCTGGAGGACGATGAGGTCCTCCAACGCCTCGGGCGCGCCCATAATCGGGAGTTGCGGCTGTTGAACGATGCGCTCACGCGCATTGCCAACGGCACCTACGGAATTTGCGCCAAATGTGGTGAGGACATTTCACAGGCGCGTCTTGATGCAGTTCCTTATGCTGTCATCTGCCGTGATTGTGCGCCCTCGAATTGATCTTGATCATTGAATGATCACAGGGCATAACATATTTTAAAAGTGTAATATATAGACCGAGGAAAAACAGATGACTTATCCCGTTGATATGACAGTAAAACCGCATGTATCCGCCTTTTTCGACGAGGCGACAAACACGATCAGCTATATCGTATCGGAACCCGATGGCGACCACTGCGCGATTATCGACAGCGTGATGGACCTTGATTATGCTGCGGGGCGGATCACCTTTGACGGTGCCGACGCGCTGATCGCCGAGGTAGAGCGGCGCAAGCTGAAACTGGACTGGATCATCGAAACCCACGTCCATGCGGATCACCTTAGTGCAGCGCCTTACATTCAGGAAAAGCTCGGCGGCAAGATCGGCGTTGGCGACAAGATCACCGTAGTGCAGGACACCTTCGGCAAAGTCTTTAACGAGGGCACCGAATTCGAACGCGATGGATCGCAGTTCGATGCGCTCTTCAAGGATGGCGACACCTATCAAATCGGCGGCATGCAGGGCTTTGCCATCGCCACGCCGGGACATACGCCCGCCTGTATGGTGCATGTAATCGGCGATGCCTGTTTCGTCGGTGACACGCTGTTCATGCCCGATGGCGGATCGGCCCGTGCCGATTTCCCCGGCGGCGATGCGGGCACACTTTACGACAGCATCCAAAAGGTATTGGCGTTGCCTGACGATATGCGTCTGTTCATGTGCCATGACTACGGCCCCAACGGACGCGATATAAAATGGGAAACCACCGTGGCAGAGGAAAAGGCGCACAACATCCATGTGGGTGAAGGCAAGACGCGCGAGGATTTCATCAAATTCCGTACTGAACGCGATGCCACGCTGGATATGCCCAAGCTGATCATTCCATCTTTGCAAGTGAACATGCGTGCCGGCGAAATCCCCAAAGACAAAGACGGCAATGAGATGCTCAAAGTGCCGGTAAACGTGCTTTGAGGGTGTAATCATGGAAATCAAAGCACTCGACGCAAAACTGTCCGCAACGCCGCAGATTACCGTAGCGGATTTGCCTGCAATCAAGGAAAAAGGCTTTCGTGCGATTATCTGCAATCGCCCCGATGGCGAAGGGCCGGACCAGCCGACCTTTCAGGAAATCGAGACGGCAGCTTCGAAACTCGGGATCGAGATGGTCTATCAGCCCATTGTCGCAGGCAAGGTCCGCGATGAGGACGCCGACAAATTCGAGACATTGATGATGGAACTCCCCGGCCCGGTGCTGGCCTATTGCCGGACAGGGACACGGTCAGCGACACTTTGGTCGCTGGCGCAGGCCGACAAGCTAAGCGTGGCCGATATTCTAGGCCAGACGCAAGCGGCAGGCTATGACATGGCCGGTGTCGTGCGTCGCATCGCCAACGGAGGCAAGACCCCGACAGATGTGGGCGATGCGTCTTATGACGTGGTCATTGTGGGTGGTGGCGCGGCGGGCATCGCGGTGGCCGCCAGTCTCCGATCGCGTAAGCCGGAGCTGGATATCGCCATTATTGACCCTGCGGAAATTCACTATTACCAACCCGGATGGACCATGGTCGGTGGCGGGGTTTTCGACCCTGAAGACACAGTGCGCACCATGGGCAGCCTGATCCCCGAAGGTGTCCATTGGCTGAAATCCGCAGTCGCTGCGTTTGAACCCAAGGATGATGCTGTCATTCTTGATGGCTGCCGCGTGGTGAAATACGAACGGCTGATCGTTTGCCCCGGCCTGAAACTGGACTGGAACAAGGTTGAAGGTCTGGTCGACACGCTGGGCAAGAACGGAGTGACCTCGAACTATCGCTATGATCTGGCGCCTTACACATGGGAATTGGTGCGCGGCATGAAAGAAGGCCGTGCGATCTTTACGCAACCGCCGATGCCGATCAAATGCGCCGGTGCGCCACAAAAGGCGATGTATCTGTCCGGCGACGCATGGTTCCGCAACGGTGCGCTGAAAGACATCGATATCCATTTCAACAACGCCGGTGGCGTGCTGTTTGGCGTAAAGGACTACGTGCCTGCGCTTGAGGAATATGTGAAGAAATACGGCGTAACCCTGAACTTCTTTCACAACCTCGTCGCGGTCGACGGCCCCGCCAAAAAGGCTTGGTTCGATGTGGCCAAGCCCGACACGCCCGTTGAACGGGTCGAGATGGAATTCGACATGATGCACGTTTGCCCACCGCAGACCGCTCCGGATTTCATCCGCGTCTCGCCATTGGCGGACGAAGCCGGATGGGTTGATGTCGATCAGGCCACACTGCGCCACAAAACTTACGATAATATCTGGTCGCTGGGTGACGTGATGAACGCACCCAACGCCAAAACCGCAGCCGCAGCCCGAATTCAGGCCCCTATCGTCGCCGAAAACGTCATTGCAGACATGCGGGGCAGTGCGCCTTTGGCCCAATACAATGGTTACGGGTCCTGTCCACTGACCGTGGAACGCGGCAAGATCGTCTTGGCGGAGTTCGGATATGGCGGGACGCTGCTGCCGAGTTTTCCAAAATTCATTATCGACGGGACCAAACCCTCGCGGATGGCTTGGTTGCTGAAGGAAAAGATCCTGCCGCCTGTTTATTGGAGCGCGATGCTCAAAGGACGCGAATGGATGGCGAAACCTGAGAAGGTCAGCGCAGGCTAGGAATACAGAATATGAACAACAATTTGCTGCGGTACGTGCCGATCCTGAAATGGGCGCGCGACTATGACCGCGTGGCCTTTGGCAATGATATGATCGCGGCGGTCATCGTGACGATCATGCTGATCCCGCAATCGCTGGCCTATGCGTTGCTGGCCGGATTGCCGCCCGAAGCAGGACTTTATGCTTCGATCGTGCCGATCATGCTTTACACGGTCTTCGGGACCAGCCGCGCACTGGCCGTGGGCCCGGTCGCTGTGGTGTCGCTGATGACTGCAGCGGCCTTGGGCAACATCGTCGAGCAAGGGACCGGGGCGATGGAGGGAGGCGTGGGATTACCTGGAGCGGTCGGCGGCGATCAAACGGGAGTTGGACGATCTATCGGGGCTGGCCGCGACGTACCATCATATGGGGCTGCTCTGCACCGACATGGGGGAGCACGAGCGAGCGGTGGGATATCATCGGCAAGCATTAGCGCTCCGGGAACGGCTGCGGGGCGAGCAGGATATCGCGGAGGTGTTGGTCAGTCTGGCCTGGGCCTACCATCAGGATCCTTCGACTACGCTCACGACAAGGGCCGAGGCCATTCGGCCGAGCTCAGAGCAGGCCCTTGGACGTAGCCAAAGCGACCCCCGGGGCGCGGAAGCAAGAGAGGACTGGGACGCGATGGACGCCGTGGTCCGACGGGCCTGGACGCTGGCGGAGCGCCTGGGGCGCGATGATCTGGTCACGCGGCTGTTGTGGCTGAAGGCGGAGGTCGCCCTGGCGGCGGGAAGCGCAGCA
>NZ_JAWOAN010000035.1:0-23218 GCF_046498525.1 Yoonia sp.
CTGACCTCCGGCTCTCCGGCCGGGCCTTCGACGACGATACTGATCACCGTCCCGTTGTCCGTTTCCGTTGTCGCCACCAAGCGGATGAGAGGCTCGAAATCACCCTGAAGCGTCGCCGTGCCTTCGTCCAGTTCGAACCGCTGTTGCAGGATATCGATCCGGCCGCGGACCAATTCGAACCGACCCACCGGTATCACATTGGCAGTTGTCCCCCCAATCGTGAGGCTGCCACCCAGTTCTGCATCAAGGCCACGGCCACGGATGAATATCCGCGACGGCGCATTGATCACGATATCCAGCGGAAAGGCACGACCGCCCCCGTCTCTATCAGCATCGCTACCATTACCGCCCAACACCCCTGCACGGGCCAGCGTCTGCCGCACAGCTGCCGTTTCGCCTATGTGGGTGACATCAGGCAGTTCGCCCAGCGTGCTGATCGAGGAAGAAGGCACCTGAACATCGGTCTGCCCCAGTGCCAACCTGCCAGAAATGCGCGCGCCGCCCTGCAAGGGGCCATTCAGGTTGATCGCACCCGCGATGCGCGAAGAATAAAGCTCGGGGTCACGTAAAACCACATCGTTCAGCGCGACCGTAATATCCGCCTGATTGGCACCGGTCAGCGCAATTGGACCATTGATGCTGATGCTACCCCCGCTCTCGACGCGTGTCGTCAGGTCGATCTGCGCGTTGCCGTTCGACAGGCGCACTTGTCCGCCAAGATCGGTCAAAGCCTCACCAAGGGTCGGTGCCGCCAGACGCCCGTTGGAGAATGTCACCTGGCCACTCAGCGATGATACCGCAGGCGGGCCATTCACGTTCAGATTAAAATTGGCCAACCCGCTCAACCTGCGCGGATCAAGTGCCGCGTTCGCCAAGGCCAGTGGCGCACTGCCGTCCACATCAAGCGCGAGGTTGCCGTCCCGACTGACCTCGCCCACGATTTGCGCGGCAAGACCGCCCGGTCCGGTGCCCGTGGCATCGATCCCCCAATTGCCGTCTTCATCAAGTGACGCGGCACCCCGCGCACGAACCGGTCCGCTGATCTGGTCGGTCAACACACCGACATCGCGCAAACTGGCATTGAAACGCCCTTGGCCAAAACCTGATGCGCCATTCAACGCGGCAACAATCGACACCTCGCGCGTCGACACTTCCAGCGTGCGCACTGCAAGCACCTCATCGGCAAAGCCGATCGTCGCGTTGATCCGACCTGTCCCTGCCAAAAGCGGATCGAGCGTCGGGTTGCCAATCGCAAGGTCTTCGCTGGTCAGGTTCACGCGGGTGTCAAAACGGCTCAGGTCAGGTAGCACACTGCCTGATGCGGTCAGATCAATGCTGCCTGCAACAGGCTGCCCGATCAACGTTGCATAGGTGGCAAGGCTTTCGACCTGTGCAGCCAGGTCTCCGGTCACTTCGCGATCATTTTCAGGCGACGCGATACGCGCATCCAGCGAAATATCTGTCCCCGGTCCCAGAACACGCAAATCCACATCCGTTGCATTGTCAGCCACAGGCACCGCATCAAGCCCGACCGTGATCGGTCCGTTCAGGCTGGGATCAAGCAAGGCTGCATCATTAAGGCGGAACAGAAGGTCAGCGGTGTTGGACCCATCCAAGGAAATATCCGCATCGCCGCGCAATGACATGGCAGGCGTCTGCACCAGCAGATCAGCTAGGTTGAACCGTGTTTCACCCACGCGAGAAACAGAGGTTGTAAATATCCCTGTGCCGTCCAGCAACGGGTCAAGACGCGCAATCCCTGTCGCCAAATCCTGTGTTTCACCGCTCAGGTTCAGGTCAAAACGCATCCCATCGCTCAGCAGAACGCCATTGGCTTCAAGATTGACGGCACCCGCCAAAGGCTGCCCTGCCAAGGCAGCATAGCGGCTCAGATCACGCACGTCAGCAGACAGAGCGGCATTCACCGTCTGGCCTGTTTCAGCCGGATTGACCGTTCCACTGGTCTCGAAAGAAACGGCTGGCCCCGTGCCGTCCAGCGCAAAGACAATCGCACCATCCGTGCGCTGCGTGACATCCCCCGACACCGCCGCAGGGCCGGACACATCAGGCAAAACTGTCGCCACATCGTTCAGGCTGGCATTCAGGCGCGCGACAGTCCCTTCGCTGGTGAAATCGGCACTGGCCTGCAGACTCGCCGCATCGGTCTGCACCCGCAGGTTTTCCAGCCGAGTCCCGTCAGTATCGCGCACGGCAGTTGCGGCAATGGTGCCGCGTCCGGCAAGGACCCGGTCGACCTCTGCAACACCAACGGAAAGATCATTGGTCTGACCGGACAGCGCGATGTCGAACAAACCATCAAGCGGTGTCAGATCCGCCTGAACCGCAACTTCCGCCGCACCCCCAAGCTGTTGGCCAATCAATGTCGAGAACCGCCCAAGCCCCGCGATTTCGGCATTCAGATTGGCATTGGTCCGAAAGCCCGCTTCAAACCCGTCAATCGTGGCTTCGGCCCGCGCCTCCAGCCCTGCGCCGCTAAGTGTGAAGCGCGATATCTCTGTCGCGCCTGCTCCGGCACGTGTGGCCGAAAATTCGCCCCCGATCTCATCCCCGAAAGCCTCGGACGCCCCGGCCTCGGTCAGTTGCAGCCCGCTGGCACCGTATTGCAGATTTGCAGTAATCAAACTCTCTTGCGCACCTGCCCCCGACCGCAATACGCCGCCCCCTGCAAGGCGCAGTTCGGCGATGCCAAGTCCGGGGCGTTCAAGACCATCGACCGTGATATCCGCGCGCCAATCCTCTGACACATCCGCATCATAGCTGATGGACAGGTTCATACCGTCAACAAAGGTCTTTGGACCGGACAAAGGCAACAAGACGGGCGCGTTTCCAAGCGGGGTGATGCCACCGGTCAGATTAACCAGGTCGGGCCACCCGTCACTGCCAATTGCGATCGCACCGTCCAGCGCAACGCGGCCTGCATCCAGTGCAAGCAGCGGAATATCGACCCGGCCATCCGCCGTCTGCACGACCCGCGCCACGAGGTTGGCATCAGTGCCAAAGAACCCTTGGTATTCCGGCGCGAACAACGGGGAGATATCGCCGCCCAGATCAAGCGCGATCTGCTGGCCGCCATCGGCACTGGTCAGACCGAATGTCCCGGCAAGGCGATCCTGACCATCCGTAGCAAGCGCGAGTGTCGCCTCATAATCGGCCAGCGGTCCAGCCCCCGCAACCCGCAGGCTCACCGCAGGTCGCCCCGGTAAATCAAGCAGACGTGCGGCAATCCCGTCAGGCCCTTCTTCAAGGTTGAGCAGCAGATCAAGCACGCGGGTTTGGTTGGCAAAGCTTCCGCTGACTTCAAAAACGCCGGTTTTTTCGCCCAGACGCTCCGCGATCAGATTGACCGTCCCCTCGCCATCCCGCAATTGCGCAGAGCCATCCAGCGTGACTGCGATCGGTTCGCCCAAAAACGCGTCGCCCAGTTCAACCCGGTCGATACGCAATTGACCAAGCGACACGCTGACGGGAAGTTCCGGCAGGGAAAACGGCTGCGCCTCGGGCGACGGTCCGGTGTCTTCGGAAAGCGGCGGTCGTGAAAGGATAATGCGCGCGGCGCTTAATTCCCGCACATCAATCGCACCACGCAACAGGGCGCTCCGGTTCCAGTTCAGGACAATGTCCTCAACGGTCAGCCAGACGCCTTCGGCATCGGCAATCGTCAGCACATCTATTGTTGCCTCGGTACTCAGCGCGCCTTGAAAGCCTAGGATCGTCACTTCACGACTGACACCTGACAGGTTGTCCTCGATCAGCCCGGTCAGATAACCCTTGTCTTCTTCCTCCTGCGACTGCGCGACAGCCGCAAAGGGGACAAGACACAGCATACATATGATCAGAAACCGCATCAAAACGCTTGTCCAATTCCGATATAAACCTGCAGGTCACGGCCCGCATCATCGCCGCTGGCCTGCGTGCCCAGATCAAGGCGGATCGGCCCGATTCCGGTGTTGTAGCGCACGCCAAAGCCCGCGCCCGCATGCCATTCCGCATCTTCGCCCGGCGTAGAAGTCGCACCGATCTGGCCGAAATCATAAAAACCGACCACTGCGATGTTCTCGCGGACCAGATAACGGGCTTCCAGTTGCGTACCGATAAACGACGTACCGCCTGTGGTCACAGTCTCTGTCCCGCTTACCGTTTCAATCCCAAGCGACTGATAAGGCTGCCCGCGTACAGTGCCCCCGCCGCCCGAATAGTACAAGAAATCAGCAGGGGCTTCCGACAGCTCGGCCCCAAGAACACTGCCGATCTGCAAGCGCCCAGCGAAGGTCAGTTTCTCTTCCTCGCCAACGGTCAGATACCCGCGCGCATCACCGAAAAGACGCGCGCCACTGATATCGCCATCTATACTGATGAAGGGCTCGGCGCTCACGTCGATAAAATAACCGTCACTGGCATTGGAAGGCTCATCACGTCGATCCAGCGTCGCGTCCAGCGGCAAGGTAAGCAAAGTATACGCGCGCGTGTCCAGCGCAGTCTCTTCACGGGCACGCAAGACACCGACGCCCGCCCGCACTGTCAGATCCTCACTCAGGACCCGCGAAAAGCCGGTCTCAAAGGAAATCTTGTCGATCAGGAACTCCGGTTCGTCGTCGCGTGATATCTCGCCGCTCAGAAAATACTCTGTATCAGGACCAAAGGTGGCCGGGCGCGTGAATGTCGCGCCAAGCCGATAGTCAACGCCGCCGGTTTCTCCGGTGATCCCTGCAACCTTGGCATCGACGCGAAACCGTTCAGCGTCGCCCAGAAAGTTACGGTGCAGCCAGAATGACGAGACTGTCAAACCTTCGATAGACGACAGTTCCAGCCCAAACCCGATGCGGCGCGGCTTTGCCTCCGACAGGAGCGCATTGATCGGCAGAGTATCATCTGGTCCGATGTCATCACTTTCCGTCAAGGCCACGCTCGCAAAGGTACCGGTGCGGCGCAAACGGCGCTCTGCGGCGGCAATCTCTTGCGGTGCGAAAACTTCACCGGTGGGCAGGCCCGCAATCTGGCGGATACGGGCATCACTGACGGTTTCATTGCCCGACACGACAAGCGGGCCAAACCGCAAGCGCGGCCCGATATCAAGCGCCACATCCACATCCAGCTTGGAATCCGCGTGGCGGGCGATGATAGACTGCTGCGCAACGCGCGCCTTGGCATAGCCCAGATCACGCCAACTGCTGATGCTACCTGAAACGGCAGAACGGATACTTGCAGACCGCGCGGTACGCCGTGGCCCAAGATCCTCCAGAATCG
Organism: Yoonia sp.; assembly: GCF_046498525.1. GTDB lineage: Bacteria > Pseudomonadota > Alphaproteobacteria > Rhodobacterales > Rhodobacteraceae > Yoonia. The sequence continues at coordinate 5,266 of NZ_JAWOAN010000035.1, forward strand.
TGGTTTGCGGCGGCAGCGGGAAAACCTGAACATCGCCAAACGTGAAACGCGGCCCCGGTTCTACAGCGATGATCACTTCGTCAATTGCGTCCGGGGCCGCAAGCGGCGCAATATTGGCCGCCTCGACACCGTCGACGGTAATCGAGATTTCACCGGCGTAATATCCTTCGGCATAAAGCGCCGTGAGCAGCCGACGATAATCCGCGCGCGCAGCAGCGATGTAGTCCTGCGGTGCGGCCGTTTCATCAAGGCTACGCAGCAAAGAGGCTTCATTCAAAGCACCGCGTGCGGCCTCGGACACCAAGCGCACCTCTTGAGCGGCGACAGGTGTGGCAAATATCAGCAGGGCCGCGCATACGCGTTTGAACATTTTAATAAGCGCCTCCCACCACTGACACCGCAACCGGACAAGTTTCTTTCCATCCATGTTATCAAGCCATCCCGGATTTACCAATGACTTCCCCCAGGATGGGTCGTTTTTGTACTTTGTAGCAACAGCACAAGTGGCTAGGTTTCGACCTATGAAAGATATAGCGCGCCCAGCACAAATGCCACTGCGCCCACCCGCAACCGTGATGCGCTTGCGTCGGATGGGGGCCGCATTTCCGACGCGCCTGTCATTCCTGCCCACCCTGATTCGCGCGCTGGCAGCAGACGCTGTCAAAGTCACCCGCCCGGTCTGGGAAATGGATGCTGACGGATTTGGCCATGCCGTCTATACCCTGTCGTTTGGCGGGTATGATTATGCATTGGTCGCAGTCTCAACCGATTTACCGCCGGACATGCGCACCGACCGGGTCATCGCGACCGCATGGGACACCGCGTATGTGCTTTATGACGGCATCCCCGACCCGTCCGAGATTGACCGCATCGTCACCAGCGCGCCCAAACAGGAGGCCGCACGCTTCACCGCCCGCGATCTGGTCCTGAGCCGCGCCAACAAATCCGTCCGGCTGTTCGATCATGTCATCAAGGCACTGCGGGCAGGCAGGCAGCCGGACCCCGTCAAAATCCGCGAAACGGGCTACCTGATGCGCACGACCGCAGTTTACGGCAACGGCAAGTTCGGCATCGCGGATCGCGGCCATATCGCAGACAGGCCCGGCATGGGCGGTCCCTTCATGGCCGAGATGCTGACAGTCTGGCTGATCCGCGGATTCACGCACGATCTGGCAGAGCATATCAGCGGGGGCACACTTTCCCGCGAAGCCAAACGGCATCTGGGGATCGGCAATTCGACCGGTCTGGGCATGGCACCGTTTCTGGTAAACCACCCGCTTTTGCTTGATGCGTGGATGTCCGTGCGCGAAACCGCCATCGCGCGTGTCCGCGCGATCACCAGTCTGGATGCGGGCCAGATCGGGCGGATATACGATCTGGTGACGCGCGCCGCACAGTATTTGGCCGAGTGGGACGTACCCGATGAAATTGCCGCCCGGCGCATCGCCACCCTGCGCAGTGAATGGCCCGAATTCGCCGCGACCCTGACGCCAGAGGCTATGACCGCTGATCAGCCCATTGACCGGATCATTGCCGACAGCACCCGCTGGTCGATCGACACACAAGAACTGATCGCCGCACTGCTGCTGGAACCTTTTGGTGACCTGATCGACGGGCTCGCCGACTGCATGGCCACGCCGTTCATACCAGAGCTTGATCCCACGATGTCCTGCGCCGACCTGCACGCACTCATTGAAACCGACTGGGGCTGGGCCTGCGATTTAGACTACAACATACCCGCCGCATGTGCACAGTTCTGGTACGTGTCAGAAGAAAAATGCGAGCCGCGCTTGGGCAACCGGCATGAAGAACCCGGCGCAGAGCTTGAATCCCCGCTCGATATCGGGCGACAGGTGAAAGCACTGGCAGGCGATCTGACCAGCAACGCAACACCCGTTGGCCAATTCCTTGCCCGCCACCCGCAGCACCGCGCCGCCGTCCGGCGTGTACAATCCCTCGCACGGCATCCCTATGCCGAAATCCGCGACAACCTGATTGGCGAAAACTGCCTGCCCATCGATATTCTGCGCTGCAAGCTGGCGTTCTTTGGCGCAGGCAAATTCGACCCCAAGTCAGACCGCTGGACCCGCATCACCCTTGCCCAAGGCGCACCGCTTTTTGATGAGCTGGACAACGCCGATGACTGGTGGCTGCCGGTGGCAAGCATCTGATGTTATCGCTCAACGAGGTCGCCGGAATGGTGCAAAGCGCCGCAAGGGGTGCTGGTTTACCTACCGGTCAGGCCGAAGAGCTTGGCCGCGTCGCCGCCTATCTGGCAGGGACCGGAGCCAGCATCGCGCCGGTCACAGCAGCCCTGCAGGAACCCGTCTGCACCGTGGATGTCCAATGGGCCGGGGACCGCATCACAGTCCGCCAAGGGCCTGCCGCCCTGATCGGTCCGATCGTACGCGATGCCTTTGCAATGGGCTACACCACGGCTGTTCTGGCCGATCTGGCCCACGCCCCGCTTGTCGGGGCGTTTCTGGCAGAAAGCGGCGTTGCGCAGAAATGGAATGGCCCGGAGGTGTCGTGCAGCGATACGACCGTCCTGAAGGCGGGTTGCAAACCCGTGATCATTGCGCAGGAAGATTGGAACATCTGGTCGGGACTGGCCGCAAGAACCTATGTGCCCGAAACAGCAAGCTCGCGTTTGTCGGGCGCAGGTGCAGGACTGACCGACAATGACTAGACAAACGGATCGTCTGGATATTCCACCCCCGCAAGATACAATCCGTGCGGCGGGGACACCGGACCGCAGGCGCTCCGGTCTTTGGCGGCCAAAGCAGCCTCCACATCATCAGGCCGCCACGATCCGGCCCCGACACGTTCCAGTGTTCCCACAAAGCTGCGCACCTGATTGTGCAGGAACGACCGCGCCCGCACGTGGAACCGATATTCGGTGCCTATGTCGCGCGGCACGACCTCTACCCGCAATTCGTCCAGTGTTTTGACAGGACTTTTCGCCTGACAAATCGTGGACCGGAAGGTGGTAAAGTCATGGTGCCCGATCAGGTGATCGGCACCTGCCTGCATCGCTTGGGCATCCAGCGGATGTTTCACCTGCCACATTTGACCTGCCTCGAACGTCAGCGGCGCGCGGCGCGACATCAGGCGAAACAGATAGCGGCGTTCCAGCGCATCGAACCGCGCATGCCAGTCATCCGCCACCACAGCGCATTTCAAGATCGCGACAGGCGCAGGCTTGAGGTGATAATTCAGCGCCTCGGATAAACGGAACGGGTCCCAGTCCCGCTCCATATCGCAATGCGCCACCTGGCCTGTCGCATGGACGCCCGCATCGGTGCGCCCTGCCGCTGCAATCGCATGTTCACGGGGTTCCAGCTTGGCCAAAGCGGCCTCGATCGCACCCTGCACCGAGGGCTGGTCAGTCTGTCGCTGCCACCCGGCAAAGGGCGCACCGTGGTATTCGACAAGAAGGGCATAGCGTGGCATCTGCCCCGATTAGGGGGCGCATCAGGCAAAATCAATCCCTACACATCCCATGATAACGCCCCTATCTTCGTACAAAGCATTGAAAGGGCCCGTTTTGGTCATCTCTACCATCGCAGATCAGATCACCCGCACGGTCGAGGGCATGGGCCATACATTGACAGCGCCTTTCCGCGATCCGGTGATCCGCTTGGGCGTCACCGGGCTTTCGCGGGCAGGCAAGACGGTGTTCATCACGTCGTTGGTCGCCAATCTGATGGACCGCGGGCGGATGCCACAACTGGACGCCGCGGCAAGTGGTGCGATCCGCACCGCCTATCTCCAACCACAACCCGACGACACCGTGCCGCGCTTTCATTACGAGGCCTACCTGTCACAACTGACCGCCCCTGAACCAAGCTGGCCCGATGGCACCCGCCAGATTAGCGAATTGCGGCTGTCATTGCGGGTCCAGCCAAGTGGTCTGCTCTCTGGTATCTCCGGCCCGCGCACCGTGCATATCGACATCGTCGACTATCCCGGTGAATGGCTGCTTGACCTTGGATTGCTGGATCAAACCTACGCCGAATGGTCCGCAGCAGCCTTGGGCCGCGCCAGAGGACGCCCCGGTGGAGACGACTATGTGGCGCTGGTCGCTGGCGTAGATCCAACAGTGCCGCTGGATGAACCCGAAGCACTTGTGCTGGCCGAACGGTTCACCGCGCACCTGCGCGAGGCACGCGAGGCCGGGTTCTCTGATTGCTCTCCCGGAAGGTTCCTTTTGCCGGGTGATCTGGCCGGTTCGCCCGTGCTCACTTTCGCGCCGCTGCCAACCGCGCGCTACCCGCGCGGGTCACTGGGCCGCGAGTTCGAGCGCCGTTTTGAAAGCTACAAACGCAACATCGTGCGCCCCTTCTTCCAAGATCACTTTGCCAAGATCGACCGCCAGATCGTGCTGGTCGATGTGCTGGGCGCAATCCATGCTGGACCCGCCGCACTTGATGACCTGCGCAACGCCATGGCGCGCATCCTCGGGGCCTTCCGTCCCGGACGCAACGCCTTCCTGTCCCGCATTTTCCAAGGGAGACGGGTCGAAAAGATCCTCTTTGCGGCAACCAAGGCCGACCACCTGCATCACAGCCAGCACCCGCAGCTTACCGCGATCACCCAAGCGCTACTGCGCGAGGCCAAAGACCGTGCCGACTTTGCAGGGGCGCAAACGGCTGCGATGTCGATTGCCGCACTGCGCACAACAGTCGAAGACACCGTGGATCACAAGGACGGCCCGCTGGATGTCGTGCGAGGCCGCTTGCTGGACACGGGCAAACAGGCGGCCTTCTACCCCGGCAAACTTCCGTCCGATCCCGCTCAGTTGCTGGTGCCCGCGCGTGAAGGTTCGGATAAATGGCTTGATGCCGATTACAGCATCATGAACTTCGCCCCCGCCCCGCTGACCCGGCATCCCGGCGACGGGCCACCGCATATCCGGTTGGACAAGGCGGCACAGTTCCTGTTCGGAGATCGGCTATGACACGCGGACCTGTACTTATCGACCTTGAAGGCACTGACGCCGCGCAACCGGCCACGGCCCCTGCCGTAGAAGATGATCGCGACATACCTCGCGGCGTTGCGATGCAACAGGTCGCAGCGATCACGACGCGCCGCCCGTCGCGATTGGCACGCTGGTTCTGGTCGGTGACGCTCGCACTGGTCGGTTTCATTGCTTCACTCGCGGCATGGGATTATGTCACGGGGCTGCTGTCGCGCTCGCCCGTCTTGGGGGGCATCGCAACTGCACTCATCGGGCTCTTGCTTCTGGTTCTGCTGATCATCGGGCTGCGGGAACTGGCCGCTTTTGGCCGGTTGCGCACACTCGACAGCATCCAGCACAAAGCGGCAGGCGCGCTGATCTCGCTTGACCTCAAACAAGCCCGCATTGTCCTAGGCGACCTTGAAGAGCTTTATGGTAATCGCGAAGATACCGCATGGGGGCGGGCCGAACTTAAATCGCGGCAAGGCGACATTCTTGATGCCGACGGTCTGCTGGGGTTGGCGGAAACGTCACTGCTTGCCCCGCTCGACGCGCGCGCCCAGCGCGAGGTCGAGGCCGCAGCACGGCAGGTGGCGACGGTCACAGCGATTGTCCCGCTGGCCTTGGCAGACCTGTTCACCGCGCTTACCGCAAACCTGCGGATGATCCGGCGGATCGCAGAAATCTACGGTGGACGATCAGGCACATTGGGCAGTTGGCGGCTGACACGAACGGTTCTGACCCATCTTGTGGCGACAGGTGCGGTCGCTGTCGGAGACGACCTGATCGGCTCGGTCGCAGGTGGCGGTGTTTTGTCAAAGGTTTCCCGCCGCTTTGGCGAGGGGGTGATTAACGGCGCGCTTACCGCACGCGTAGGCGTTGCCGCGATCGAGGTCTGCCGCCCGCTGCCGTTTCATGCCACCAAAAAACCATCGGTCAGCAGCCTTGTCGGACGCGCAATGAGCGGGCTTTTCAACCGCGGCTAGTCGCTCCGCTTCGCAGAGGCAAAGGGCAAGCGCATGTGAATGGCCAATCCGCCCAGCCTGTCATCTTTCGACAACAGGATCTTGCCGCCATAGGCGTGGATCAGGTCATGTGCGATCGCAAGGCCAAGGCCTGTCCCCGGCATGGACGTATCAAGGCGCTGACCGCTTTGTGTGGCCTTTGCAATTTCCTCTTTTGGAATACCGGGACCGTCATCGGCAATGGTGAGCATGATCTGCCCATCTGCCGTTTCCGCCACATCAAGCCGCACTTCTGACGCCGCCCATTTCAGCGCGTTATCCAGAAGATTACCGGTCACCTCTTCAAAATCGCTCTGATCCATCCGCACGCGCAGCCCTTTGGCATAGGTCGCCTTGAAAATCTTGCCTTCATTACGGGCAAGGGCGTTAAACGCACGCTCCATCCGGCCCAGCGCCGTATCAAGTTCGGTCGCCACACCGACCGTCGCATCCGTCCCATCGGCCCGCATCCGCGCAAAAGACCGCTTGAGCTGGGCATCCAACCGGTCAAGTGCGTCAACAGCGTCCTGCACGTCCATGCCCTCTATCTTCAGATTTTCCAGCTCATTGCGCATGATCGCCGATGGCGTCTTGATGGCATGGGCAAGGTCAGCAGCCTGCCTGCGCGACCGGCGCATGATATCGCGGTTGCGATCCATCAACGTGTTGATGTCGTTCACCAAAGGAGCCACCTCGACCGGATAGCTCGCAACCTCCAGCCCGTCTTCCTGCTCCCATCTGCCGGACACATCCTGCCGCAATTTGTTAAGCGGCTGCAGGACCACGGCCACCTGCGTCAACGCGCCCAGCACCCCCACGAAAGAAACAAAGGTAAATGCGGTCAAGAGGGTGTTGCGCAAAACAGCCTGATCTTCCTCGAAACTGCGCAGCGATGACGCGACCTGAACATACCACATCGCGCCATTCCTGACGGGCACCCACTGACCAATCGCAAACACAGGCTCGCCGTTGGGGCCTGTGAATTCGCGCCTCTGGCGTTCTTGCGAAAGCCCGAACGGGCGGGGCAACCGTTCTTCATCCAGCGACGGAGACGCATAAATAGCACCTGTATCTGTCTCAACCTGCCAATACTGTCCGGAAAACGGGACCTGATAGACCAGATCACCAATGGCGCGGACAAGGTCGTTGGCTGAATCGCTGTTGTTCGAAACCGCGACGATCGCCTGGGAATGACGGGTTTCCAAGACCTCGATAAACCGCGCCTGGGTCTGCGAGGTCACATAAGACGATACACCCGCCAAGCCCAGCACGATGATCGCAACAGCCCACAGGATGCCACCCGTCACGGCACGGGCGCGCAGCGACGTCATACGGTCGCTTTGATCACGTAACCTCTGCCGCGGACGGTTTCGATCAGGTCACTGCCGAGCTTCTTGCGCAACCGGTTCACAAAGACAGCGATCGTGTTGGAATCGCGATCTCCGTCGTACTGATAGATATGATCGGACAGTTCGTTCCGCGATACCAGACGACCGGAGTTATGGAACAAGTAAGACAGCACTGCAATTTCCTGCGAGGTGAGGTTGGTCGGAATACCATTCACCATAACCTGATTGGTGCGCGTATCAAACGTCACATCATCCTTGGAAAACACAGGGGTCGCCTTGCCGGCCTTGCGGCGGATCAGGGCACGCACACGCGCCGAAAGCTCTGCCATATGAAACGGCTTGGTCAGATAATCATCTGCGCCGGCATCAAGGCCGTCCACGCGGTCGGTCCAGTCATTCCGCGCCGTCAGGATCAGAATAGATGTATCATTCCCTCCGCTCCGCAGGTTCTTGAGTACCGTCAGACCATCCCGAATAGGCAGGCCAAGGTCCAGAATGATCACATCATAAGGTTCAGTTTCACCGAGATACTGCGCTTCAGCCCCGTCGACGGCAACATCGACTGCCAGCCCTTCGGACATCAGTGTTTTCTTCAGTTGGCTGGCGAGCACAGGCTCGTCTTCGGCAATTAGGATACGCATTGGATGAAGGTACCCTGAAGAGGTGGCGAAAGTTTGGCGAATATACGACAGCAAACAGCTTATTGCGACCGCCGGCAAGAGCGTTGTTCCAGTCTGCAGTCAGAAGTAATTGACAGCAATTGAACAAGAGTTGATTTTCGCACATCATGTTGAAGAGACATCAAAACATCACAGAAACACGCGCCCGTTTCTGGTGGGATATTCCTGAATATTTCAACATCGGGGTCGATATCTGCGATAAACATGCAGCCAAAGCACCCCAACGTTGCGCTATTGTTGACATCGATCCTGACGGGATGGCGACCGAATACACCTTCGCAGATCTGCGCGACCGGTCCAATCAACTCGCCAATGCGTTGACCAATACATCCGTGCCCGGGGACAGGATCGCCGTGCTTTTGCCACAGTGTTTCGAAACTGCGGTGTCCCACGTCGCGATCACCAAGGCCGGTTGCATCGCATTGCCGCTCTTCACGCTTTTCGGACCAGAGGCGCTTCTACACCGCCTCAAGGATTCAGGTGCAACCACAATTATCACGAATGAGGTGAGCGCCGAAGTGATCGCTCAACTCCGCCCCCAACTCCCCGGCCTCAAACGTATTCTTTGCATTGATGGCGCACAGGGCGCTGCCGAGGGCTTTCACGCGCTCTGCGATAGCAGCTCGACCCAGTTCACACCCCACCCGACCAAAGCAGATGATCCCGCGATTCTGATCTACACGTCCGGCACCACCGGCGCACCCAAAGGCGCGCTGCACGCCCATCGCGTACTGCTCGGCCATCTGCCCGGCGTAGAAATGAGCCATGATTTCTTTCCGCAACCAGGCGACAAGATATGGACGCCTGCCGATTGGGCATGGATTGGCGGCCTGCTTGACGTGCTGATGCCCGCCTTGCACCACGGCGTTCCGGTTGTTGCCTGTAGGTTCCGCAAATTTACCGCAAAGGCGGCGTTCGATCTGATCCGCGAACACGCCATCCGCAACGCATTTCTGCCGCCGACCGCCCTGAAACTCATGCGGCTTGACACACCTGCCACCCCTGTCCCGCTCCGCTCGGTCGCATCGGGCGGCGAAACGCTTGGCAAGGAACTGATCGCATGGGGTCAACAGGTCTTTGGCACCACGATCAACGAATTCTACGGGCAGACCGAATGTAACATGATTGTCTCTTCCTGCGCCGCACTGGAACCCGCAGAGCCGGGCGTGATGGGATTTGCCGTGCCCGGCCACACCGTTGATCTTATTGACGAAGATACCACCACACCTTGCGACATCGGGCAAGAGGGCAGCATCGCGGTGCGCGCGCCTGATCCTGTGATGTTTCTGGAATACTGGAACAATCCCGACGCCACCGCCAGCAAGTTCATCGAAATCGCTGGCGATAAATGGCTCCTGACAGGCGACAAGGGCTGCAAATCGCCCACCGGCCGCTTCCGGTTCATCGGGCGCGATGACGATATCATCAGTTCGGGCGGCTACCGCATCGGCCCCGCCGAGATCGAGGACTGCCTGCTGACCCACCCCGCGGTGCAACTGGCCGGGGTTGTCGGCAAGCCTGATCCGATCCGGGGGTCAATCGTTGCGGCATACATACAGCTTGCGCAGGGTTTCGACGGGTCGGACGATCTGGCAAACGATATCGCCGCCCACGTCAAAACCAGACTTGCCGCCTATGAATTTCCCCGTGTCGTCCGTTTTATCGACGATATGCCGATGACCACCACAGGCAAGATCATCCGCGCCGATCTGCGGGCGCGCGCCTGCATCGAAAAGCGTCAATCAGACTGGCAGGGCAAGTAAAACCACGCCCCGTCTGACGACCCGTCCCTTGATACTCACGCGTATTCCAAGCTTGGAAGCTGCGCAAACACGCATATAATGTGACGGATTCGAGTGAAATGATCTTATGTATAACCCACTGACCGCCAACCCCTCTTCCGAGCGGGGTAGCCACCAACAGATGAAGGTTTTTGTCGGCAGGGCCGGAACTCTGCAGCGCATCAATGGCAGCTCCAAACCGTCACTTGTTCTGGGGCCTGCAGGCATTGGCAAAACCGCCTTCGCGCGGCATGTGGCACAGCAATCGCCCGCAGCAACAATCTTTGCTGCAGATGGGGTGCAAATGCGGGCCAGCTATCACCCGTTTACGCGGTGGATAATGCACGAAACGCAAAGCAACCTTCCCGGTTTCGCGGATATTTCAACACGGTTTACCGCTCTGCCTGACCCTTCGAAACGGGCATTGGCCCTGATCCTTGGCTTGCCCGAAGGCCAGCAACTCCTGACCGAACAAAGCAACGTCGCCCTCAAGGCGTTGATCGAAGAAAGCCTGTGGATGGCCATCCGCGCAACACAAGCGCAAGGTGTCTTGATCTTCGAGGATTTGCACTGGTTCGATAGCGCCAGCTTTGGCGTGCTGAGCCATATCATCCAAAGCAAGGCGGCCAGCCACTATCAAATCCTGATGACAAGCCGCGAAGACGCCAAGATCGACAGATTTCTGGGCAAGGCGCCCATAAACATCAATGCGCTTGAACCCCTGTCAGACCGCCAAGCCGATGATCTGCTGAAAACCCTGTCGCAGGGCAAGGCAACGGCAAACCAACGCGCGTATCTTATCGCACATGCAGGGGGAATACCGCTTTTCATCGAACAGATCCTCAGACGCGATGCCTTGAACAACACCCCGCGTTTTGATGTGCCCGACACACTGAAAGACCTTCTGGCAGAGCAGATCGACGCAACCGGCGCGGCCAAGCCCGTGCTGCAGGCCGCCTCGGTTATCGGGCGGCGCTTTGATCTTGCGACGCTGCGCGCGATTGCAGCGGACCATGATCCACTTGAAGGCCACCTCGACACCGCCTGCCGGCAGGGTGTGCTTCAAAAAGACGGCCAGGACAGCTTCAGCTTTGCACATGCCCTTTTGCAGCAAACGGCCTATCAAGGCATGTTGCGGCAAACGCGGATCAGATATCATGCGCAAATCGCGGCATATCTGGAAAAACATCACCCTGATGCGGTGATGCGAAACCCCGCACTGCTGACCAACCATCTAAGCTTGTCGCAGCAACATATTCCGGCGATCCAGAACTATCTGACCGTGAGCAGGCGAGCGCTCTTGCAAGGGGGCTTTGAAGATGCCGAAGCGCATGTTCTCGCGGCCATCTCATTGTGCGAAAATGCGCCGGCGGACACCGATCTGCGCGCGCTTGAAATCGCATGTTATGCAGCGCTCGGGTCAATCCGTATGCAAGTTCATGGATTTACGGCAACGCCTGTCAAGGACGCCTTTGAAAAGGTATCGACGCTCGCCAAAGGCCAGACCACCTATTGCGCGGCCAATGGCCCTGCATTTTACGGTAGCTTCACCCACGCGGTCATTTCGGGGGACAAAGCGACAGCGCGTCAATTCAGCGAAATGTTGCGCGACGCGGCGGTCAACGATCCTGACGGCGATCAAAACAAGGAACTGCGGATCGCGTCGTTGAATGTGGATACATCGTTGCACTTCTATGCAGGTGATTTTGCCAAGGCATCCACTGCATACCAGCAATTGCAAAGCGACTACGACATCGCCAGACATGGTGCCATGATCTCAAGCTATGGGGCCGATACCTACGGCGCTGCGCAAATGTTCGAATGTGTCATTCGGTCGATCTGCGGCGATGCCCACCTCATCCCGGGCCTGAGTGTCGAAACCGATGCGCACCAGGAACTGCTGAACATCCCCGTCATGCAGCCTTGGGCGCAAATCTGGGGTGCGGTCCCGCTTTATTATGCAGGCAAGACAGACAGGGCCGTTGCCCGCGTGCGACGCGGCATCGAAACCGCGACCCGCCAGTCAGCCGGGTTCTGGCAAATGACCGGTGCAGCCTGGCTGAATGTCATGGACACATCCGAAACTTACCACGAAGACGGGCTTGGCAACTTTCATGCCGTCATCAAAGCCCATGAAGCAATGGGGGCACGAGTCGGGCTACCTTACTTTCGGGCACATTACGCGATTGCGCTCGCCAAGCATGACAGGTTGGATCACGCATATCAGGCATCACTACAGGCAACCCGCGAAAACGAAGCCAACGGTCTGCACTGCTGGTATCCCGAGGTGCTGCGCCTTCATGCGCAAATCTGCGAACAATGCGGCGGGCCGCGGGGGGCCGCGCGTTTCCGCAAGGAGGCCGCGGACATCGCCACCCGACAGAATGCCCTGCTCTGGCTGTTGCGCGTCCGTGTGGACCAACACAGGGCAGGCGAAATAGGCGATGCCGAACTTGAAGACCTGCTCAACCGTCTCGACCCGGCGGCCAGACCACCGGAAGTGCGGTTCGCGCATCATTTGTTGAACAAGACATGACGCCGGACACGACCGAACAAACCCACAAACGCGTGCAGACAATTGTCGATCAAGAGGACGACAGCGACGGCTTTTACTTCTTGCTATCGGGATCGATGATTGGCCAGCGCTGTTAAAATGGCTCTCCTGAATTTAATCGCATTTTCATGATTTTTTGTCAAAACTTGGTCATGTTGGTCGGCTACCATAGTTGGCGCAGTGACGAAGGTGAAAGAATTGACACGTATATTCAGTATTTTAGGTGGTGAAGTCACACTGATGTTGGCCTTAGGCAGCGCGGGACTGATCTTTTTGATTTTTGGCTAAGCCGCCACCCGGTACAGGGCTGGATGCTGACCGGGATGATGGAAAACCACGCCCGAGGGAATTGACCCTCAGTGTGCAGACCTTACCTAAAGCACGAAATCGCCTCACAAAGGATCGCGCATGTTCTTTCGCTCTGCTGCAGCACTCTTCTTGTCGCTTGTCGCCCTCCCCGCATCGGCGGCCTGCAGCGGAGCAAGCTATCTTGACCGGATGACCGCAGGTCAGCAGATGCAGCTATCGGCTGCAGTCGCTGACATGCCTTACGCCGAAGGGCTGATCTGGACTGCGACAAAGGACAGTGCCGCGATCACCGTTGTCGGCACCATGCACATCTATGACGCTCGATTGAAAGACCTGCGCACCAAGCTTGCCAAGACAATCACCGGTGCCGATCTGGTGATGCTGGAAGCGACACCTGAAGAAGAGGCCAAACTTCAGAACCTGATCACAACAGACCCCGGCCGCCTTTTCATCGTGGATGGTCCGACGCTGCCTGAACTGGTGGACGAAGAAACATGGCAACTTATCGCATCGGCCGCTTCCGAACGGGGTATTCCCTCGTTCATGGCCGCCAAGATGCAGCCTTGGTATTTGTCACTCACACTGGCGGTGCCGTCCTGCGCGATGTCGGACATGATGCAGGGCGTGCGCGGTCTTGACCATATGATCATGCAGGATGCAGAGGCTGCGGGCGTGCCGATGCAGGCGGTCGAACCATACACCACGCTATTCGATCTTTTCGAAGAAGACAGTTTTGACGAACAGATCGACATGCTGCGCGCCAGCATGCTGGTACCCGACCTGCAAGAGCAAATGTTCGTGGCCATGCTGGATCGGTATTTTGCCGAAGATATCGGGCGTTTGTGGGAAATGTCGCGGATTGCCATGTCTGATGTGCCTGATCTGGACCCGGTCGAAGCGAATGCAATGTTTGATGAAATGGAAGACGCCTTGTTGAAGACCCGCAACCGCAACTGGATTCCGGTCATCACGGAGGCGTCAGAAACTCACGATAACATTCTGCTCGCGGTCGGCGCCGGCCATCTGATCGGCAACGAAGGCGTGCTTCGCCTTCTTGAAAACGAAGGCTGGACAATCACGCGCGGCAATTAACAGTTTCAGGCATCTCCATAATCAGCCAGCCCCTTGCGGCCTGCATCGGTCAGATCATAGATCCCGTGCGACACGCGGCAGAACCAGCCATAGTGGTCTGCCGCCATGATCCGCGTGGCCTGCGGCACTTCGGCCCATTCGCCAACCTTGGCACCCTTTGATGCCCCATGCACTGCAAGAAACCGTGCACAGCGCAATGCATCCTGACGGTAGCCCGTGATAATGCCATGCCGGGTTGCGCCGCCATCATTGGGATCACCCTGCAAACGCTCGAACGCCCGCAGGAGCCGGGTTTTCTTTTTGCGTGATTGCCGCGCCGCATACGGCCCCGGGTCCGCCAGCACCTCTACATGACCATCGCGCAGGCGCACGGTCATGACGCCCAGACCTGCACGGCGGGCCAGCTTTACATTCGCCTTCAATGCCTTGTCCTTGCCGCCCGAGGGCACCGCCAGATACACATGGTCGGTGGTCAAAAGCCGCTCGACCCCCTGATGAAACAGCGCCAGCGAAAACCCCAGCTTCAGTTCGACCACCACAAGGTCATCCCCGCGGCGGGCGACAACATCGGCGGCACCCACCTCGCCCTTCACCTCATAGCCCTGCCTTTGCAGGTAGGCCTTGATGGGGGGATATAGATCGGCTTCGCGGGGCATCGGGTCTCCTTGCGGCGCAGCCAAATGGAAAAACCGTGCGCTGGCAAGACCCGCCATTTCTGTCAGCGTCACCTTTGTTCAATCCACCAGCATGGGGTGACAGTCAGAACGCACACTTCTATATACGGGGCAACCTTTGCTCCGATTGAAAGTGATGCACATGACAACGCTCGTATTTGGCCACAAATCCCCCGACACCGACAGCACCGGCTCGCCTCTGATCTGGGAATGGTTTCTCAACCACACCGGGATCGAAGCGAAAGCGGCGCTGCTGGGCACTCCGAACACAGAAGCTGCCTTTGTCGCCAAGCGCTGGGGTTTTAAGCTGCCCGAGATTATCGCGGATGTGCAAGACGAACAGTCCTGCGTGATCGTCGACACCAATAACCCTGCTGAACTGCCCGCGAACATCAACAACGCCGATGTGCTGGCCATCATCGACCACCATAAGCTGGCAGGTGGTCTTGAGACAAAGAACCCGATCAACATCACCGTGCGCCCCTTGGCCTGCACTGCGACGATCATGCATCAGATGATGGGCGAACATGCGGGGCATATGCCAGATGGCATCAAGGGGTTGATGCTGTCTTGCATCCTGTCCGATACGCTGGCCTTCCGGTCGCCCACCACGACCGAGATGGACAAGGATCTGGCTGAAAGCCTCGCCAAGGAGCTTGGCGTCGATATCGAAAGCTACGCCAGTGAAATGTTCGAAGCGAAATCCGATGTCTCTGCGTTTTCAGATGCTGAACTGCTGCGCATGGACAGCAAGGAATACGAAGTCGACGGCAAGAAATTCCGCGTCTCGGTTCTGGAAACCACAGCGCCCCAGATCGTGCTGGACCGCAAGGCATCGCTGATGGAAACCATGCCGAAGGTCGCAGAAGAGGACGGCGTCGACCAGGTGCTGCTGTTTGTCGTGGATATCATCAACGAAGAAGCCACGATGCTGATCCCCAACGACATGGTGAAAACCGTGGCTGAAAAATCCTTTGACGCCACAGTCGACGGCGACAGCGTGGTCCTGCCCGGCGTCATGAGCCGGAAAAAGCAGATCATCCCTGCGCTGAAGGTCTAAACTAGCCGCACAACTGTACATACAGGTTCTGTACAGGTTCTGTACGCGTTCCATACCGTTCACAAAGGTTAACAGATGACCCAGATTATCGACCAATTTGCCGACATCTCGGGTCGGTATGACGCCGCTTTCGTGGACCTTTGGGGCTGCATGCACAATGGCATCGAAGCGCTGCCACAGGCGGTTGCAGCAATGCAGAAGTACCGTGCCGCGGGCGGGATTGTGGTGCTTGTCACCAACTCGCCCCGCCCGTGGGATTCCGTGGCGCGGCAGATCCACGGGTTGGGTGTGCCGGATGACGCATGGGATGCAATCGCCACCTCTGGCGACAGCGCCCGCGCAGCGATGTTCCGGGGTATTGTCGCTGAAAAAATCTGGTTCATGGGCGAAAGCCCGCGCGACGATGATTTCTTCAAGCCCCTGCAAATCATCGACAATCCAGTGAACATCCAGAAGGTTCCACTGGAAGAGGCCGAAGGCATCGTCTGCTGCGGCCCCTTTGACCCGCTTGCCGATGTGGATGTAAACCGCCCGGAATTTCTTTATGCGAAGACCAAGGGGCTCAAGCTGTTGTGCGCGAATCCCGACATTGTCGTCGACCGTGGCGATGTGCGCGAATGGTGCGCCGGTGCGCTTGCGGCGCTTTATACCGAAATGGGTGGCGAAAGTCTCTATTTCGGCAAACCACACCCGCCGATCTACGATCTCGCGCGGCGCAGGCTCGCTGCGTTAACCAATACGCCATCCGATCCGCGTATCGTAGCCATTGGCGATGGACTCGGCACCGATATTCTGGGCGGATTACAAGAAGATCTCGACACGCTCTTCATTTCCGGTGGCTTGGCGGCTGCCGAGACAAAGACAGATCACCAGCCTGATCCAGAGGCTTTGAATGCCTATCTGCAAAGCGCCCAGATGAGCGCGACTTACGCGATTGGGCATTTGCGTTAAATCGACCACCGCGCTTGGTTTTGCAAAGGAACATCGCCGGCCCGATGGGGCCGCCGATGTTTTTTGGCACAAGAATCACTTGATCTTTCTGCGTTCGCAAAGTAATAAAATTTCAAATAAAGAACCTAGGCAGAATTTTTGTTACCTCATGGAGCCTGAAATGTTGGATAATGCACCCCGCGGGACGATCTGCATCGAAGATATTGAAATCGGCATGACCCGATCGCTCCGCAAGGTAATCACCGACCGCGACATCGAGATGTTCTCGGAAGTATCCACGGACCGGAACCCGGTGCATCTGGATGAGGATTACGCGCAGGACACCATCTTTGGCGGGCGTATCGCACATGGCATGCTGACCGCTGGTCTGGTCAGTGCGGTCATAGGCGAACAACTGCCCGGACACGGCACGGTTTATCTGGGTCAAAGCCTGAAATTCCTCGCTCCGGTGCGCCCCGGCGACATGGTTCTGGCCGAAGTCGAGGTGACTGAAATCGACCATTCCAAGCGACGTGTCACCATGAACACCCGGTGCCTTGTGAACAACAAGAAGGTGCTTGTCGGCGATGCGACCGTCCTCGCGCCGTCACGGAAATTCGACTAGCTCTTAAAAGTCTGACCGCCTTGTGCACGTCGAAGCCCGCAATGGCCGACAAGCGGTGCTTGCACGCATTTACGCGGTCCGCTACGCAAAGCCATGCGCATCATACGTGACACCGCTTTCATTGACCCGACCGACCGTGGCGCCGCTGCGGCGATTGGTAATTTCGATGGTGTGCACATCGGACATCAAGCCGTGATCGATGTGACGCGTAAAGCAGCAAAGGCAGAGAATGCCCCCTTGGGGATCATGACCTTTGAACCACATCCGCGCAGCTATTTTTCGCGCGATTCCAAACCGTTCCGCCTGATGAATGCCGAAGCCCGCGCCAACCGTCTGGCCAAGCTGGGCGTCGAAAAGCTCTACGAGGTCCCCTTTAACGCAGCCCTCGCCAGCCTGACCCCGCGCGAGTTCGCACAGACCATCATTGCCGATCAGCTCGGGCTCAGGCATGTGGTCGTCGGTGCCGACTTCTGCTTTGGCAAGGACCGCGCCGGAACGGTCGAAGACCTCAGGGCCTTTGGCGCTGAAATGGGGTTCGGCGTCACCATCGCACCCATTGTCGCGATTGACGCTGTCAATGTCTCTTCCACGGCCATCCGCCAAGCACTGACCGACGGAAAGCCGCGGGATGCCGCAGCAATGCTGGGCCACTGGCACCGGATCGAAGGTGAAGTGATCCGCGGCGATCAACGCGGCCGCGACCTTGGCTATCCAACTGCAAACATGTCGATCACCGGCCTGCATCCGCCCAAATTCGGCGTCTACGCGGTCAAGGTCGATGTGCTGGATGGTCCATACAAGGGCACCTATAATGGTGCTGCATCCATCGGCGTACGCCCGATGTTTGGCGAAAACGTTGCCAACTGCGAAACCTTCATCTTCGATTTCAAAGGCGACCTTTATGGGTCCACCCTGTCTGTCGCCTTGGTCGATTT
>NZ_JAWOAN010000055.1:0-9919 GCF_046498525.1 Yoonia sp.
CAAATGACGCACCTGCGCGTTTTCGCAGGCGCCGAGCATGGCATGGATGCCCAGAAGCCCGAAGTTCTGGACGTGAAGTCCATGAACAAAAAGAACACGAGGACTGCATAATGGCCGATCAAGTAAACTCGCTCGAAGAGCTGGGCCAAGTCGCCGAAGGTGTCGAAGCACCGGCAGCCGTGGTCGAAACCGCAGTCATTCGCGAATCAGTGCGTGACACATTGGGCCGTTCCTACGCGACCGGCAAGCGCAAAGATGCGGTTGCCCGCGTCTGGATCAAGCCGGGTTCCGGCAAGGTCGTCGTGAACGGCAAGGCCATGGACACATATTTCGCCCGTCCGGTTCTGCAAATGATCCTGCGCCAGCCTTTTCAGGTGGCAGGTGTCGTTGACCAGTTCGACGTCATGGCAACTGTTGCCGGTGGTGGCCTTTCCGGTCAGGCCGGTGCGGTCAAACATGGTGTTTCCAAGGCGCTGCAACTCTATGATCCGACGCTGCGCGCTGCTTTGAAAGCTGCCGGCTTCCTGACACGCGACAGCCGTGTGGTCGAGCGTAAGAAGTACGGCAAGGCGAAAGCCCGTAAGAGCTTCCAGTTCTCCAAGCGTTAATCGCTGGTTTCAGAAATATGAAAGGGCGGTCCGGTTGGGCCGCCCTTTTGCTTTGGTGGGTGGATCGTTCACTCCAGCTGATACGACAGCCTGATCCCCAATGTCTCGATCCCCGGGTTCGTCTCGCTGGCATTTGCGTTCGAGCGGTGATCGAAGACAACAGACAGGCTACCGGTGTCGCCAAAGTTGATGCCCGCTCCCAGAGCGCCGCGGAATTGCACCGGAAAACCCAGATCGGGGCCATCACCGCTGAAATAGACACCGGGCATCAGCGACAGTTCAATAAAGATGGGGCTGTCACTGATCCTTTCTGTCGACCACTTGCCACCGGCACCGACCCAGACGTCATTGTCTGTTGTCAGGCTGGCACCAGCGGTTGGTTGAAAAGCCCCGTACCGCTTTGGCAGATCGTAGATGGCGTAAATCTCTTCGCCGATGTCATCTTCCTGAAAATAGGTGTCGCCGTACTGAATATGCACCCGCTCTGGCGCTTCGGTCTGGCGAAAGCAGTCTGTGGGACAATCGTTGAGGTAGGTGTCTGTGCTTCCGAGAATGAAGAAGAACACGGCAAATCTGCTATCCATATGTTATCTCTTAATTATCAGGCGCAATCAGGCCGAGCCCACGCAGATAAATGCCTATGCCTGATTCGAGCAAGTCTTCGGGCGGAAAGGGGCTTTGCGTGCCGGGATCGGCGCGGGCAAACAACTCGACAACACCGTGCGACAGCGCCCAGATATGTGCACTGAACATCTGCGGCGGTGGGCGTTTTTCCGCAGGAATGTGCTGCGACAACTGTTCGGCGGCTTTTTCAAGCACGCCCATCGCACGGGTCGCCACGGCGTTGAGTTCCGGCGTGCGATTGATGGAAATACCGGACTCGAACATCGCGATGTAGTACCCGGGGTACTTGCGCGCGAAGGCAAGATAGGCGCGGCCCGTTGCCTCGAACGCGGTGAGGGCAGAAGGCTGCCCGTCGCCGTAGGCGTGCTCCATCAAATCGCCAAAGAGCCCATAGCCCTCAAGTGCGGCAGCGGCGATCAGGTCTTCGCGGCCTTCGAAGTGGCGGTAGACGGCGGCGGGGGTGACACCTGCCTCGCGCGCGGCTTCCGACAGGGTAAATCCGGTCGGGCCACGCTTTTCGATCAACGTCAGACAGCCGCTGATCAGCGCCGCGCGCAGATTGCCGTGATGATAGCCGCGTTTAGCCATGCCAGAGGTCGGGACCTCCCAATACTTTGTCGTCGATGGGCGCGAGCGCCTTCGGGTCGTGATGGTCATAACCCAACTGATTCAGAACATGGCGGATCACCTGCACACGCGCGCGGCGCTTGTCGTCGGACCGCACAATTGTCCAAGGCGCATGGGCTGTGTGGGTGCGTTCGAGCGTTTCGCCGATGGCGTCCGTGTAGTCATCCCACCTGGCAAGGCCCGCAACGTCGATCCAGCTTAGC
Organism: Yoonia sp.; assembly: GCF_046498525.1. Lineage (GTDB taxonomy): Bacteria > Pseudomonadota > Alphaproteobacteria > Rhodobacterales > Rhodobacteraceae > Yoonia. The sequence continues at coordinate 2,063 of NZ_JAWOAN010000055.1, forward strand.
TTCCATTGCTTCAATGGGTCTTTCTCGCGATCCAGAAAGCGTTTGAGTTGCGTCGCGCGGCCTACGTTAAGCCAGATCTTGATCAGCTTGATCCCCTCGTGAACCAACATGTCTTCGAATTCAGGAACTTGCGCGAACCAGCGATCGCGTTGTTCCGGTGTGCAGAACCCGAACACGTGCTCGACAATCCCCCGATTATACCAACTGCGGTCAAAGAGGGTGATTTCACCTTTGGCGGGCAGGTGCGCAATGTAGCGTTGGAAATACCACTGCGCCGCTTCCACGTCAGTGGGCTTTGACAAGGCCACCAGCTTTGCACCGCGCGGATTAAGGTTTTCGCGCAAACGCTTGATCGTCCCGCCTTTTCCGGCTGCGTCACGGCCTTCAAAGACGATCGCGACCCGTTGTCCGGTGTGACGTGCCCAAGCCTGCATCCGCACCAGTTCGATCTGCAAGGCGGCAAGCGCATCTTCATAGTCGCGCCGCTTCCAGCGTTCATCATAGGGGTAGTCGGGATTGGTGATATCTTTCTTGCCGGCACTGGTGACAGCGGCACGTACATCATCAGGAGCATCATCCGCGAAATAGCGGCTTATCCCGCCATCAAATGGTAAATCCATGAAAACTCTCCCGAATGTCCTGCGTCATATATGGGTGTTTGTAGCGGCAAGCGCAATTCTGCTGTGCTGTACGCGCATGTGCCGTGTTCAATCGACGGGTTTCAGCCCGGCGCGCCGCGCTGCACGGTCGATGGCATCGATGACGATCTGCGGTTCTGCGTGATGGGGCATATGGCCCACGCCTGGCAATCGCACGGTGTTGACCTGCGGCACGATCTTGGCCACTTCCTCGGCGTGCACATGGATCGGGACGGTCCGGTCTTCTTCGCCATGCACGATCTCGATCGGAAGGCCGAGTTCGGGATACCGCTGTGACAGCGCCACGATCTGGGGCCGTGAGGTGTTCACCTGCCTGATATTGGCGCGCATGCTGCTGGGCCGCAATGTCAGCCCGGTGCCGATATAATCGCCATAGCCATCAGGTACGCTTTGCGGGGCGAAGGTTGCTGCGATGCTCTGGTGAACGACATGCGTCGGGACCAAGGCCGATATCGCAGGGATCGTCAGCACGCCACCAAATGCGCTGCCGTTCACACGGTAGTAGCGGTCAAGCGCACCTGGCCACGGCATTGTGACACCCGCCAAGGATACGACGGCACTTGCGTTTACGGGGCTGTCTTCGTCCAAGCCCGCCACGGCCCAAGCATAGGACACAATCCCGCCAAAGCTGTGACCGGCCACGACAGGATCGGTGATCCCCAGCTTTGCCGCCGCCTCGCGCAGCATTTTCGCCTGATCCTGCGGGCTGTCGCCGTCTGTTGCGGTCAGCCCGGTCGCGATGCCGGGTACACGATCTGTGTAGCCCATGCCGGGGCGGTCAAAAGCGGTGACTGTATAACGGTCGGTCAGCCGACCCATCAGGTCAAACGTGAATTCACGCAGGTTTCCACCGGCACCGTGCAGCAACACAAGATGCGGACCTGTTCCTTCCTGTACATAATGCACCTGCCCACCGGTCACCTGAACGAATGCACCCAAAGGCGGATAGGCATCCTCGGCCTTTGACGCACGATATTGCGCGGTCAGGCCGGTTGCGACCGCGCCAATACCGAAAAAAGCGGCCGCGAATGTCAGCATTCTAAGTACCAATTCTATCCAACTCAAAATGGGTGGTCTGGTAAATCTGGTTTATCCAGTTGCCATATAGAAGGTGGGCGTGACTTCTCCACCTGTTTTGGGGAATTTGTGAAGGATCGTCATTGGGATAGTAATTCATCGGCACGTTGATGGGCGTTCCGTTTTCTATATCGCGGTCGTATTCCTGCTTGAGCGTGCCGCTGTCGTATTCGAAGTGATTGAAGATGTAGAGCGCGCGATGCGCTGTATCCTCGACCAGCGCCGGACCCGCCTCGTCACTCGTGATCAGGGTTTTCAGCCCTGCGGCGTCGATCTCGTCCTGCCGCATTTCGGTCCAGCGGCTGACAGGGATCACGCAATCGTCCGAAAACCCGCGCAGGTAAGGCGACGCAGGAGAGGTGTTGCGATGCCGGAAGCAGCCGAAGGCCTTTTGTGCCAGCATGTGCTTTTTCACATCGTGGAAATAGTTGATCATCGCCATCCCGCCCCAACAGACGCCAAAGGTCGAATGGACATTAGTCTGTGTCCAGTCGAACACCTCGGTCAGTTCTTGCCAATATGTGACGTCTTCGAACGGCAGATGTTCGATCGGGGCACCGGTAATGATCAGCCCGTCGAATTTCTCGTACTTTACGTCTGAAAACGGGCGGTAGAACTCTTCCATATGCTCGGCGGCGGTATTTTTGGTCTGGTGTTCGGACATGCGCACCAGCGACAGTTCAATCTGCAGCGGTGTTGCCCCAATCAGACGGGCGAACTGGTTCTCGGTCTGGATCTTCTTGGGCATCAGGTTCAACAGCGCAATCCGCAACGGGCGGATGTCCTGACGTGATGCGGCATCTTCATCAAGCACCATGACGCCTTCGTTCGATAGAACGTGATAAGCGGGCAGGGCGATCGGCAGTTTAATGGGCATCGGTTTGGGTCCTGATCAGAAGGGCAGAAATAGGCGGACTAGCTGCGCACCTCAAGGGCGTCGGCGATCATGCCGACAAAGCCCTTTGTATCCTTGACCTGTTCCACGGCCTGTTGCGGCACCGTGATCCCCCATCTGTCCGCCATCGCCTTATAGCGCGGCTGACGATGGGCCAGCGCCTTGGCGAATGCCCAGCGGATGAAATCATCAGGGTTCACCTTGTCGGGCGGCACGTTGAATTCGGCCAGATAAGCGTTCCATGTCGCCAGCAGAAACGCCGGATCATAGGACATTGGCTTGGGTTCCTGATCGAAACGGCGGATCAACTCAGCGGTGTGGGCGTCGGTTCCCTCGATCCAGACCATCAGGGTCTTGGACGCCAACTCGGTCAGCACCGGGTCATCGGGATCATCCGCATCCACCCACTCGCAGATCGACCCACCGGTGTCGCAAACAAAATGCGGATATTGGTAAAGATCGACGGAACGGTCGATGAAGTGACCCGTGTCCATAAGCGCCGCAACCTCTGCCGCCTGAAACTCATCCTGACGCCGTGAGTATTCGTCCCATTCCAGCCCGCCCTTGGCCGGATCACCGGGCTTGCCCAGATAAGAAGACATCGGCTTAAGATCTTCGAATGAGATGTTCGAGCCTATATAGATCGAATTTGATCGTAAAAGATCACGCAGAAATGGAACCTTCATCGCCTCGCGCTTGGCGTTATCGGCAATCTTTTCGCCCATATAGCGTGTGCCAATCCGGTAATCGATCGAGTAGTGAAACCAGTCGCCGGTGCTGCGCAGCATCTTAGACAGATGGGTTTTGCCCAAGCCGGACATGGCAAAAAGCAGAACACGTTTCTGCGGGGCGTTGCGCCACTCTGATGCGGATGCGTAAATCATAGTGCCGTGGGTAACGCCTGACCGCAGGCTCTGCCAGCGTTTTTTGCTGCGGCGTCTATCCAGCCAGCACGCTTGGCCAGTTGGCATCGGCCGCCATGATATGGCCGAGGATATCACGCTCCCAACGGCGACGGACCCTGATCGAGAAATTCAGGTAAAGCTTGTCATCCACGATGGACCACGCCTCTGGCACCGTCGGAGCGGTATAGCCCTGACTGACCGCATAGGCGCAGTAACCGCCGTATTGCGGGGCATAGGCGGCAGGATCAGCGGCGAACAGATCACGATTGACCTCGGACGAGAAAAGCCATGTCGCGCCCAGATAGTCACGGGTGATGGCTTTGTTGCCCTGAACTGGAGAGCCGTGGGTGAAATAGGCGACGACATCCGCGCCATCCACAGCTATGCCGCCGTCGGCATAGACCTCGGGCGTCGCTGCCATGGCGCGCGGAGCGAGTGCGATAACTGCGGGGGTCGCAAGGGCAAGGCTGAAAAACTGGCGGCGTGTCAGTGTCATTGGCGGGGCTCCGGGATTGCAAGTTGTGGTATGCTGACCTCACTTGGCGCGATCCTGAGCACAAAAGCGAGAGGCCACACAGCGATGTGACCTTTCGTTGCAAAACTCGTCAGGCCCCGCGCCATATCCAGCCACCGCCCAGAACGCGTGTGCTGTCGGTGTCGTAAAAAACACATGCCTGTCCCGGCGACACGCCTTGCTCGGCCACCAGAAGCTCGACCTCGGCTTCCGACTCGGAGATCGGGCGCAGGACCGCATCCGTTGGAGGACGTGTCGAGCGCACCCTCACCGCTATCTGACGCTCGCCCATGTCCATCAGGTTACCTTCGCCGATCCAGTTGATCTCGCGAATCGGAACGCGGCGCGTCGCAAGCAGGTCTTTGGGGCCGACGACAACCTCTTTGCGGTCCACATCCAGTTTCACCACGTAAAGTGGATCGGCCAGACCGCCGATCCCGAGACCGCGACGTTGCCCGATCGTATAGTGGATCACCCCCTTGTGGGTGCCCAGCACGTTCCCTTCAGTATCCACGATATCACCGGGAGCGGCGGCGCCGGGGCGCAGCTTTTCGATGACGGCGGCATAGTCACCGTTGGGGACAAAGCAGATATCCTGACTGTCCGGTTTGTCCGCAACGCTCAGGCCGTATTTGCCGGCCAGCGCACGCGTTTCTTCCTTGGATGCGTGATGGCCCAATGGAAAGCGCAGATAGTCCAGCTGCTCTTGCGTCGTCGAGAAAAGAAAATAGCTCTGGTCCTTTGTCGAATCAGCCGCCGAATGAAGCTCGGCCCCTTCCGCACCCATCTTGCGCTGGATGTAATGACCCGTGGCCATGCAGTCGGCCTCGAGGTCCTTGGCAGTTTCCAGCAGGTCCTTGAACTTCACGCGTTCATTGCAGCGGATGCAGGGCACAGGGGTCGCGCCGCCCAGATAGCTGTCGGCGAATTCATCCATGACCGCTTCGCGAAAGGTGTTCTCATAATCCAGCACGTAATGGGGAAAGCCCATTTCTTCGGCCACGCGGCGGGCGTCGTGAATATCGCGACCGGCGCAGCATGCGCCTTTTTTGGCCAAGGCCGCCCCGTGGTCATAAAGCTGCAAGGTGACGCCGACAACGTCGTAGCCTTCCTCGGCCAGTTTTGCGGCGACAACAGAGCTGTCGACGCCGCCGGACATGGCGACGACAACGCGCGTTTGCGCAGGGGGCTTTGCAAAGCCGAGAGAGTTCAACGGCGAATCAAGTGGCATAGGAAGTTCCCGGAAACGAAGATTACACAATGAAATATAGGAAAATGCGATGCACTCTCAAGGGGCAGTTTCACCAGTCATTAAACCCTTCACCCGATATTTATCTGCGGAGTGAATGAAAGGGGATACGAACATGTACTTGCGAAAAGTGGAAGGACCAAGATCGGTGACCTTGGCGGATGGAACAGTCATGACCCGGGCGGACCTGCCCAGCGAAAATACCCGGCGATGGGTGGCGTCGCGCAAGGCTGCGGTCGTGCGTGCGGTTACGGCCGGGCTGATCACACGCAATGACGCTTTGGAGCGTTACACATTGTCCGACGAAGAATTCTCGGAATGGGAAACTGCGGTGAAGGAACACGGGGAAGCTGCGTTGAAAGCTACGACGCTACAACGCTATAGACAACCTTAGATTGTTTCGTGTTAGAGTGCGTTAGGGGTAACGGCTAATTAACCTTTCTTGGTTTAGGTTAACGTACCGAACTCAGAGCGGAGCACTGCAATGCGAGTCCTACTTGTAGAAGATGACCCAACGACATCCAGAAGCATCGAACTGATGCTGACCCATGCCAACCTCAATGTATATGCGACAGATATGGGGGAAGAAGGGATCGATCTTGCAAAGCTTTATGATTACGATCTCATTCTGCTGGACATCAACCTCCCTGACATGAACGGGCACGAGGTGCTGCGGCAGCTTCGGTTGAGCCGCATTGATACGCCTATATTGATCCTCTCAGGGGATGATGGGACAGAAAGCAAGCTAAAAGGCTTTGGTTTTGGCGCAGATGACTATCTGACAAAACCCTTCCACCGCGAAGAACTCGTGGCGCGTATCCATGCAATCATCCGCAGGTCCAAAGGCCATGCGCAGTCGATCATCAAGACAGGGCAGATTGCTGTCAATCTGGATGCTAAAACGGTCGAGGTTGATGGCAGCACCGTGCATCTGACCGGCAAGGAATACCAGATGCTCGAATTGCTGAGCCTGCGCAAGGGGACAACCCTGACCAAGGAAATGTTCCTGAACCATCTTTATGGCGGCATGGATGAACCGGAACTGAAAATCATCGACGTGTTCATCTGCAAGTTGCGCAAAAAGTTGACCGAAGCCACGCTGGGCGACAATTACATCGAGACTGTCTGGGGGCGCGGCTATGTGTTGCGCGACCCGGAGCCTGCTACCGCCCACGAGCCAATCGCGATAGGTGCCTGAACGGTTGCGTCTTCGCGCGCCGATGTTTTCCAACTCGATGCTGGACGCCATCAGGTTGCCCGCCTAATTATGACGTGAATTCCCCGCTTGGGGCGTCAGAATGCGGGGGCAGCGTGGTTCAAGATAGCGAAGTGAAACATCCGCAGACAGGTGATGTTTCGGTGGCAACACTTTCATCCGATCAGGCGAAAGCAGAACTGGCATGGCTCGCAGAACGGTTGGCGGCTGCCAATACCGCCTATCATCGTGACGACGCGCCGGAAATAACCGACGCAACCTATGATGCCCTCAAGCGCCGGAACAGTGCAATCGAGGCCCGGTTTCCGGAACTGAAACGGACTGACAGCCCCAGCGATGTGGTGGGCGGCGCGATTTCCGAAGGATTTGGAAAGGTCCGGCATGCGGTGCGGATGCTGTCGCTGGGAAATGCTTTCAACGATGAGGACGTGCATGAATTTGATCAGCGCATCCGCAAGTATCTTGGGCTGTCCGCAGGTGCGCCACTGACATATACGGCCGAGCCCAAGATTGACGGGCTGTCCCTGTCGCTTCGGTACGAGCACGGAAAACTAGTGCAGGCTGCGACGCGCGGCGACGGTGAAACCGGCGAGAATGTAACGGCAAACGCCCGGACGATCGCGGACATTCCCCATGATATCACCGGTGCGCCCGATCTGCTCGAGGTCAGGGGCGAGGTGTATATGAGCCATGATGACTTTGCCGCGCTGAATGTGCGGCAAGCGGAAAAAGGCGGAAAAACTTTCGCAAACCCGCGCAATGCGGCCGCTGGATCGCTGCGACAACTCGACGCCGCGATTACCAAGGCGCGCCCGCTTCGCTTTTTTGCATATGCATGGGGGGCACTGTCGACGCCTCTGGCTGGAACGCAATCCGGCGCGATCGAAAGATTGCATGCTCTGGGTTTTTCAATCAACCCCCTGACCAAGACATGCAATGGTCCCGAAGCCATGATAGCCCATTATAAAATGATCGAAGGACAGCGGGCGAAGCTGGGTTACGACATTGACGGTGTCGTCTACAAGGTTGACGATCTGGCGCTACAACAGCGGCTCGGGTTCCGGTCAACCACACCGCGTTGGGCGATCGCGCATAAATTTCCGGCCGAACTGGCCTGGACTGTATTAGAGGCGATCGACATTCAGGTCGGGCGCACAGGGGCCTTGTCGCCGGTGGCGCGTTTGCAGCCTGTGACCGTCGGGGGCGTCGTTGTGTCAAATGCAACGCTGCACAATGAAGATTACATCGCCGGGTGCGATAGCACCGGTGCCCCGATCCGCGATGGCCGCGATATACGTGTGGGAGACTGGGTGCAGGTCTATCGCGCGGGCGATGTGATCCC
>NZ_JAWOAN010000061.1:0-3509 GCF_046498525.1 Yoonia sp.
TCGCGGCTGCGGATATAGGCCTCAAAGCGGTCGAAGTCCGATTTGCGATGATTGGTCAGCGACACGGTCACCACGACTTGCGCGAAATCCATGATACGCTCAAGCGCCAGTTCAGCGTGAAAGCCGCGGATATAGCCCGCCGCTTTCAGGCGGTCCAAACGGGCCCAACACGGCGTGGGCGAAAGATTGACAAGCTCGGCCAGTTTCATCTTGCTGAGTTGCCCATGCTGTTGCACGGCGCTGAGAATACGAATATCCGTCGCATCAAGGCCAAACTTTTTCATTGCTGCCAACCCGCACTGTTTCTGTGAAGAAGCCGCTTGGAGTAATGGAAAAGCGGCATTTCCGGTTTACCATGACGCGCATACAGGCGTTTTGCATTTGCTTTTCCGACCTCTTCTGTAATGAGGGCGTCAGCGCAGGCGCGCCGCTACCGATCACGCGATCTGGCAGAGGTTGTTGCGGCATATTGTTCGTGCAATGCCTTTGTCAGCTTGCGATAGGCCGTCCTGTGCCGGTTGCGCACATTTAACCCGACGAAAACCGACTGTAAGATCGGTGGCGCATCTTGCACCAAATGGCAGGCACCAGAGGCGACCAACGCCTTGGCAGAGTGTTCAAGCACATAGGCCGCCCCTGAAAGTGACGTCAGCAGATCAACCATTGCCGCATTCTGACCAATGGACAGGGACACATGCGTGAAGTCCGGTAGCAAAGCCGCGTGCGCATGGGCGAAACTGGCCGAATAGTTCGCAAGGATGTAAGTTTGCTTGCTGATCTCGGCCAAGGCGTTGCCTTGGGTCGAGACCATCACGTAACGCACCTCTCCCAAAGTTTCAAAATAAAGGTCTGGCTGAATTATGGGAGAATATAAAACTGCTATATCTTGCTTGCCAGAAATCAAATCAGCACATATCTGGCTGGAATAGTCTGCCTCCAGCAAAAAGGCGGTATCGGGCAGGACATCACGCATGCGTCCAATCAACTGTTTGATTTCGATCCCTAGCAAGTCATGTTGCAAGCCCATGCGTATGGTCACACCTGCAATCGCTGTATCGCGCGTCGCGTTGAGTGCAGTCACCCAGTCGTGTCTGATGCTTCTGGCATGTGGCTCGAAACGCAGACCCTGAATTGTCAAAGCTGTGCCGGAACGTGACCGTCGAAAAAGCCTCACACCGACGACCCTCTCCAACGATTTGATCCGCCCCGAAACCGTGGATTGTGTGACGCTCAGCCGCTCGGCTGTCTGATTGAAGCTCTTGGTCTCGCAGAGGTCCAGGAACGTGTCGATTAATTCTATCTGCATGGCGATGACACTAACCTAATCGGAAAGACCGATCAATAATGACCGGATCTCCAGATTGAACCTTTTCGTGACTGGTTGAATACTCCATTCAAAGCGGAAAGGCAGGCTGATGACAGATACACTGAGAAGAGTAGGGCGCAGCGGTGGGCGCGCCGCCCGTGTCGCATTACGCAGTTCGCCACTCGCCGAGGATAAGCGACCGGTTCGGGCCGGTTTGCCCGGTGGCCAGTACAAACCGCTCAGTGACGCCGACGTCGTGCGTATCCATCACGCAGCCCTTGATGCGCTTGAACAGATTGGCCTGTCGCAGGCACCACCCTCGGGCGTTGAGATCCTGACCAAGGCAGGCGCGATCTTGGGTGATGACGGGCGCATCCGGTTTCCCAAGACGCTTGTCGAGGAAATGCTCTCCAAGGCTGCGCGGAACATCACCCTGTTTGGCAGAGAGCCCAGATATGATCTGCATCTGACAGGATCGAATGTCCACTTTGGCACGGCAGGCGCTGCGGTGCATGTCGTTGATCTGGAAACAAACACCTATCGTGAAAGCACGGCGCAAGACCTGCACGATGCGGCGAAGATCACGCATGAACTTGATAACGTGCATTTCTTCCAGCGTGCCATGGTTGCGCGGGACATTTCCGATAACCTCGAAATGGACCTGAATACGATCTACGCCTGTTGTTCTGGCACAACTAAGCATGTTGGCACGTCATTTGATGACCCCAGCCATGTCGCGCCGTGTTTCGAGCTCCTTCACCGACTTGCAGGCAGTGAAGAGGCTTGGCGCGCCCGGCCATTCGTCTCCAACTCGAACTGTTTCGTCGTCCCGCCGATGAAGTTTGCGGAAGAAAGCTGCCGCTCGATGGAGGCTTGTATTCGCGCGGGTATGCCTGTGCTGCTTCTTTCTGCCGGTCAGGCGGGGGCAACGGCCCCTGCGCCCATTGCCCTTGCCATCGTACAGGCCGTCGCGGAGTGCCTTGCGGGTGTGGTCTATGTCAACGCAATGGCACCCGGTCATCCTGCCGTCTTTGGGACATGGCCGTTCGTTTCGGACTTGCGCACGGGCGCCATGTCGGGCGGGTCGGCTGAACAGGCCCTGCTGTCGGCGGGATGCGCACAGATGCATCGGTTCTACGATATTCCCGGCGGTGCTGCCGGAGGGATCTCGGATTCCAAGCTCCCCGATATGCAGGCCGGTTGGGAGACCGGGATCACCAACGTGCTTGCCGGACTGTCGGGCCTGAACATGGTCTATGAGGCAGCCGGGATGCACGCATCGCTGTTGGGGTTCTGTCTTGAATCGCTGGTTCTGGGGGATGACGTGATCGGTCAGGTCTTGCGCACTGTCCGTGGTATCGACGTGACCGAAGACAGTACATCCATCGAAGCGATGAAGTCCGTCTGTCTTGGCGGCCCCGGCCACTATCTGGGATCGGACCAGACACTCAGGCTAATGCAGACGGAATATATCTACCCCACATTGGGAAACCGTATGAGCCCGAAAGAATGGAACGAAGCCGGTCGTCCGATGCTGCTGGACAAAGCCATCGCACGAAAGAACGAAATCCTCGACAAAGCACGGATCAAGTTTGATCCTGAACTCGACGCGGCGATCCGCGCTGACTACAACATCTACTTCAAATAAGGGGCACCCCATGCATTACGGATATATCGGCCAAGGCAATCTTGGCGCGAACTGCGCAGCTTGCCTGTTACGCGCGGGCATGCAGGTGACTGTCACCGACATTAACCGCGCACCGGCAGAAAAGGCCATCGCGCTGGGCGCAAACTGGGCGGATAGCCCGGCCGAACTTGCCGCCAGTGTCGATCACGTCATCACCTGCCTGCCGTCGCCTGTTGTGTCTGCAGCGGTGTCAGCGCAGATGCTTCCGGCGATGCGCAATGGTGCCCACTGGATCGAGATGTCCACCTTGGGCCGCGAAGAGGTGCTGGCCTTCGCCAAGATAGCTGCAACCCATGATGTCCGCATGATGGAACTGCCCGTAACAGGCGGTGTCCATCTTGCCGCGCAAGGCAACATCACGATGCTGGCGGGGGGCGACAAGGACATGTTCGATACGCACCTGCCCGCGCTTCAGGCCATGGGCAATCAGGTATTTCATATGGGGCCTCTTGGGTCTGCGTCGATCATCAAAGTCATCACAAACATGCTGGCCTTCATCCACCTCAAAGCATGCGG
>NZ_JAWOAN010000182.1:0-10778 GCF_046498525.1 Yoonia sp.
CTACGCGTTGCAGGCCGGTCTGGAAGTGGACGAAAGGATTCTGACCACCGACTTCTATCATCGCCTCGTGACGGCCGGTGCGTTCCGATGGGGTCTGATCATAAAGTTGACGACCTGGGCCATAGGTGAAGCACGGGTAGGAGAAGAAAATGTCCTGCGCGCAAATCACTACATCGATGCCTGGGTCGGAAAGACGAAGGCGAACCCTGCTGCGACACCCTTTACGCATAGCGGCTTCGAAACGATGTATCGAAAAGACCATCCGTTTCTCGCAGCCCTGACCGAGTAACCTCAAACATCAACCATTCGGGACCCAAGGGTCCGCGTCATCGACGCGGGCTTTTTTGTGTTTTCAGACGCTCGGAACCCATTCATAATAGTTTGCGCGCACTATTGGTTTCCTGCGCGCTCTACTGGTTTCTTGCGATTTTCCAGGCCCAGCAACCTATTGATATATAATAGAAGTTTCATCAAATCTGATCACGCTTTGTTCTTTTTGCGCGCACAGTTGGTTTTTCTGACATTTCGGCGAATAATGTCAAAACGACATAGCTGGGGGTATATTCAATACGCAGTTTGAGCGTTGAAAACAAACAACGTTTCACCCTCAATCGTATAGCTGTTGATCAGCTCCGCCGCGCGCTGCGATGTCAGCCACTTTTCCAGCCGGACGGCAAGACCGGATTTTACGTGACCATGCAGATCAGGGTTGACCGGCAGGTAGGCGTATTGATTGAACAACACCGGATCACCGGCATAAAGCAGTGCAAGATCGCCCTTGTTCCCGAAATTGAGCCAACTGGCGCGGTCTGACAGAATATAGGCATTCATGCCCGACGCCGTGTTGAGCGCAGCCCCCATACCGGCACCCACGGCGCGATACCAATCGGCAAAGCCGGCGGCATCCAGACCCGCATCCTGCCACAGGCTCAACTCCTTTTTGTGGGTACCGCTGTCATCACCACGGCTGACAAACGGGACAGCAGCAGCTGCAATGCGTTGCAAACTACCGGTTGCGTCAGCCGCTTCTGTAATTTGCGCGGGATCATCCGACGGGCCGACAAAGACGAAATCGTTATACATGATCTCGCGGCGGTGCGTCCCGTAACCTGCGGCTACAAATGCCTCTTCGGCGGCGCGTGAGTGGACTAGGATCGCATCGACGTCGCCTGCTTCGCCAAGGCGCAGCGCCTGACCAGTTCCCACGATCAACAACTGGACCTCAAGCCCCAGATCAGCCTGAATTTCCGGCAGCAATACGTCGGCCAGCCCGGAATTGTGAAAGGATGTCGTAACCGCCATACGCATGCTGTCTTGCGCATGAACGGCAGTCGCCCAAAGAAGGGCTGCGGCAATTAGGACCTTTTTCATTCTACGATATCTCCGTTCAGAAAGGCGCGTGCCGCATCGGATTGCGGGGCATCGAAAAATTGTCGGGCAGGGCCGGTTTCATGAACTTGCCCGCCGCGCAGAAAAACAATCTCATCTGCAAGGCGGCGGGCCTGACCCATATTATGGGTCGACATCACAAGCCGCGTGCCATGCACTTTCTGGTCTTGCAGGATCGCCTCGATATCGGCTGTGGCGCGACCGTCAAGAGATGCGCAAGGCTCATCAAGGAACACGACCTGCGGTTCAGTAATAAAGGCGCGGGCCAGAGCAAGCTTTTGCTGCTCGCCCCCCGATAGGTTGGGTGCTGCGCGTTCAGTCACATCACCCAACCCGACACGGGTGGCCCAGTCACGTGCCTGCGCCAACGCCTTTTGTTTGGCCACGCCCCGGATCAACAACGGATAGGCGATATTGTCCACGACGCTGCGGCGCAACATGACCGGACGCTGGAAGACAAAGGATTGCACCGCGCGCGCCTCTGCGATTGGCACCTGCCATTCGATTGTCCCGGCATGTAAACGCGCCGTGCCGTGCAGTAGGTTCAGCAGGGTGGTTTTACCGGACCCGTTTGGCCCGATAATGACCGTGGCGCCTTCACCGCTCAGATACATGGAAACCGGCCCTATCAGGGTTTTTCCGCGGCGGCGCGTTTCAGCGCCCTTCACCTGCAAGGGGAACAACATCGCTACCACCGCCCCTCACGTTCGGTCTGGCCCAGCCAGTGGATCGTCAGGTTTACGGCGATTGTAAGCGCGATCAGTACAAAGCCCAGGGCCAGCGCCAAGCCAAACGCACCTTTGCCGGTCTCAAGCGCGATTGCCGTCGTCAGGACACGGGTGACGTGGTCAATATTGCCGCCCACGATCATGATCGCGCCAACTTCCCCGATTCCGCGGCCAAATCCAGCAAGGGCCGCCGTCAACAAGGCGCGTCGGGCATCCCAGATCAGCGTGCGCATCTTCTGGGTCTGCGTCACGTTCATGGAAATCAACAGATCATGGTATTCATGCCAAAGGTCGCGCAGGGACTGATGCGCGATACTGGCAATCAGCGGCACGATGATGATGACCTGCGCAATAATCATGGCCGTTGGCGTGAAAAGCAGGCCAAGCACACCAAACGGGCCGGAGCGCGACAGCAGAACATAGACGACGAGGCCCACGACAACGGGCGGCAACCCCATGAGTGCATTGAGAATTGCAATGATCAAACGCCGGAATCGAAACCTGCGGACGGCAAGGAACGCCGCAAGTGGAAACGCAATCACACATGAAATAGCCAGTGCCGTCAGAGTCACATAAAGCGACCGCAGTGCAATTTCCGCGAGTTCCGCATCGAAGGTCACGATCAGCCAGAGTGCTTGCGTCAGACCGTCCCAAAGATCGACCATGTGCCGGATCCTTCTCCATGATGGGCGGGTAACTCCCAAGTTTGTCGGAGTGAAGCAAGAGCAGAGCAACGGAAAAGGTTCTGAATGGGGCGCGACCTTCCAGATCGCGCCAACGACACCCGGTCAACCATAACGATGTGCCGTCGTGCGGACCTACCCAAGGCCGGAGTTCCGGATGCCCCTCTCGATCATGCCGTGATGTCTGGCAGTCAGAAAGTTTCACCGCTTTGGCGATTTGACATACGGTCTGTCAAACTTGCGGCAGACCACATCTGGTCCAGCAAAGCAGTGATCCCTGTTGGGCTCAGGTAAAGGTAACCGCAATGCAACGGCCAAGATCGTCCATTTCCACTGCACCATATGTCCTGCGTTTCAGTCCGGTTTCTGAGCCTGCATACGGGTTGGGCCGCCTGTGGCCATGTCGGTGCCGATATACGGTAACCCCGCTTTCTTCCAACCGGCGAAGCCATCCTTCATGTGGGTCACCGGTTGCATACCCTTGGCGAGACATTGCCTTGCAACCTTTTCCGATCGCATGCTTGATCCGCAGTAGATCACAAGCCGCTTTCCCTCCTGAGAGGGTAGCTTTCTGGCGTCCACAAAAGACATTGGCAACAAAAGCGCACCCTCAATGTGCTCGAACATGTACTCTTGCGGCGTCCGCACGTCGATCAGCGCGATCTCGCCTTTCTCATAGGCCGCCGCCACTTCCTCCGGAGTCCAAGTTTCCAACTTACCTGTTTCAGTGTTTTCGACTTCCATATCCGATCTCCTTCGCTCAAGCGAAGCCTGCCTTAGAATCCTGTCGCGTACAATCAACTTTGCTCCATAACTGACGGCGGGCTGATGCAATTGCGCGCCCCGGTTTGATCCGCGCGTCCATGGATTGCGGCGACATCCGGAGCGGGCTGATTTGGGATTGCTAGAAAATGCCACTATTGTCCCTCAATTTTGCCAAACTGCTTGGTCATTGCGTTCAAGGTCTAGGTGAATTCCCCTTCGGGGACACCTGTTGACGTGTAAATGTTGTTAGTGACTGTAATATCAAATGAAAATGTTCCCACATTCGTTCGTCCCATTTCTCCACATGCATGAGAAAAAGGGGGCCTACAAAAAATCTGTCGGTGAAGGCACTGTAGCGCGCGACATCGAGCGAAATCAGGCTGGTAGCAAAAAGCAGACCAGTCTCGATGTTGAAATAGCGGTAGAACTCATGCTCTCTGCTCACAACATCGATGGTGATACGATGCGCCAGAAATATCGTCTTGATATCATCAAAGCGTTGCCAGCAGAGGCAATTGACTGGAATACCGTTGATTGGGTGCAGGCATGTCCATTCCAGACGATGCGCTCATGAGGTGCCCAATCGATACCAAGTGCGTCAAATGATCGGTTAGTCCTTGGGCCGCATCATATGAACCGCAGCCATGCACTTACACCGGCCATCTGACCCGCATCCCTCCGGAAAAAACGCCTCCGTTCGACCGGTGATGCGGTAAGCCATCAGCCCAACCCACTCCTTCAACTGCGTCAGATGTTCGGCGAGGTCAGGACAGGCTGCCCTATCCGTCCACACTGAGGTTTGTTCTGCGATTGAGGCACTTCATTGATTTGAGGGAGTTTCTCTGAGGGAGCTGCAAGTGAGTTTCTCACCCCTGCGCCACGGCGATCAGACGGCAAGCGGGAGTGGCCATTGGATCTGAAGGCCCGGATTGTGGCGGCGACGTTGATCGAGGGTCAGACTGCCAAGGGGCTTAAGAGGCTGCCGGCCTTGGTACACAGCCACCTGCGCTACAAACCTTTTGGCGGCCCGGTGTAGAGGTCTGTGAAGCGGCCGCAGTTCACTTTGGTGCAATGCCTGTTGACGCCGGGCTCAGACAAAACCAAGAGGCCACCCCGCCCAATGCAGAGCCCGCCAGGACGCCTGCGGCATCTGCAAGGAAATCTCCTAAATCAGCGCTGCGGTTCACCATAGGCTGCATAACCTCAATGCCGGCACCAAAGAACAAGGCCGCCGGGATCATCCAGACGAGCGCCTGCGTTCGCAACGTTGCAACCGGCAGCATGAGTCCTGCGAAAGCCACGAAATGGTAAATCTTGTCGCCACCCTCCGTGGTGAGGGGCGGCGCGGGAAGCGGGAGCAAGGTGAGCAGCGCGATCAGCGTCGCAAATGCTGTAGTAAGCCCATAGGCGAGGATCTTGCCCGTTCTGGGCTGTAACAATAGAACAGACATCAAATTCCACTTTCCTGCGCGTTGCGATCCGGCTGGGCAGTCATAAGGTGCACCCCTGCATTTTGATTGGTCGGGTCGCAATAAGTCGGTTTTGGCGTCAATACCGTTACAGCCGGCGCTTGAGAATAGAGAACTCAAAAGTCACTTTATGGTTGTCCCAATTTTGGATTTATGGCACGCACCACGACATCGCTTTGTTAATATTTACAAAAGATGATATGTATTTTCTATACGAAAATGTAGTATGTTCCCTCTAATGTCAGGAGAGTTGCTGCAGATGGATCTAGCGCCGAACCTACATTTTCATCTCCTATATCTTGGGCTCCTTTCCTTTGTCTGCTGCATCGCACTGATCGCGCTGGCGCGGTTTGTGCCAAGGTTGAGCGGTCGTTCAGATGACACGACAGCGGTGCAGGCGATGCATATGCGTGTGACGCCGCGTGTGGGTGGTATCGCAATTTTTGGTGCGTTGGCCTGCAGCGCTTTGTTTGCGCCAATTGTCGTCTCGCAAAGCTATATCGCATTTCTTGTGGGTGTATCACTTTTGTTTGTGATCGGACTGAAGGAAGATCTCGGTTTTCCTGTCTCGCCACGGCTGCGCCTGCTTGCAGTTGGCGCGGCCAGCTTGATTGTCATTGTCTTGTTGGACGTCTGGCTGCCACGTATCGGCGTTCGGTTCTTTGATCATTTGATTCAGTACTGGTTTATCGGGGTACCCTTCACCCTACTGATCACGGCAGGTGTGTCTAACGGCTTTAACCTCATCGATGGTGTCAACGGCCTTGCGGCGTTGACCGCCATCTTCGCATCCGTCGCGATAGCACTTATAGCCCATCAGGGCGGCTATGCCACGATGGTAAGCCTGTGTATGATGCTCGCTGCCGTCACGCTTGGGTTTTTCGTTGTGAATTATCCTTTCGGGTTGATCTTTTTGGGCGATGCCGGGGCCTACACGCTTGGGTTCGTGCTCAGTTGGTTTGGTATTGCCGTCATTCTGAACGTGCCTGATGTATCGCCATGGGCCATTCTGCTGACACTGTTCTGGCCTTTGGCTGACACACTGCTGGCGATGTACCGCCGCAGTCGTGGGAACAAGGCTGCGATGATGCCGGATCGTCTTCATGCGCATCAACTCGTCATGCGCGCCATCGAGATTTGCTTTCTCGGACGCGGTCGGCGTCATATCTCCAATTCACTCACCACGCTGGTCCTCGCACCCTTTGTGGTCGCGCCACAGATCGTTGCGGTTGTCCTTTGGGACAACAATCTAGCAGCGTTTCTGGCCGTCTTGGTGTTTCTGGCGCTGTTCTTTGGATCTTTTGCTCTTCTCCTCGCCACAGTCCGGAGCTTCCGTCCGCGGCTGAAAACCTCTCGGAATATAGGCGCTGCTACTTGAGTTAACTGGCTACTCTTGGCGTAGAAAAGCCAACCCAAGCGTATGAGCCAGACTTGAAGTACAGGTCGAACGGGCAAAGCCGATCTGCCTTCATTCCCGAGAAAGGATCGCAGCATCACACCGTGTGATAAAACACCTAGGGCTCGGTCTGACCTAACTCACATATGATCCGCCACTCATCATCGCTGACAGGTTGCACTGACAGACGTGAGTTGTTCGCCAGAACCATATCTTGAAGTCGCGGGTCTGCTTTGATCGTCTCTAGCGTTACCGGCGTCGTGAAGGGCCGGACCGCTTTGATATCGACACAGTCCCAGCGTTCATCATCCGTGGTGCTGTCTGGATGTGTTTCTGCGCAGACTTCGACAATACCCACGATTTCCAGCCCACTGCGTGAGTGATAGAAAAATCCTTTGTCACCCAGCTTCATGGTCCGCATGTTGTTGCGCGCCTGATAGTTGCGCACACCGTCCCATTCTTCGCCCGCATCGCCCTTGGCGACCTGATCATCCCATCCCCAGACGTCGGGCTCCGATTTGAACAGCCAATAGGCCATCAGCCGATTACCTTTTTCCAGGCCCGCAACGTCACGTCGCTGAACAGGCCAGCCTTGGCATAGGGATCATCATCCGCCCAAGCTTGCGCTGCAGCCAGATCTTCGGCCTCCAGCACGATCAGTGATCCGCACATTTGCCCTTCGTCATCAAGGACCGGGCCTGCCATCTCGACCACGCCAGTTTCGGCAACATAGGCAAGGTGGGCTTCGCGGTTGTCCATCCGGGTTTGCAGGGCGCCGGGTTTGTCTTTCGTCATCAGTGCAAAGCGCATTTATTCTTCCTTCAGTGGACGTGAGAGCAGGGTATTCAACGCTGTCGCGACATCTGTTTTGTTTTCGGTCAGGTCGGCGACAACCGTACAAATAGGCATGTCAATGTCCAGTTCTTCCGCCAACTGGCGCACGGCACGAGCGGTGGCTGCGCCTTCAACGGTCGTGTTCCGGTCAAAGTCCGTTCCAGATCCAAGGGCAAGACCATAACGGTAGTTCCGGGATTGATCCGATGTGCATGTCAGGACCAAATCCCCAAGACCGGAAAGCCCGGACAAAGTGTCAGGTTGCGCACCCAAGGCAAGGGCAAGGCGCTGCATTTCGGGGAATCCGCGTGTGATGAGTGCTGCGCGCGCGCTTTCGCCCAGCTTGGCACCGATTGCGACACCAGAAGCAATCGCCATCACATTCTTGAGCGCGCCGCCCAGTTCAGCGCCGATCGTATCCGTCGTGCGGTAAATCCGCAGACTAGTCGTTGAAAGCACGGTCTGCAGCATCACCCCCAGCTCATCATCCGCACAGGCCAGAGTCAGCGCTGTTGGCAATCCACGCGCAATGTCGCCGGCAAAGCTAGGACCGGTGAGCATGGCAGGCACAGCCCCCGGCGCAAGATCGCGGATCGTGCTGGCGGGGCCTGTCATGCGCTCCAAATCGATCCCCTTGCAGCAGGCCACAAGAGTCTTGCCTTCAAGCCTGTCGGCATACGGCTTCAAGAACGCTGGAAGCGTCTGTGCGGGGATTGCGATCAGGATGGTGTCGCAGGCAAAAAGCGGCTCTAACTCTACGGAAATGGTAATTTTCTCGGGCAGTGCGACACCAGGTAGCTTGGGGTTGGAGCGCGTTCTTGACATTTCTCTGGCCGCATCCGGATTGCGCGTCCAAAGCTGGATTTCTTTGCCATCCAGCGCCAGCACAATACCCAGCGCGGTTCCGAACGCGCCTGCGCCTGCGATCCCGATTTTCATGCCTTCGCCCCCTTTTTTCCAGATCCCAGCATCGGTGCGGACCGTTCGTCCAAAGGCCAGCGGGGGCGGGCGGAAAGGGTCAGATCATCACGATGGCCTGCTGTCATCCGTTCAATCCCGGAATAGGCGATCATGGCGGCGTTGTCGGTACATAGCCACAAGGGTGGCGCAACGAAATCAGTGTCTAACCCAGCGCAAAGTGTCGTCAAACCGCCTCTGATCGTCTGGTTTGCCGCAACGCCACCGGCGATTGCAAAGGCCGGTTTAGCTGGCGCCAACTGCAAGTATGCAATCACTGCCCGTCTTGTCTTTTCGATCAGTACATCGGTGATGGCCGCTTGAAAGCTCGCGCTCAGATCCGCTTGGTCCTGTGCCGTCAGGCCGCCCTTTTCCAACACAACGCTATCACGCGCGCGCAGAATTGCGGTCTTGAGACCCGAGAATGACATATCGCATCCCTGCTGGTTCAGGAGTGGCCGCGGCAGTGCGAAGCGTTTGGGATCACCCGTCCGGGCCGCCATTTCGACCGACGGACCACCCGGTTGCGGCAGGCCCAATAAACGCGCGGTCTTGTCGAAAGCTTCGCCGGGGGCGTCATCAATGGTACCACCGATCCGTTGAAATCTGTCCTGCGCCTCGACAATCAGGAACTGACAGTGCCCGCCTGATACCAAAAGCATCAGATACGGGTAGTCCAGCTGATCGGTCAGCCGTGGCGTGAGCGCATGGCCTGCCAGATGGTTCACGCCGATCAAGGGTAACCCCGTCGCAGCCGACAGCCCCTTGGCACACATCACGCCAGACAGAACGCCGCCGATCAGACCTGGCCCAGCAGTGACGGCGATGCCGTCAAGGTCCGCAAACGTCAGACCAGCCTCAGCCATCGCCTCTTCCACGCAATGGTCCAGCTTTTCCGCATGGGCGCGTGCCGCAATCTCGGGAACGACGCCGCCAAACTCTGCATGAAGCGATGTCTGCCCATAAACGACCGAGGCAAGCACATCAGTTCCGCGCACAACGGCGGCAGCCGTGTCGTCGCAGCTGCTTTCGATGCCAAGAATGGTCAGGGGCTGGGTCATGGCCGCTTTCGGTTGCGTGTCGCTCTATCGCAGGTAACACTGCCATAGCACGCAAACAATGGTGCCCGAATGACGCCGACCGTGATCCTGACCCGCCCCAAGGCCCAAAGCGAGAGCTTTGCGGCTGAACTCTTGCTGCACTGGGATGGCCCAGTCGAGATCATCCATGCACCGCTGATCGCGATTGTGCCGGTCGATACCATTTGCACGACGCCCGATGCGGTTATCTTCACCTCTGCCAATGGCGTATCTGCATCTGAACAGCTTGGCTTGCCCAAAGGCCTATCTGCTTGGTGTGTCGGTTCAAAGACATCCGACATGGCCCGTGATGCCGGTTTTGAACCGGTCACCGGCCCCGGTGATGCGGACGGGCTTGTCAGACAAATCATTGCAGCCAATCCGCGTGGCAGGCTTGCGCATATCCGCGGGATGCATGCGCGCGGCGACATCAGTGCGCGCCTGAATGCAGCGGGGATGACTTGTGAAGACGTCATCGCTTATGACCAAAAGGCCCTGCGCCTCACGCAAGAAGCCAAGTCCGCGATCTCTGCGCAGAAATGCGTGGTCTTCCCCCTGTTCTCGCCCCGAACCGCAACCATATTGAACGGTGAGGGGCCTTTTGCGGCAGCGGTGCATGTCATAGCGCTAAGCGAGGCAGTCAAATCGGCTATCTCGCCCGAGATTGCAAAGCAGGTCACGCTGGCCGAAAGTCCTGACGGGAACGAGATGGTCGCTGCAACCTTGGATGTCCTGCGGTCCCTAACCGGTCGCAGGTAGGCAGAGGCGGATCGCTTGAGGGTCTCGTTGATGCGCGATAGTCTATGTTATCATCTGCCGGTTTGGCGGGTGGGGCGCTGAAAGGGTGAAAACGTGGCAAAACAGCCAGCCAAGGGTCGCAAGACACCAGCAGAACCGAAAAACACGGCAAAAACCGAAGCGGTGAAACCCGAATCGGTCGATTTATAGAATCTCTAAATTGATGCGAGCCGTATGGAAGGTCAGCTAGAGAATTTGCGTGTCCTATATCCAAAAGGCAAAAGGGGCAAAGATAGTAAACGTTCCCTAAAAATTCAACTCTATAAAGTTTTTTTCTTATTAGGGTACAAGCACTACACCGAGCTTTTCTTTTCAATTTTACCCTTTTCAGTATTTTCATCAATTCGAAATGTTTTTACTGTTTCTAAGCGTTTCTTTATTTTTTCAATCAGCTGGTTATCTATATCGGACAAGTTCTGAATGTAAGCTGTATCCAGTACCCAAGTAAACCACCTAATAATGGTTTCGAGTTCGGTTTTTTTCAGTAATACGGAAGTTGCAGGTTCGTTTTCAATGCCCAGTTTTTTCTTCCTCAATTCTATCAAAAGTTTTTCTGTTGACCACTCGTTGTCCGCGCATTTTTCTAATAGCTCTCTTTTATTCTCCTTCGCTGCCAGTATCATATGGTGTCGGTGAGATAACATATCAATGCGATCCTCGGGAGGCCACGCCTTAGAAAC
>NZ_JAWOAN010000216.1:0-5253 GCF_046498525.1 Yoonia sp.
CAAGTGCAGGGCTCTTAATACCCCATGTGCCCAAAGTCGGCTTTTTATTTGAAATGCCGAATATCGGTTTACCGTTTAATTGGATGCCGCGCCATACTGTAACCTCAGTCCCTTTTGTTGTGGGGACTTTTACAGCCGCAGGTCCAGCAACTTTCCACATCGCAGACAAGGCAGGAAGAGAAACAAGCGCGGTTCCAGTAACTGCCAAAGCCTTCTGTGACGTTGAGAGCTTATCCCAATTCTGAGCGGTGCTGTGTCCAAAAGCACGCCCATTTCTGCCAAATGGCGTGCTGCGGCGCTGCCCATCAGGCCAGCACCCACAACGATCACATCAAAGCTTTGGTCGGTCATGAAGATCCCCGGATCAAAATCAGCCCGCAAACCATGCACAGACTGGTGCCGAAAGAAAACGGGCGCCGAAAGGTCCGGCGCCCGTTGCGTTCTTACAAAATGCAGGTCAATTCAGCGCGGCATCCGTGATCACGCTCGTCCAAGCGCCCTCTGGCTGCATGGAAATGACCGGATCAGAGCCACCCCCAAGCAGCGTATCCACCGTCCGCTGGAAATCTGCAGGATCAAGCGCACCGTTGGACCCCGCAGTCAGTTTGGCAACCTCGCCCATCATGCGGATCTGGGCCGCCTCGCCCTGTGCACCGGTTTCGTCGTAGTCGAGCACGATGCCAGCCGCCGCTTCGGGGTTTTGCTCGGCCCATTTCCAGCCTTGCATCGAGGCACGCACAAAGCGCACCATCTTGTCGACGAAAACCGGATCTTCGAGGTTTTCTTCCAGCACATAAATGCCGTCTTCAAGCGTGGCGACGCCTTGGTCTTCATACTTGAACGTCACCAGTTCATCCTCGGACACACCGGCATCCAGCACCTGACCAAATTCGTTGTAGGTCATGGTCGAAATGCAGTCAGCCTCGCGGTTCAGGAGCGGATCGACGTTAAAGCCCTGACGCAGGACCGCTACGCCGTCTTCACCACCATCCGTCGGAATACCGGCCTGGCTCATCCAGCTCAGGAACGGGTACTCATTGCCAAAGAACCAGACGCCGATTGTCTTGCCGCGGAAATCTTCGACGTTCTCAATGCCGGTATCCTTCCAGCAGGTCAGCATCAGACCAGACGTCTTGAACGGCTGCGCGATATTCACGACAGGCAAACCACGTTCCCGTGCTGCCAGCGCCGAAGGCATCCAGTTCAACATCGCGTCGGCACCGCCACCGGCAAGCACCTGCGGTGGCGCGATATCCGGACCACCCGGCAGGATCGTGACGTTCAGCCCTTCGTCGTCGTAGTATCCGTTTTCAAGGGCCACATAGTAGCCCGCGAACTGAGACTGTGTGACCCACTGCAATTGCAGCGCCACATCGTTGGCGTGGGCATCAGCATGTGCGGCCCCGCCCAGTCCTGCGGCACAAGCTGCCGCCATCATCAACTTCTTCATATCATGACCTCCTAGTCAGTTGTTTTGCCCTCTTTGCGGGGCTCCATTATTTGCGTTGCGATGGGTGCCAGAATGTCACCCGCCCCTCGATCCATGCGACGACTCCGTAAAGCGTGCTCCCTGCGATGGCCGCCACGACAATTTCAGCCCACACCATATCAAGTGCAAGCCGCCCCACAGAGGTAGAGATACGAAACCCCATCCCGACCGTCGGAGAGCCGAAGAATTCAGCAACAATGGCACCAATCAGCGCCAAAGTGGTCGCAATTTTAAGCCCGTTGAAAATAAAAGGCATCGCGGCAGGCAGGCGAAGCTTGAAAAGGGTCGCCCAATAGCCGGCACCGTAGGTGCGCATCAGGTCACGCTGCATCGCTGCGGTATCGCGCAGACCGGCTACCGTATTCACAAGGATGGGAAAGAACACCATCACGGCAACGACAGCCGCCTTGGAGTGCCAGTCACTGCCCAGCCAGCGCACAAAGATCGGCGCTGTTCCCACAATCGGAAGTGCGGCCATAAAGCCACCCACAGGCAGAATGCCCCGCGTGAGAAACTCGGACCGGTCCGCCAAAACCGCCACTGCAAAAGCGGCAATCATACCGATGATGTAGCCGGTCATCGCGCCCTTGAGGATGGTCTGTTCGAAATCCGCCCAAAGCGTCGGCAACTCAGCGGCAAAGCGGCTGGCAATCGCCGTCGGCGGCGGCAGGATCACCGGACTGACCTCCAGCATCCGGACCAGCAATTCCCACATGATCAGGATCGTTACCCCAAAAATCACAGGCACCAACAGCTTTACCAATCTGCTGTGTGCCGCGGGACTATTGGCTAATCGGGCATTCACAAACCAGCCCGCGCCCCAGACCGCCAGGGCACTGATGATCGCCGTTCCCGTCATGCTGCCTGCATCCCCATGCGGCGCAAGGTCCAGCGTTCGATCACGCTAAAGAACCCCACCAGCAGGGCCGCCGTGATTGCAGCCGCAAAAAGGGCCGCCCATGTCACCATCGGCTGGCCGTATTGGTCACCGACCAGCATCCGCGCACCAAACCCGGCCCGCGCACCGGTCGGCAGTTCAGCTACGATCGCACCCACCAAAGAAGCCGAAATTCCGATTTTGAGCGAGGCAAAAAGATAAGGCACCGATGAGGGCAACCGCAGCTTCCAAAATGCCTGCGCAGGACTGGCATAATAGGTACGCAGCTGGTCAAGTTGCATCGCATCGGGGCTGCGCAACCCCTTCACCATGCCCACGACAACAGGAAAAAAGCTCAGATAGGCACTGATCACAGCCTTTGGAAACAACCCCTGAATCCCGATCGATCCCAGCATCACGATAATCATCGGCGCCAGCGCCAATATCGGGATCGTCTGACTGGCAATCGCCCATGGCATCACGCTCATGTCCATTGCGCGGTTGTAGACAATACCCACCGCCAGCATAATTCCCAGCGTCGTGCCAATTGCAAAACCGACCAGTGTGGCTGACAGCGTCACCCACCCGTGATAGACCAGCGACCGGCGCGAAGAGACGTTCTTCATCACGATCGTATCCCACATCTCGACTGCAACCTGATGCGGCGAAGGCAGCCTTGGGCGGTCCAGCGTATAGGTCATACCGAAAAGATGCGGATTACGCAGCGCCAATCCGATCCCCGATACCTCTTGCCGCGCCGCCGGCGTATCAGGCGTCACCGCCACGTCCTGACGCTGTGCCATATCTGCCGTCAGATGCATGTTCATCGGGACGACGGACACGACCCAAAACAACAGGATAGCCCCTACAACAGTCAGGACAGGAAGCAGGGACTTCAATCGCTCTCTCCGTCATCTTTGCCAAAAAACTCCCGCCGAGGGCTCCTAGTCATCAACATGCCCCGCCCTCAACCCGTCACGTACGCGATGCGCCACTGCGATAAACTCCGGCGTATCGCGAATATCCAAAGGCCGCTCTTTGGGCAAAGGACTGTCGATCACATCGGTAATCCGACCCGGGCGCGGCGACATCACGACGATCTTGGTGGACAGATATACCGCCTCCGGGATCGAGTGGGTGACAAAGCCAATTGTCTTCTGAGTGCGCGCCCATAGCTGTAACAACTGCTCGTTGAGGTGATCGCGCACGATTTCGTCCAACGCCCCAAAGGGCTCGTCCATCAACAGGATATCCGCATCGAACGCCAAAGCCCGCGCGATCGAGGCACGCTGCTGCATGCCACCGGACAACTGCCAGGGGAACTTCTTTTCAAACCCCGCCAGATCAACCAGTTCCAACACCCGGGCGACACGCGCAGCCTGTTCAGTTCTGGAAAACCCCATGATCTCCAACGGCAGCTTCACATTGCCGCCAATCGTCCGCCATGGATAAAGGCCAGCAGCTTGAAACACATAGCCATAAGCACGCGCCATCCGCGCCTCGTCCGGTGTCATGCCATTGACGGTCAAAGTGCCGCCTGTCGGTGTCTCCAACCCCGCGATACAGCGCAGGAACGTCGTCTTGCCGCAGCCCGATGGGCCAATGAACGAGACAAATTCGCCCTTCGCAATCTCGAGGCTTACGTCCTTGAGCGCATGAACCGGCCCATCATTGGTTTCAAACGTCAGGTTCAGGCCCTGCGCATCAATCGTCGTCTCAGTTTCCACAGATCACCCCGCAGCCCCGGACCTCAAATGCCAAGTCAAACACCCGTCGCCGGAATACCCGTCCGCTCCACAGGCCGTGGCGCGGTCAGTTCCTTCCACGTGCTCAACGCCTTGTTCGTCGGTGTATTCGCCTCTCGCTTGACGAATTTTCCGTGGCCTTCCTGCGTGCGCACTTCGCCATCATGGATCGCTACATGGCCCCGCGTCAGGGTAAAGCGCGGCAGGCCCTTCACCTCTTTTCCCTCGAACACATTATAGTCGATGGCAGATTGTTGCGCCCCGGCGGTGATCGTCTTGGATTTTTCAGGGTCCCAGACCACCAGATCGGCATCTGCGCCCACCAGAACGGAACCCTTGCGCGGATAACAGTTAAGCACCTTTGCAACATTGGTCGAGGTCACGGCGACAAACTCGTTCATCGTCAAACGCCCGGTCGCCACGCCATGCGTCCACAGCATCGGCATCCGGTCCTCTAGCCCGCCGGTACCATTTGGGATCTTGGTGAAATCACCAACGCCATAACGCTTTTGTTCGGTGCTAAACGCACAGTGGTCAGTGGCTACAACGGACAACGAACCAGACTGCAACCCAGCCCATAGGCTGTCCTGATGCTGCTTGTTGCGGAACGGCGGCGACATAACGCGGCGTGCCGCATGGTCCCAATCCTTATTGAAATACTCACTCTCATCCAGCGTCAGATGCTGGATCAGCGGCTCACCCCAGACACGCTTGCCCTGCATGCGGGCCCGGCGGATCGCCTCATGCGCCTCTTCGCAGGATACGTGCACGACATAAAGCGGCACGCCGGTCATATCGGCGATCATGATGGCGCGGTTCGCGGCCTCGCCCTCGACCTGCGGGGGGCGGGAATAGGCATGCGCCTCTGGTCCGGTGTTACCCTCGGCCAGCAGCTTGGCGGACAGTTCGGCCACCACATCACCATTTTCGGCATGGACCATCGCAATGGCACCCAGCGAGGCCAGACGCGAGAAGGACGCATACATCTCGTCATCATTGACCATCAGCGCGCCTTTATAGGCCATGAAGTGCTTGAACGTGTTGATGCCGCGGTCCTTGACAACGCTCTCCATCTCGTTGAACACCTGCTCGCCCCACCATGTCACGGCCATGTGGAACGAATAATCGCAGTTCGCACGGCC